>CAZCVG010000006.1:0-43104 GCA_964501735.1 uncultured Gemmatimonadaceae bacterium | reverse complement strand
CTCGAGGCCAAGGGGTACGAGTGGCTGACCGAGGAGGCGGTGACGGCGTGACGGCAGGGTACCTGCAGGACTACGAGACCTTCGCGCGGAACGGCGGATCCCGGACCCCCTGGCTGGCCGGGCTCCGCCAGGCCGGGCTGGAGGAATTCCAGCGCGCCGGCTTCCCCAACAGCCGGGACGAGGACTGGCGCTTCAACGACCTCGGGCCGCTGACCAGCCGCGAGTTCCGGCTGGCCGCCCAGGACGTGAGCGGCGTGACGGCGGAGCAGGTGGCGCCGTTCCTGTTCGCGATTCCGGGGGTGCGCACGCTGGTGTTCGTCAACGGCCGCTACGCCCCGGGGCTCTCCTCGCCCGGGGAGCCGGCCGCTGGGGTGGTGGTCCGGAACCTCGCCGGCGCGCTGGGGGCCGAGGCCGCCACGGTGGAGCGGCACCTGGGGCGCTACGCCAGCCCGGCCGCGGGCGGCTTCACCGCCCTCAACACCGCTTTCGTCCGCGACGGGCTTTACGTCCACGTGGCCGCGGGCGTGGATGCCGGCCCGCCGGTTCACGCGGTCTTCCTCTCCGACGGCCGGGCCGACGGCGCCGTGATCTACCCGCGCAACCTGCTGGTGGTGGAGCAGGGGGCCCGCGCGGCCGTGCTGGAGAGCTACGTGGGGCTCGGCGGCGGGACCTACTTCACCAACGCCGTCACCGAAGTGGTCATCGGCGACGCCGCCCGGTTCGAGCACACCAAGATCCAGCGGGAGAGCACCGACGCGTTCCACGTGGGCACGACGCACATGCACCATGGACGGGACAGCCGGGGGGTCTCGTTCTCGGTGAGCTTCGGGGCCGCCCTCTGCCGCAACAACCTGGACGTGGTCCTGGACGGGCCCGGAATCGAGGCGGAGATGCTGGGCCTCTATACCGGCCGCGGGCGGCAGGAGGTGGACAACCACACCAGCCTGCGCCACGCCCACCCCGACTGCTCCACCCGGGAGGTCTACAAGGGCATCCTCGATGATCGCGCCCACGGGGTCTTCAATGGGAAGATCTACGTCACGCCGGTCGCCCAGAAGACCGATGCCAAGCAGACCAACCGCGCCCTGCTGCTCTCCGACCAGGCCCGGATCGACACCAAGCCGCAGCTGGAGATCTTCGCCGACGACGTGAAGTGCACCCACGGCGCCACCGTCGGCGCGCTCGACCAGACCGCCGCCTTCTACCTGAAGAGCCGCGGCATCGGCGGGGCGCTGGCCCGCAAGATCCTCACCTATGCCTTCGCGGCCGAGGTGCTCGAGGAGATTCCCCACCAGGCGGTGCGGGACGGGCTGGAGGCCATCGTCATGCGGCAGCTCGACGAACGGGACGCGGGATGACCGCCCAGGGGCTCCAGCCGCAGGCCGTCAGCGCGGCGACCGGCGCGTTCGACGTCCGGGCCGTGCGGCGCGAGTTCCCGATCCTCCGGACCGAGATCCAGGGCCGGCGGCTGGCCTATCTCGACAACGCCGCCACCTCCCAGAAGCCCCGGACGGTGGTGGAGGCCGAGGCCGACTTCGCGCTGCTGGCCAACGCCAACGTGCACCGCGGGGTCCACACCCTCAGCCAGCGGGCCACCCAGCGCTACGACCAGGCGCGGGAGGAACTCCAGCGCTTCCTCAACGCGCCCGACCCGGCCGAGGTGATCTTCACCTCGGGCACCACCGCCGCCCTCAACCTGGTGGCGCAGGCCTACGCCCGCCCGCTGCTGGGTCCCGGGGACGAGATTCTCCTCAGCGAGATGGAGCATCACTCCAACATCGTTCCCTGGCAGCTGGTCGCCGGGCAGACCGGCGCCCGGCTCCGGGTCATCCCGGTCACCGATTCGGGCGAGCTGGACCTCGCCACCGTGGCGGGACTGATCACCGCCCGGACCCGCATCGTGGCGGTGACTCACCTGTCCAACGTGCTTGGCACGGTGAATCCCGTCGCCGCCATCGCCGATCTGGCCCACCGGCGCGGGGCGGTGCTGGTAGTGGATGGGGCCCAGTCGGTGGCCCACCTTCCGGTGGACGTGCAGTCGCTGGGCTGCGATTTCTTCGCCGCGTCCGCCCACAAGATGTACGGCCCCACCGGGGTGGGCCTCCTGTGGGGGCGCAAGGCGCTCTTGGACGCGATGCCCCCCTGGCAGGGCGGCGGGGGCATGATCCAGCAGGTGACCTTCGAGGAGACCACCTTCGCCCCGGTCCCGGCGCGGTTCGAGGCCGGTACCCCTCCCATCAGCCAGGTGCTGGGGATGGCTGCCGCCGCCCGCTGGATCCGCCAGCTCGACCGGCCAGGGGCGGAGGCCCACGAAGCCGCGCTGCTTGCCCAGGCCACCGAAGCCGTATCGGCCGTTCCGGGTGTCCGGCTCATCGGGACCGCGCGGGAGCGGGTCAGCGTGCTGTCGTTCGTGGTGGACGGGGTCCATCCGCACGATGTCGGCACCGTACTCGACCTCCACGGGGTGGCCGTCCGCGCCAGCCATCATTGCGCCCAGCCCCTCATGCGCCGCTACGGCATTCCGGGCACCGTCCGGGCCTCCTTCGCGGTGTACAACACCGAGGAGGACGTGACCCAGCTGGCGGAAGGCCTGGCCGAGGTGGGGAGGGTGTTCGGATGAGCAGCGCCAGCGAGCTGTACCAGAGCATCATTCTGGACCACAACCGGGCGCCACGGAACTACCGTGAGCTCCCGGGCGCCTCGCACAGCGCCGAGGGCTACAACCCGCTCTGCGGGGACCAGCTCAAGGTCTGGCTCACCCTGGATGGGGACCGGATCAGCGACGTCACCTTCCAGGGCTCGGGCTGCGCCATCTCCAAGGCCTCCGCCTCCCTGATGACCACGGTGGTCAAGGGGAAGACCATCGCCGAGGCCAGCAAGGTCTTCGAGAGCTTCCACCGGATGGTCACCGGGCAGGGCGGGCCGGCCGACGACCTGCCCGCCAAGCTGGCGGTCTTCTCCGGGGTCCGGGAGTTTCCCGCCCGGGTCAAGTGCGCCAGCCTGGCCTGGCACGCCCTCCGGAACGCGCTGGCCCGGGGCGGCGGCGCTCCGGTGAGCACCGAATAAGTCGCGGGAGCGGCCCGTCCCCTCCCAGAAACACAGGACCCCAGTAACACAAGGAAAACGCAATGCCTTACGATCCCCGACTCGTCCAGCCGATGCGCGATGAAATGGTGCGCATGGGCGCCCGGGAGCTGACCACCGTGGCCGAGGTGGATGCCGCCCTGGGCGACCAGCGCGGCACCATGCTGGTCATGGTGAACTCGGTCTGCGGCTGTGCCGCCGGCAGCGCCCGGCCCGGCCTGGCCGCGGCCCTCAAGCACGAGAACCGGCCCCAGCAGGTGGTCACCGTGTTCGCCGGCCAGGACACCGAGGCCACCGCCCGCGCCCGCCAGTACTTCGCCGAGTACGCCTCCAGCAGCCCCTCCATGGCACTGTTCCGGGATGGGGAGGTCGTGCACTTCGTGCACCGGCACATGATCGAGGGCCGCTCCCCCCAGGACATCGCCAGGGACCTGGCCGCGGCCTTCGACAAGCACTGCGCCACGAGCGACGTGTGACCGGCCATGTGTTCCACCCGGGACACGCCGAGCTGCACGGCGTGACGGTCGTGGTCGAGACCCTCGCAGAGGTGCTGTATGTGGGGCGGTACCACGAGATGACGCCGAAGGGGCTGCTGCTCCACGATGCCGCCGAGCACCGGGCCGATGGGGACAAGATCAGCCGGGAGGAGTTCATGGCCCGCACCCTCAAGTTCGGGGTGCGGGCGGACCATCGCCATCTGGTGCTGCCCGCGGAAGAGGTGCGCCGGATTACGCGCCTGGTGGAGTGGGCCGGCTAGGGCTCAGGGCCAGACCTGCTCGCCCGACTCATCAATCAGGGTGATGGCATCCACCGGGCAGGCCTTTGCCGCCGTGAGGATGCGCTTGTCCTTGGCGCCCTCAGGATCAATCACCACGCAGAGCTCCTCGTCGTCCAGCTCGAACACGTCCGGGGCGAGGGAGACGCACTCGGCGTTGCTGGCGCACAGGTCTCGGTTGACGCTGATGGTGTAGGGCATCAGGGCTATTATAGGAACATGATATCCGGCTGGCCAGAGGCCCCGGCCGTGCGGTTGGCCAGCCCAGTCCGGGCCCGCAACGCCGGCTCAGGACCGGGCTGCCCGGGCCCGCCCGGGGTGGGCCGGCCCGGCCCCTCCCCGCCATCCACTGCATCCGGCATGCCCCGAAACACCCACGGCCCGCTCGGCGTACAGGGCCGCCGACCTCCCCTGGGACACCCATGACGATGAACGTGATTGCCGTTGACCGCATCACCAAGCGATACGCCGGTCATACCGCCGTCCGGAGCCTCTCGCTGGCGGTGCCCCGGGGCGGGATCTTCGGCCTGCTGGGGCCCAACGGCGCCGGCAAGACCACCACCATCCGGATGCTGCTCTCGATCATCGTCCCGGATGAAGGGTCCGTCACCCTCTTCGGGGAGGCCGGCAGCGGGCGCGATCTCTCGCCCCGGATCGGCTACCTGCCGGAGGAGCGCGGCCTCTACCCCAAGATGCGGGTCCTGGACCAGCTCGCCTTCCTGGGCGAGGCCAAGGGGCTCTCCCGCTGGGATGCCAGGAAACGGGCGCGGGTCTGGCTGGACCGGCTCGGGCTCGGCGACTGGAGCGCCCGGAAGACCTCCGACCTCTCCAAGGGGATGCAGCAGAAGGTCCAGTTCGCCGGGGCCCTCCAGCACGACCCTGAGCTGGTGATCCTCGACGAACCGTTCAGCGGGCTGGACCCCGTCAACAGCCAGGTCATGCGCGATGTCGTGGTCGAGGTGGCCCGGAGCGGGCGCACGGTCCTCTTCTCCACCCACATCATGGAGCAGGCCGAGAAGATGTGCGACCGGATCGCGATCATTGCCCGGGGGGAGAAGATCGTGGATGGCTCCCTGGCCGAGGTGAAGGCGGAGGCCGGGAAGAGCCACGTGGCCCTGGCCTTCACCCGCAATGCCCAGGCGGCCCGGGGAATCCTCGGCGACCGCTCGCTGATCGCCAGTTACGACGATGCCGGTGCCAGCGCCGAGGCCGAGCTGGCCCCCGGCGCCGATCCCGAGCGGCTGCTCAAGGCCCTGGTCATGGCCGACGTCGGGCTGTCCCGGTTCGAGATCGTGGAGCCGTCCCTGCAGTCGATCTTCATCGCCAAGGTCGGCGCCGACGCCGCCCGGCCCGCCGCCCGCCAGGAGGCCTAGGTGAACAAGGTCCTTGCCGTCATCCGGCGCGAGTTCATCGAGCGGGTCCGGACCAAATCCTTCCTGATCGGGACCTTCCTGTTCCCGCTCCTGATGGCCCTGTTCGGGTACCTGCCGGCCCTCCTCGCCAAGCGGGAGACGGACAGCAAGCGGCTGGTGGTCCTGGACGCCGCCACCGGCGCCATTGGCGACAGCGTCGTCGTCCTGCTGGGCCGGGACTCCATCGGCGAGGGGGAGACCCGCCGGGTGCGCTTCATCGTCACCCACATCCGGGCCGGGGACCGCCTGGCCCAGCTGCGCGACTCCCTTGTGGCTCACATCGGGCTCCAGAACGGGCCCTTCGATGCCCCGAGTGGCGTCCTCAGCCTTACCGATGAGGCGGTGGAGACCGGCCGGGTCGGTTACCTGGGGTCCAACGTGGGGAGCTTCCGGGACATGGGGGCGCTTGAACGGGTGATCGGGCCGGCACTCCGGCAGGAGCGGCTGCTCCGCAAGAACGCCGACTCGGCCATCATCGAGGCCGCCAACGTGCGGCTCGACCTGGCCACCAGCAAGGTGACCAACGGCAGGATCACGGGGGAGAGCGGCGAGCAGACCTTCTTTCTGGCCTATTTCGTCAACCTGCTGATGTACATCGTCCTCCTCCTCTACGGCATCCAGGTGATGAGCGCCGTCATCGAGGAGAAGACCAACCGGATCGTGGAGGTGCTGGTCTCCAGCCTCACCCCGTTCCAGATGCTGCTCGGCAAGGTGGTCGGGGTCGGCGCGGTGGGACTGGTGCAGGTCGGGATCTGGGGCGCCGCCGCCTTCTTCGTGACCAGCGCCCTGGGCGGCGGCGCTACCCCCCAGACCACCGGCCTGGACGGGGCCTCCGCCGGCGTCACCCTGCCCACGATCTCCGGCGGCCTGGTCGCGGTGATCCTGGCGTTCTTCCTGCTCGGCTACTTCCTGTATTCGGCGCTGTACGCCGCTGTCGGGGCCATGTGCAACACGCAGCAGGAGGCCCAGCAGGCCAACACGCCGGTGACGATGTGCATCGCGGTGGGCATGGTAGCGGTCTTCGCCCTGATGAACGACCCCGGGAGCGGCCTGGCCAGGGCGTTCAGCTTCATCCCGCTGTTCGCCCCGATGGTGGTGCCGGTACGGTATGCCCTCTCACCGCTCCCGGTTGCCGAGGTCCTCGCCTCGGTCGGGGCGATGCTGGTGGGCATCCTGGTTGTGGTCGCGATTGCGGCACGGATCTACCGGGTGGGCATCCTCTCCTACGGCAAGCGGCCCAGCATGAAGGAGCTGTGGCGCTGGGTGCGCACCGCCTAGCATCAGGGGGCGGGGTGGCGGCTCTCGCCACTCCGCCCCGTTGGCCGTCCGGCAGTCTAAATCGTCAGCGTTCCCTCCATCATCCGCACGGCCCGGCCTCCCACCCGGGCCGCCACTGCCCGGCCGCCCTTCACCTCCGACTCGACCCGGAGCAGGCTCGGCCGGCCCATCTCCATCCCCTGCTCGATCAGCCAGCGGGCCACCCCGTCCGCCGGTTGCTCCGCCGCCACGAGGTAGCCGGCCAGGGCTGCGGCCGCCCCTCCGGTTGCCGGGTCTTCGACGATGCCCATGGCGGGCGCGAACATCCGTGCTCGAAGCGCCGCGCCGGGCGTCTCGGCGTCCCGGCAGAAGAGAAACACCGAGGGCGCCCAGTGGCTTGCCAGGTCCGTGGCCCACCTGGCCGTGTCCAGACGGGCCCTCGCCAGCGCCGCCCTGTCCCTGAGCGGCACAAACAGAAACGGCACCCCAGCGGAGTAGGCTCGGGGCCCGATCCCACTGGTCAGGATCTCCGCGGTCTCCAGGCCGAGCAGTCGAGCCAGTTCTGCGGCCGGCGGGGGCAGGGGGCCTTCCTCTGGTGGCCGGGCCGCGGTGAGTTCCGCGAACAGCGCCCCGTCGACCTCGGCCCGTACCGTCACCGGGATCGGGCCCACCTCTTCCTGCAGGATGAACCGGCACTCCGGCTCCGCAGGCGGTGCGATTCCCAGGTGCACCAGGAGAATGGCCGTCCCGACCGTGGGGTGTCCCGCGAAGGGGAGTTCCACGCCAGGGGTGAAAATCCGCAGCCGGCACAGCGCTCCCGGCTGTTCCGCCGGCAGGACGAACACCGTCTCCGAGAGGTTGAACTCCCGTGCGATCTGCTGCATGCGCTCGGGAGCCAGGTGGCCGGGAGACGGAAAGACCGCCAGCTGATTGCCGCCGAACGGTCGGTCGGTGAACACGTCGAGAGTGTAGAACTGGATGGACATGGTTCCCGGTTTGTGGCAGGTGCCTTCGGATTCCGCACTTCCTGAAGATAGAGTGCCCCCGCCACTCTGGCTCTGCCGCACCAGTTCGGTGCGGCTGTCGCGGAAGTGGCCGGGCCCCTAGTTTTGGCGCCATGGAGCGGTTCGACGTCATCGTCATTGGTGGGGGGCACGCCGGCGCGGAGGCCTCGCGGATCGCCGCGCGCCTGGGCGCTCGCACGCTGCTGCTCACCCAGCGCCTGGACACCATCGGGCAGATGTCCTGCAATCCCGCGATCGGCGGGATTGCCAAGGGCACGGTGGTACGGGAGGTGGACGCGCTGGGTGGCCTGATGGCTCGCGCCACCGACCGGGCATCGGTGCATTTCCGGATGCTCAACCGCTCCAAGGGACCCGCGGTCTGGTCGCCGAGGGCGCAATGCGACCGCGTGCTGTACCGGCAGGCCGTCCGGGCTTTGCTGGAGGACGAACCCAACCTCGTTCTCCGGGAGGGGATGGCGGCCAGGCTGGCCGTTTCCGGTGGGCGGGTCACGGGAATCGAGACTGCGGACGGGCGGTCCTTTGCCGCAGCCGCCGTTGTGCTAACCGCCGGAACCTTCCTGCGTGGCCGCATCCACGTTGGTACGGATGTTCGGATTGCAGCGGGCCGTGCGGGCGAAGCACCGGCTGACGAGATATCGCAAACGCTGATAGAACACGGACTTACAATAGAACGCTTCAAAACTGGCACACCGCCGAGGATTGCCGGGGAGAGCGTTGACCTGGCTCGGCTCGCCCGGCAGGAGAGTGAACCGACGCCTTACTGGTTCTCCTATCATGAGCAGGCGCCCGTTCTTCCCCGGCTCACCTGCTACCTGACTTGGGCCGGCCTTGACGTGCGGGCGGTGATCGAGCGGCACCTGGATCAGTCGGCGCTCTATGGCGGCGCGATCAGCTCCAGGGGCCCTCGGTACTGTCCCTCGATCGAGGACAAGGTCGTCAAGTTCGCGGACGCCGAGCGCCATCAGGTCTTTCTGGAGCCTGAGGGCCTGGGGACGGAGGAGATGTACGTCAACGGGCTCTCGACCTCGCTACCGGAGGCGGTGCAGCTCGAGATGCTGCGCGCAGTCCCCGGACTCGAGCAGGTCGTGATGACCCGGGCCGGGTATGCCATCGAGTATGACTACTTCCCCCCTACACAGCTGCAGCCGACCCTCGAGACCCGGTCGCTCCCGGGCCTGTTCCTGGCCGGGCAGGTGAACGGGACAACCGGCTACGAGGAGGCCGCGGGGCAGGGGATTGTGGCGGGGATCAACGCAGCGAGCCTGGTTCTGGGGCGCTCACCCACAGTCTTTCGCAGGGATGAGGCGATGATCGGGGTGCTGATTGACGACCTGGTGACGCGCGGGGTGGACGAACCCTACCGGCTCTTCACCTCAAGGGCGGAGTATCGCCTCCTGCTCCGCCAGGACAACGCGCTGCGGCGCCTGCTGCCCCATTCGGCTCGGCTGGGGACCCTCCCTGAAGGCGAACTGGAGGCGGCGGGGCGCCGGCTGGAACGGGAAGAGGAGATCCGCCGCCACGCCGACCAGACGGCGGCGACGCCTGAGGCGGTCAACGCTCTGCTCTCCCGGGCCGGCGGTAACGGCGTGACAGAACCTGTCCGCTTGAGCGACCTGGCTCGCCGACCAGGGGTGGCGCTGGCGGAGCTGCTTGCCTGTACTGGCTTTAGCGGTGCGATCGAGGACGTCACCTGGGCCGAAGTCGAGCTCAAGTACGAGGGATACCTGGACCGGGAGCGCGAGGCAGTCAGTCGTCTGCGATCCATGGCGGACTTCCCGCTTCCAGCCGAGCTTCCGTATCAGAGCTTCGGCTCGATCTCCTTCGAGGCTCGGGAGAAGTTCGCTCGTCTGGTCCCGGAGGACCTCGGCAGGGCCGGTCGAATTCCCGGTGTCACACCGAATGACGTCCAGAACCTCGTCACGGAGGTGCTCAAGTGGCGCCGCAACCGGGAGAGCTGCCAGGCCTAGTCTGACCGTTTCACGTGCAACACGTTCATCGCGACCGGCTTCCGCGGTCGCTTTTTCATTGCCTGTTGCACGTGAAACAGCAGCATCCGTCATCCCATTCGCCCACCCATGGCGGATGTTATTTCGCTTCAACGCGAAGCACCTTATATTGCGGTGCCACACTCACCCGTGGCCTGTTGGACATGCCAATACTACAAATAGTATCGTAATCACTTGTCAAATAAAGTGTTACAATGGCGAGAATAATCGCGATCGCGAACCAGAAGGGCGGGGTCGGCAAGACCACCACCGCCGTGAATCTCGCCGCCTCGCTCGCGATCTCCGAGCGAAAGACCCTGCTGGTGGATGCGGATCCCCAGGGTAACGCCACCAGCGGCGTGGGGCTCAGGCGGGACCAGTTGCGGCTGTCGCTGTACGACGTGCTCATCGAGGGGCGCCCGCTGGCCGACGCGCTCATGAACGATCCGGCGCTGCCGTATCTCGATATCGTGCCGGCCACCCAGGACCTCGTCGGCGCCGAGCTGGAGCTGGTGGAACGCGCCCATCGCGAGACCGTGATGCGCCGGGCGCTGGACTCCGCCCGGGCCACCCACGAGTTCGTCCTGATTGACTGTCCCCCGTCGCTCGGCCTGATCACCCTCAACGTGCTGGCCGCGGCCGATGGCGTGATCATCCCGATCCAGTGCGAGTACTACGCACTCGAGGGAATCTCCCAGCTGCTCAACACCATCAAGCTGGTGCAGCAGAACTTCAACGCCTCGCTGGCGATCGACGGGGTCCTGCTGACGATGTACGACTCCCGCATCAACCTGTGCCGCCAGGTGGCGGCTGATGCCAAGGAGTACTTCGGCGCCCGGATGTTCTCGACGCCGATCCCCAGGAACGTCCGCCTGGCCGAGGCGCCGAGTTACGGCAAGCCGATCCTGCTCTACGACATCCAGTCGGTCGGCGCCAAGAGTTACCTG
Source organism: uncultured Gemmatimonadaceae bacterium (assembly GCA_964501735.1). Classification (GTDB taxonomy): domain Bacteria; phylum Gemmatimonadota; class Gemmatimonadetes; order Gemmatimonadales; family GWC2-71-9; genus JADJOM01. The sequence goes on along the minus strand of CAZCVG010000006.1, from coordinate 32,619 downwards.
GCCGTGGCGCAGGAACTGGTGCGGCGGGCCCAGGTGCCCGTCAGCGGTGAGCCGGCCCTCCCGGAGGTGCGCCCGTGAGCGAATCCAAGCGGCTGGGACGCGGCCTCGAGGCGCTGCTCGGGCCGATCTCCAGGGCAGATGCCGAAGCCCAGGGGGCCCTGCTCGAGGTGGCGGTGTCGTCCATTCGCCCCAACCCGTATCAGCCGCGCGCCCGGCTGGACGAGCCGCAGTTCCAGGAGTTGGTGTCCTCCCTCGAAACCACCGGGTTGCTCCAGCCCATCGTGCTGCGCCGCCATCTGGACGGCTACCAGCTCATCGCCGGGGAGCGCCGCTGGCGCGCCGCCCTCAAGCTCGGCTGGCGGAAGATCCCGGCGATCGTCAAGGACGCCGACGACCGGACCCTGCTGACCCTCGCATTGGTAGAGAACCTCCAGCGCGACAACCTCTCCGCCATCGAGGAAGCGAACAGCTACCAGCGGCTGGTCGAGGAGTTCAAGCTGTCCCAGGCCGAAGTGGCCCGGCTGGTGGGGCGGGATCGCTCCACCGTGGCCAATGCCCTCCGGCTGCTCAAGCTTCCCGCTGAAGTGGCCGACATGGTGGATGACGGGCGCCTGTCGGAAGGGCACGCGCGGGCCCTGCTCGGACTCACGGAGCGGGCCCAGATGACCCGGCTGGCCCAGGATGCCGCCACCCATGGGTGGTCGGTGCGCGACCTCGAGGCCAAGGTCCGCAGCGGACGCCCCGCCGCAAAGCGCGGGACCACTCGCGGGCGGCAGCTCTCTCCGGAGCACCGCCGTATCGAGGAGGCGCTGCGGCAGCGGCTCGGCACCGACGTCAAGGTCACCGCGCGCCGCCGGGGGCGGGGTCAGGTGGCGGTGAGCTATTACTCCGATGATGATCTTGCCCGGGTGCTCGAATTGATCCTGGGTGAGCCCTACGCAGGATGACTGGCGGCGCCCGGAGGCACGTGACCCTGATGGTCCACGCCGACGGGGCCCTGGCCTCGCGCACATGGCGTGTGCCGGTCTGGCTCCTGCGGACCCTGGGGGTTGTGTTCGCCGTAGCTCTGGGGCTGGGCGGGCTGGCGCTTGCCACCTACCTGCCCGTGGCGGTGGAGGCGGCCCGGGTCCCCGGCCTGGTGCGGGAAGTGGACCGTCTGGAGAGCGAGAACAGGCGAATCGCCGAACTGGTGGCGGCGCTCGACAGCGCCGAGCGGCGCTACGAGAGGATCCGGGCCATGCTGGGCGCGGACCTGGTGCCCGATCCGGTCTCGGTCGGGTCCACCCTGCCGATCGCCCCGCCGGTCGTGGCCCGGATCGCCGGCCAGGTCAAGGGGTACGAATCCGGGCCATCCGCGCCCAGGCACTGGCCGCTGGATGAGACCGGATATGTGACCCGCGGCCAAGCGGACGCCGGCGGCACGGGCAATACTGGTGGGGAGGCTCATCCCGGCCTGGACATTGCTATCCCGGTAGGCCGCCCGGTCCGGGCGGCTGGAGGCGGCACCGTCCTGGAGGCCGGCGACCAGCCGGAATACGGCACCTATGTGCTGGTCCAGCACCCCGATGGCTATCAGTCACTGTACGGCCACCTGTCCCGGCTCACCGTCAAGGCGGGCAGGCCGGTCGAAGCAGGCGATGTGCTTGGGTTGTCCGGCAATACGGGGCGCTCCAGTGCCCCTCACCTCCACTTTGAAGTCCGGCGCGCGGGCCTGCCGATCGACCCGCGCAAGATCCTGAAGGAGCAAAGCTGATGGCCATCTTCTCCAAGCCCGGCCAGCCCAACCGCCCCGAGTCCCCGACTCGCCGCCACGAGGGCACCGGCCTGACGATCATCGCCCAGGGAACCACGATTGTCGGGGACATCGGCAGCGATGCGGTGGTCAAGGTCGAAGGCACAATCCAGGGGACCGTTCGCGCCGGCAGCCAGCTGCTGGTCGCCCACGGCGCCATCATCCGCGGCGACGTGTCAGCGGCAGAAATTGTCGTTGGCGGCGAGGTCCACGGCAGCCTGCAGGCCGGCGAACGGGTGGAGATCCAGGCGGGCGCCCTGGTGAACGGGGACATCCGCACCCAGCGGATTCACGTCGCCGATGGCGGCGTGGTGAATGGCCAGATCAGCATGGAGCCGACGGGAGGCCATGCCTCACTCAGCTCGGCCCGGTCCGAAGCGGGTCCCGCTCCCGTGGTGTGAGGCAGGCGGGTTCCCACATTCGTTGAAAAGTGCCTTCAAACTGTGGATAGCAGGGTAGAACACATCGTTACATTACCCGCACTGTCACTATAGTGTCGAGACAATATCGTGTTGATGCGCCGACTCGCCGCCGCCATCTGCCTTCTAAGCGCTATCAGTAGTTGTAAAGGCAACTCCACTAACGCTGGCTTCAGGGTCGGACTCGTAACCCCCGGTTCCATCGCAGATGCGGCTTGGAACTCCGGGGCGTACAAGGGTCTGGAATGGATTCGCGACTCCCTCGGTGCCGTGGTGAGCCATGTGGAGGCTCGGAATCCCGGGGATCAGGAAGAGGCCCTCCGGACTTACGCCGCCCAGGGGTACAGTCTGGTCTTCGGGCATGGCTTCGAGTTCCAGGGACCGGCGGAACGAGTCTCGGCGCAGTTCCCGCGCACTGTCTTCATCGTGACCTCCGGCGAGCGGGTCCAGGGAAACGTGGCTCCGCTGATTTTCCGCCTGCACGAAGCCTCATACCTCGCGGGGATGGTTGCCGGGGGGATGACCGAGACCGGATCACTGGGGTTTGTCGGCGGGATCGAACTCCCGCCAATCCGCGAGGCTGAGCAAGCTTGGGTGGCCGGTGCCCGGGCAGTGAAACCCTCGATCACACCACGATCCACCTACCTCAACACTTTCGACGACGTGGCGGCCGGGCGCGAAGCGACCCTCGCGCTGCTGCAGGCCGGTGCCGACATGTTCCACCACAACGCGGACCAGGCCGCGCTGGGGATGTTCCAGGCGGTGCGCGAATCCGCCGGCGCATACGCGTTCGGGGCAAACCTCGACCAGCGCGCACTGGCGCCCGGACGGGTACCGGGTTCCGCGGTGATTGACCTGCCTCGCGCGCTCCTCAGCGTTGCCCGGGAAGTGCAGGAGGGCCGCTTCGTCCCGAGGGTCGAGTCGTTCGGGCTGCGGAGCGGGGTGATCCGCTACGAGTCGGACTCCGCCATCTGGGCCACCCTGCCGGCGAGCCTCAGGCAGCGGGTCGAGTCGGCCCGCGACTCGATGATCGCAGCGGACCCCGAAGTCACCGCCGCGAATCGCTGAGCCCGCTCCTGGTCCCCGGACCAGGGAGGAGCACCAGCCGTGCGGCTTCCGCACCTCCTTGGCCGACCGGGAGAACCCGGCTCCGCCCGGCCGGCTGGTCGCGGAATTGGCCGGCTACGACCAGATTCAGTTCCATGAACCAAGCCCGGTTCGGTACTCCCCGGTGGCCGAACGCCTGGTCGGCGGCCTCCAGACCCGGTTTCTCCATGGGTGAACCCGGTCCCGCGAGTCGCGCCTGCCGAGCGCCTCACGTCCACCATCTCGATCGGGTTCCCTGATGAGCGCCCCCCACGTCCCGCTCAACCAGGTGGTCGAGTACCTCGACAGCTACCTCCGGATCCGGGAGATCCCGGATGATGCGGCGGCCCTGAACGGGCTGCAGGTGGAGAACAGCGGCCAGGTCTCGCGCATCGTAGCGGCGGTGGATGCGACCGAGGCGACCATCCTGGGCCTGGGCCCGACTCCCCCCGGGATGGACAGCGGCCCCGTGGCCGGCCCGCTGCTCCTGGTTCACCATGGACTGTTCTGGGATGGCAACCAGCCGGTGACCAGCCGGCGCTACCGCCGGCTGCAGGCGCTTTTCGCCCGGAACGCCGCGGTGTACTCGGCACACATTCCGCTCGACGTGCATCCTGAGGTGGGCAACAATGCGGCCCTGGCCCGGCGGCTCGGCCTGACCTCCACCGCGGAGTTCGGGAACTACAAGGGCATCGCGCTGGGAGTGGCGGGGGATGCGCCGCCCGGTTGCCGGGACCGCGACGCGCTCGCGCGGGTGCTCGCGGTGGCCCTGGCGATTTCCCCAGAGGGTGTCCGCGTCGTGCCGGGCGGCACCAAGGAGGTCCGGCGGGTGGGGATCATCACCGGCGGCGCAGGCAGCATGATCTCGCAGGCTCACCTGGCCGGGTGCGACACGTTCATCACCGGGGAGGGTTCGGCGCACCATTTCCATGACGCCATGGAACTGGGTGTCAACGTCCTCTTCGCCGGCCACTACGCCACCGAGACCGTCGGCGTCCAGGCCCTGGCGGAGCACCTGGCCGGCCGCTTCCAGATGCCGTGGGAGTTCCACGATCACCCCACCGGGATGTAGCACACCGGTGAGGACCATGGCCTGCGGCGGCCCATGAGCTCCCTGCTCTCGCTGCAGGGGATCACCAAGCGGTTCGGCCCGGTCACGGCCCTCCGCGACGTGGACTTCGGCCTTGCCCGGGGAGAGATCCACGCGCTGCTCGGCGAGAACGGGGCCGGGAAGTCCACCCTGATGAAGATCGCATTCGGGCTGGTGGAGCCGGACGCGGGAGTTGTGACCGTCCAGGGAGAGCCGGTCCGGCTGGCCAACCCCACCGATGCCCGGCGCCATGGCATCGGCATGGTGCACCAGCATTTCACCTCCATCCCGGCGTTCACGGTCGCGGAGAACATCGCCCTCGCCGCGGGATGGCGCCCCAGCCCGAAGACGGTGGCGGCGCGGGTGCGCCGGCTGGCCGAGGAAACCGGCCTTGCCCTCGACCCCGGCGCCCTGGTCCAGGACCTCTCCGCCGGTCTGAAGCAGCGGCTCGAGGTGCTCAAGGCCCTCGCGGCGGACGCGGCCATCCTGCTCTTCGACGAGCCCTCGTCGGTGCTGCCGCCCAATGAAGTGAAGGGCCTCCTGGCGATGCTCGACCGCTTCCGGGCCCGCGGCATCTCGTCCGTCCTCATCACCCACAAGCTGGACGAGGCACTCGCCATCGCCGACCGGGTGACGGTACTCCGGCAGGGGAGCGTAGTGCACCACGGGGCGGTAGCGGGCCAAACCGCCGCGACCCTGGCCGCCCACATGCTGGGGTACGCCCCGCGGGCCACCGACCGGCCGCCCGCGCCGCCGGCAGGAGACGCCCGCGTCACGCTGTCCGATGCGGTGGTCCGGCCGCTGGCAGCGGGGGGGAGCGGCCTGCGCGCGGCGAGCTGTGTGGTTCGAGCGGGAGAGATCCTCGGTGTGGCGGCGGTGGAGGGCAACGGGCAGCGGGAACTGCTGCGGGCGATTGCCGGCTTGTCACCGCTGGACCGGGGATCGCGGACCGTCGCCAGCCCGGTGTCCTTCATCCCGGAGGACCGGATTACCGAAGGGCTGATCGGTCCCTTCTCGCTCACCGAGAACCTGGTACTGGCGCGGGGCAGCGGGGCGCCCTGGATCTCGGGCAGGTGGGTTGACTGGCGTGCTGCCGGCCGGCGGACGGCCGAGCTGATGGGGGCGTACGCGCTGCGGGCGCCGGGCCCGGAAACGCCGGCGTCGAGCCTGAGCGGAGGCAATCAGCAGCGGATGCTGGTCGCCGCGGCGCTGGAGCGGCAACCCGCCGTCCTGGTGGCGGAGAATCCCACCCGGGGACTCGACCTCCGCGCCGCCCGGGAGATTCATGGCCGCCTGCGCGAGGCGGCGGAGCAGGGCGTGGCGGTGGTGGTGCACCTCGCGGATCTCGATGAGCTGCTGGCGGTGGCCACCCGCATCGTGGTGCTGTCCCACGGCGTGCTGGCCGAGCCAGGGCCGGGCGCGGGCCGGGACGAGATCGGGCGGGCGATGCTCGCCGCCCGGCCGGGATGACCGGCGCGGTGCTGGCCCGGTCCGCGGGCAGATGGTCACCGGTGCTGTGGGGACTGGGCGCCCTGGGCATCGGGCTGGTCGTGCTGGCGATCGGGCTGGCCCTCAGCGGGTACGATGCCGCCGCTGCCCTGGCCGCCCTCTGGCGCGGACCGTTCGGGTCCACCGACGCCATCCTCTCCGCCCTCCTCCCCCGGGCGATTCCCCTGATCATCATCGGCCTGGGAATCGGCCTGGCCTTCCGCGCCGGCGCGCTCAACATCGGCGCCGAAGGGCAGTTCTATGCCGGGGCCCTGGCGGCCACCTGGGCCGGGCTGGCGATCGTTCCCCTGGCGGGAGACTCGAGCGGGGTGGCCGTCCGGACCCTGGCGATCGGCGCGGTGCTGGGCGCGGGGCTCGCGGCCGGGCTGCTCTGGGCGCTGGTGCCGGTGGTGCTCCGGCTCCGCTTCGGCGTGCTCGAGGTGATCAGCACCCTGCTGCTCAACTTCGTGGCCGAGGCGCTGGTGAGCTGGATGGTGCAGGGTCCGCTGCAGGAATCCAGGCACACCTACCCGCAGAGCGATCCAATAGCGGTGGTAGCCCGGCTGCCGCAGCTGAGCGGCACCCGGCTGCACCTGGGGCTGCTGATCGCGCTGGTGCTCGCGGCCCTGCTCTGGGTGTTCGAGCGGCGCACCCTGCTGGGCTTCCAGCTCCGCGCCACCGGGGAGAACCCGCTGGCCGCCCGGGTGACGGGCGGGGTGCGGGTCAACCGAGTGTTCGGCGGGGCTCTGCTCCTGTCAGGCGGACTGGCCGGCCTGGCCGGCGGGGTCGAGCTTTCCGGGACCACCTACGCGCTGTTCCAGAACCTCTCCCCCGGGTACGGGTTCACCGGGATTGCGGTCGCCCTGCTGGCCCGGCTCAACCCGCTGGGGACAGTCGCCACCGGGCTGCTCTTCGCCGCGCTGGAGGCGGGCGCCAGCGCCATGCAGCGCGACGCCGGCGTGCCGGCGGTAGCGGTCTACATGGTCGAGGCGGCCATGATCATCGCCGTGCTGCTGTCGGACGCCTTCCGCCGGCACGCTGCCGCCCCCCGCACGGTGGAGGCGACCGGTGGATAGCGACCTCTTCACCGCCTTTCTCGCCGCCCTGGTCCGGGTGGCGACGCCCCTGCTGCTCGCGGCGCTGGGGGAGATGCTCGCGGAGCGGGCCGGGGTCATCAACCTCGGCATCGAGGGGGCGATGCTCGCCGGCGCGCTGGGCGCCGCCCTCGGCGCCACGGCGGGCGGGCCCTGGGCCGGGGTCGCGGCGGCCATCCTGGCCGGGCTGCTGGTGTCGGGGCTGTTCGCCGCGATCGCCGTGGGTGCCAGGGCCGACCAGATCATCACCGGCACGGCGATTACCCTGGGATCCGTCGGGCTCACCGGCGCGGTCTACCGGAGCGCGTACGGCCCGGAAGGAGTCGGGCTCAGCCTGCCCACCTTCGGCGTGGACCCGGTTCCCCTTGTCTCGGAGATCCCGGTGATCGGCCCTGCCCTCTTCCAGCAGACGGTGCTCACCTACGCCGGGTTCGTGGCCGTGCCGCTGCTCTGGTGGCTGCTCTTCCGGACCCGCTGGGGCCTGGCGCTCCGGGCCGCCGGCGAGTCGGCCGAGAACGCCCGGGCCGCGGGTGTGCCGGTGGTGCGGGTCCGGATCCTCGCGGTGCTGGCCGGCGGCGCCCTCGCGGGGCTGGCGGGCGCCAGCCTGGTGCTGGCGCAGGTCGGCACCTTCGCGGAGAAGATGACCGCGGGACGCGGGTTCATCGCCATCGCGATCGTGGTGCTGGGATCCTGGCTGCCGGGACGGGTCCTGGGGGCGGCGCTGTTCTTCGGGGCCGCGATGGCGCTGCAGTTCCTGCTGCAGTCATTCCTGCTGAACGTGCCGTATCAGCTGTTCCTCATGCTGCCCTACCTGCTGACCCTGATCGTGCTGGCCGGTGCGGTGGGCCAGGCCCGCGCGCCGGCGGACCTGGGGCGGGGATAGCGCATCAGCCGGCGACCATCCTGGCCTTTTCCGCCGCGATCATCGCCCGGATCCGCTCCTTGAGCTCCGGGACATCCTGGACCGTCAGCCCGGCGGTCTCGACCGGCGGCAGCACCCGGGCCTCGGCCACCGAGTGCCCGATGCGCCAGTCGTGCTTCCCCAGCGCGAAGCGGGTGCCGTGGACGACGATCGGCAGGATGGGGACGCCGGCATCAATCGCCAGCCGGAAGGCGCCGTCCTTGAAGGGCAGCATCTCGCCGGTGGGCGACCGGGTGCCTTCCGGGAAGATCACCACCGACACATGGCCCTCCAGGATGGCCCGGCAGCGGCGCATCGCCTTGGCCGCGCTCTTGGCGGTGCCCCGCTCCACCGGCACGTCCCCCGCGATCCGCATGTTCCAGCCGAGGACCGGGATGCGGAGAATTTCCACCTTGGAGAGCCACTTCATCTCCCACGGCAGGTGGCTGAGCAGGAGGATGTCCACGAACGACTCATGGTTGGACACCACGACGTACGGATGCCGGGGGTTGTCAGGCATCTGGCCGCCCACCCGGAAGCGCCACAGCGGATTGAGGGTGGCGGTCACCACGCCGATCTTCCGGAACCAGAGGCCGGTCCAGTAGCGCCCCGGATCGAACGGCATCGTCACCAGGCGGATCAGCGCCAGCATGGGCAGCCACAGGAGGTTGCACAGGCCCAGCAGCAGCCAGACCCAGAGCGACACCGCCGTGACGTAGGCCCGGGAGAGGAGACTCACTCCGGCACCCTGTCGTCCCAGAGCGCCAGGATGTTCCCGTCGGGGTCGGCGATCATCGCCATGATCCCGAACGCCTGCCGGGTCGGCTCGGCGAGGAAGCGCACTCCGCGCTGGTGCAGCCGCTCGCAGTAACCCAGGATGCCTTCCACCCTGATGGTGAGCCCGGTGTGACGGCCCACCAGCGCGCGGGCGTCGGGGTGTACCGCGGGGTGGACGCCGAGATGCGGCGGCTCCTCCAGGAACTCCGCGCCGAACGAACCTTCCCGCATCAGGGGCAGGCCGAGGTCATCGCGGTAGAACCGCTTGGCCCGCTCGATGTCGGTGACGAACAGGGCGATGGAATGCAGGGTCGGCATGGCGGGGGGTTGAGGTGGGGCCAGGGACACGGCCGCCTAGATCTTGTCACGCCGCGAGGCCGCCCGCCAGTTCCGGCGCATCCGCTCCAGGCCGGGCCGGGACAGCGGGGTGTCCCCGAAGCGCCGCAGGAACTCCTCCTCCGTCAGCTCCTCGAAGTAGTCCGGCCCGGCCCCGCGCAGGGTCTCCCGCGGGGCGAACTCGGCCACCCGCGACTCCTCCGCGAAGCGCTGGTTCCAGGGGCAGACCTCGTTGCAGATGTCGCAGCCGAAGGCCCAGCCCTCCAGCCGGGGGGCGATCGCCGCGGGAATCTCGCCCTTCTGCTCGATGGTCACATAGGAGATGCAGCGGGTGGCATCGAGCACGCGCTCGGCCACGAAGGCGCCGGTGGGACAGGCGTCCAGGCATCGGGTGCAGTTGCCGCAGCGGTCGGTGTCGAATGGCTGGTCAGCTTCGAGCTCGAGATCGGTGAGGACGCTCCCGATGAAGAACCACGAGCCCGCTTCGGGCCGGAGCAGCATCGTGTTCTTGCCGATCCACCCCAGGCCGGCCCGCTGGGCCAGCTCGCGCTCGGCGATCGGGCCGGTATCCACATACGGCCGGGCCACCGCAGCACCCTGGGTCCGGAGGAAGGTGGCCAGCTTCTCCAGCCGGGCCAGCGTCGCGCGGTGGTAATCCTCACCCCGGGCGTAGCGGGCAATCTTCGGCGTGGGCGGTTTTGGGGAAACGGCCCTTTCGGCGTAGTAGTAGTTATCTAGAACAACTACCGCTCGCCGGGCATCACGGTCCGCGAGCTGTGGATTTTTTCGCTTTTTCGCCTGCCGGTGGATGTAGCGCATGTTGCCGCCGTACCCGGCCTTGAGCCATCGGTCCAGGGCGTCGGCGTGGGGAAGGGGCTCCAGGGTGGTGACCCCACAGGCGACGAAGCCGAGGCGCAGGGCCTCGGCTTTGACCGCGCGGACGAGGGAGTCGGTCATGTCCTAGTCCGGGGCGGAGGCACCGGCGGCCAGGTGCTCCCCCGTGGAGCCGGGCAGCGCGGGGGCCGGAGAGGCGGCGCGCCCGTCCGAGGCGCGGGCTCCCCGGGCCGCGCTCCAGACGCCGGTGATGAGCCGGGCGCCGCGCTGGTAGGTGAAGTAGGACCAGGCCCACTGGATCATCACGATGACCCGGTTGCGGAATCCGATCAGGAAGAAAATGTGGACGAAGATCCAGAGGAGCCAGGCGGGGAAGCCGCTGAAGCGCATGTGCCAGATGTCGGCCACTGCGTGCCCGCGGCCGATCACGGCCAGCTGTCCCTTGTCCCAGTAGCTGAAGGGCCGGCGCGGGCGGCGGGCCAGGTCGCCCGCGATGGTCCGCGCGGTGTACTGCCCCATCTGGATGGCCACCGGACAGATGCCCGGGAGGCCCTGCCCCTTGCGGTCGCGGACCGCCGCCGCGTCCCCCAGGACAAACACCTCCGGGTGCCCCGGGATGGTGCAGTCGGGCTCGACAATGACCCGGCCGACGTTGTCCAGCGGCACGCCGAGTGTCCGGGTCAGCGGACTGGCGGCGTTCCCCGCGGCCCAGACCACCGTCTGGGTCGGGATGGTCCACCCGCCCGCCACCACGTAGCCGGGACGGACATCGGTGACCAGGGTCTGTTCGCGCACTTCGACGCCGAGCCGGCGGAGCTCGTACTTGGCGCGCTCCGAGAGGTGCGGCGGATAGCTCGACAGCAGCCGCGGGCCACCCTCGAGCAGCATCACCGTGGCCTCACGGGGATCAATGTGGCGGAAGTCCCGGCGAAGGGCGTAGGTCCGGATCTCGGCGAGGGCGCCCGCGACCTCCACCCCGGTAGGGCCGCCACCCACCACGATGAAGGTGAGGTTGGCGTGCCGCTTGATCGGGTCGGTTTCACGCTCGGCCCGCTCGAAGGAGAGCAGCACCCGGCGCCGGATCTCGCCGGCGTCCTCGAGGCTCTTGAGGCCCGGAGCCAGAACCTCCCATTCGTCCCTGCCGAAGTAGCTGTGGCGGACGCCAGGTGCCAGGATCAGATAGTCGTAGTGCCTACTACCACCATCAACGAAGACCACTTCCCTGGTGCCGGTCCGGACCTCGGTGACCTCCGCCATGAGGACTTCGGTGTTGGCCTGCTTGCGCAGGATCGAGCGGATCGGGGAGGCGATGTCCGGCTCGGAGAGGGCGGCGGTGGCCACCTGATACAGCATCGGCTGGAAGAGGTGGTGGTTCTGGCGGTCAATGACGGTGACCTTCACCGGGGCGTCGGCGAGGCCCTGGGCGGCATAGAGCCCGGCGAAGCCTCCTCCCACGATCACCACGTGGGGTCTAGTCATCCAGGATCCTCCGTCGCCAGCGCGCGAACCGCAGCACGTCCTCTACCGGAGGCAGCTCGCGCTCGGCACCGTAGGCGGTGTGCAGGCGCCAGTCGAGATAGACCGGGTCGGGGAGGGGGAGAAAGGGTGCCGCGCGCCACCAGTGCCGGCGGCGGAACGCCCAGGCGAGGGCAAGCAGGTCCAGCGCGACGCGCGGGTTGACCACCGCCCTCCCCGCGAGCCGCGCCACCAATCCGAACCACCCGGCGGATCGAGCCATCCGGACCAAGATAACCACACTATATTGTCCCCTCCATGACGGTCCCCGCCCCCGCCGACCGGTTCGCCGAGTACCGGGACCAGTTCCCGATCTTCCGTCACACCGCGTACCTCAACAGCTGTTCGCTGGGAGCCCTCTCGCTGCGGACGCGGGACGCTCTGGCTGGCTACCTCGACGAGTGGGAGCGGCGCGGGGCCTCGGCTTGGTACGACACCTGGCTGCCGGCGGTGGAGCGGCTCCGGGGCGGCTACGCCCGGGTGGTGGGGGCGAAGGCGACGGAGATCTCGATCCACTCCTGCATCTCCACGGCGCTCGCGGTGGTGGCGGAGTCGCTGGACTACCGGGCCCGGCCCAAGGTGGTGACCACCATCCTGGATTTTCCCACCGTGTCGTACCAGTGGCTGGCGAAGCGGGGGCGGGGGGTGGAGGTGGAGATCCTGGAGAGCCCCGACGGGATCGGTGTCCCGCTAGAGCTGTTCGAACGGGCCATTGATGAGCGGACGGCGCTGGTGGCGACGAGCCACGTGTTCTTCACCAGCGGCGCGGTCCAGGACGTCGCGGCCATTGCCCGGCTGGCCCATGCCCGTGGCGCACTGCTGCTGGTGGACGGCTACCAGGGCGCGGGGCAGATTCCGGTGGAGGCCGGGAGCGGCGGGCTGGACTTCTACTGCTCGGGCGGGCTCAAGTGGCTGCTGGGCGGTTCGGGGATCGCGTTCCTGTACGTCCGGCCGGGGCTGGCCTCGCGGCTGGAGCCGGGGATCACCGGCTGGTTCGGGCATGCCGCGCCGTTCCAGTTCGACTCGCGGCGGCTGGAGCGGGCCGAGGGCGCCCGCCGCCTCGACCTGGGCACGCCGTCCATGGCCTCGGTCTACGCCCAGCTGGCGGGGCTCGAGCTGCTGTTCGAGGCGGGGCTCGGGCGGGTGCAGGCCCGCACGATGGAGCTGACGGAGGACCTGATCGCCTGCGCCCAGGACCACCGGCTCGCCCCGAAGGTGGCGCCCGCCGGGAGCCGCAGCGCGATCGTCATGCTGCCGAGCCCCGACCCGGCGAGGGATGTCCGCCGGCTGGCGGAGGCGGGATTCGTCGTGGACGCCCGGCCCGGGCACGTAAGAATCTCTCCCTACTTCTACAACCTGCCCGGCGAGCACCGGGCCTGCCTCGAGGTACTGGCGCGTGGCTGAGCGAGAAATGCGGCACAGTGACCGGCCGCGCGGGCCCACCGCGGACGAGCAGCTGCTCGAGAGCGACAGCCAGCCGGAACGGCCGGATGCGCTGCGCAAGACGGATCCCTGGCGGGTGCTCCGCATCATGGGGGAGTTCGTCGAGGGGTTCGAGAAGCTGGGCGATGTGCGGGACGCGGTGGCCATCTTCGGCTCGGCCCGGACCCCGGAGACCGACCCCGACTACCAGGTGGCGGTGGAGACCGCGCGGCTGCTGGCGGAGGCCGGGTTTCCGATCATCACCGGCGGGGGGCCCGGCATCATGGAGGCCGCCAACCGGGGGGCGGTGGATGGCGAGGGCGTCTCGATCGGCTGCAACATCGAGCTGCCGCACGAGCAGGGCACCAACCGGTATGTCCGCCGCAGCATGTATTTCCGCTTCTTCTTCGTCCGGAAGACGATGTTCGCGAAGTACTCGATGGCCTTCGTGGTGTTTCCCGGCGGGTACGGCACGCTGGACGAGCTGTTCGAGGCGCTGACCCTGATCCAGACCGGCAAGGTGAGCAGCTTCCCGGTGGTGCTGGTGGGCACGGCCTACTGGAAAGGGCTGGTGGACTGGCTCCGCGACACCATGCTCCGGCAGCACAAGATCAGCCCCGAGGACCTCGGGCTGTTCCACCTCACCGATGACCCGCGGGAGGTGCTCCGGATCATCCGGGAGGCCCGGGACAACGGCGAGCACAACGACGGGAAGGGAGTGGACCGATGAGCCGGCCCAGCGCCAGTCACCTCCGCGGCCGCCGGATCAACCCGCAGGCCATCAGCGGGCGGGAAACCACGGCGGACCTGATCGACAACGCCTTCCTGGCCTACAACGCGGGCCGGCTGCGCGAGGGCTGCCAGCTGTTCACCCAGCGCATGCTGGCCCCGGAGTCCACGGTGGCGATGAGCATCACCGGGGCAATGACGCCGGCGGGCCTGGGCATGTCCTCGCTGATCCCGCTCATGGAGGCGGGGTTCATCGACTGGATCATCTCGACCGGCGCCAACCTCTACCACGACGCCCATTTCGCCCTCGGGCTGTCACTGCACCAGGGGAGCCACACCGCCAATGACGTGGAGCTGCGCGAGCAGGGCGTGGTGCGGATCTATGACATCTTCTTTGACTACTCGGTGCTGCTCTCCACCGATGCCTTCGTCCGCGAGGTGTCGGCCCGGCCGGAGTTCCAGCGGGCCATGAGCACGGCCGAGTATCACTACCTGCTGGGCGGCTACCTCCGGGAGCGGGAACGGGCGCTCGGCCTGACCAAGCGGTCGTTCCTCTCGATGGCCCACGAACTCGAGGTGCCGATCTACACCAGCTCCCCGGGCGACAGCTCGATCGGCATGAACGTGGCCGAGCAGGCCCTGGCCGGCAGCAAGCTGCGGTTCGACGTGAGCGCCGATGTCAACGAGACGGCGGCCATCGTGCTGGAGGCCAAGCGGACCGGCGGCAAGAGCGCGGCATTCATCGTGGGGGGCGGGAGCCCGAAGAACTTCCTGCTGCAGACCGAGCCCCAGATCCAGGAGGTCCTCGGCATTGACGAGAAGGGCCACGACTACTTCCTGCAGATGACCGACGCCCGGCCTGACAGCGGCGGGCTCTCGGGCGCCACGCCCAACGAGGCGGTGAGCTGGGGGAAGATTGACCCGGACATGCTGCCCGGCACCGTGGTGGTGTACATGGACAACTCGGTGGCTCTGCCGCTGCTGACGGCCTACGCGCTGGCCCGCCACGCGCCCCGGCCGCTCAAGCGACTCTACGCCCGCCGGGAGGAGATGATGCAGCGCCTGATGAAGGAGTACCGCGCCGCCCTGGCCTTCCGCGACGAGCGGGCCGAGCAGTCCAAGGCCGGGCACTGACCCCGGCGTCTGGTTCCCGAGCGCCCCGGCAGCCAGCTGCCGGGGCGCTTTGCCTTCCCGGGGTTGGGGTCGCCCTCCCCTCGCTCAGCCGGGCAGAACTCCCTCCACCTTGTAACCCGCATCCTCAATGGCGGCATACACCTGCGCCGGTACGGCCTCCCCGTCCGGCACCCGCAGCTGGGCCCGCCCCATCTGGATCGACTTGACCTCGATCTGTCCCACTCCGGCGAGGGCCTTGTTCACTGCGTTGAGGCAGTGTCCGCAGCTCATGCCGCCGATTGCTATAGTGATGTCTTTCATGGATTTACGGATCTAAGCCGGCCCAGGAGCAGGGGGCAGACACCCCACGGAGACCAGGCCGTACCGGTGAATGTTCGGGGTTCTGGTGGCGAGGGGGGCAGGCTGGTGGCGCTCCCCACCGGGCTGCAACATACAGCCCCGGGTCGCAGGCATGGACCCTGCCCTCTCCAGAGGTATGCACCTGGACGATGCCGAGTTCCGCCAGCTGATCCCGATCCTGCATCCGCACACCCGGATGCAGGACCTGGACACGCTCCGGGCCTGGTATGAGGCGGTGGCGGACGTGCTCCGGATGGAGCTCACCGCCGACCTGCTGGCGCTGTGGCTGTTCGATGCCGATGGCGCTCCGATGCTGCTCGAGCCCGAGGCGCTGGCCGCCGATCATCTCGAGATCCCGCCCGCGGACCCGCTCATCAACCAGACGGCGCTCCAGCTGATCGAGGATCGCATCCGCCGGGCCGGGTACGGCTCGGTGATGTTCCAGCCCATCCGCCACGGCGGGCAGGACGTGGGACTCATCCTGCTCGCCACGTTCCCGCCGTACGCCTACGGGGTCAGGGCCGAGCAGCTCATGGCGGTGGCGGCGGACACCATGGCCCCGATGCTGGCCCGGGTCACCCGGGGGGACGACTCCTCGGCCCGGCGCTCCGCCGGGCACCTGGTCGAGGAGTCGGTGGAGCCGGCCGCCGAGCCGCGACGGCTCGAGTCCGACCTGCTGGCCTCGCTGGCCGACGCGGTCGGCGGGGCGGGAACGCCGCGGGACCTCATGCTGGCGCTGTCGTTCTCGCTGCAGCATGCGCTCCCCCACGACGCCTATGAACTGCTGATTCCTGACACGGCGGGCGAGCAGTTCTACCGCCTGGGGCTGCACGGCCACGGCGCCCTGTGGGCCGATCCCTCGCTGGTGCGGCCCCGGGACGCGCTCGACCCGTCCCGGCTGTTCGGTGATGACGCCCGGGTGCTGCTCGACGATGCGGAACAGGTGCCGGGCCTCGCCCTGCCGGTGCTGGTGACCGTGCGCGGGGCCGAGGTGCCGCCCCGCTCGCTGATCGGCGTGCAGCTTCGGGTGGTGGAGCGGGTGACGGGGTATCTCCTGCTCGGGGCGGCGGGGCCGGAGCTGTACCGCGAGGAAGACCTGGTGCTGCTGGACCGCATTGGCGCTCTGCTCGCGCCGCGCATCGAGAGCCTGGTGCTGGCCTGGCAGTACAGCGTGCTGCGCAGCCAGTTCGACCTCCTCCGCCACGTGCCGATGCACCTGGCGCGGGTGGCCGAGCTGCTGGCCACGACGCCGTTCCTCGGGGAGGGCAGCCGGATCTTCGTGCAGCAGGCGGGGGCGCTGCTGCCGCTAGGGGCGCTGGAGTTCGCCATCCGGCTGAGCGACGAGCAGCGGATCGCGGTGGTGCGCCCCGGTGTGACCACCCCGCTGGCCGACCTGCCGCAGGAGCCGATCGATGACACCGGCGTGGCCCAGGTGGTTCGCGGGGAGATTCCCTACCTGCTGGAAACGGACCACGAGGAGTCGGGGCCGGTCTCGGTGCTGGTGGTGCCGCTGCGCAGCGGCGGCAAGGTTTTCGGCGCGATGGCGCTCACGGTGGCGGGGGAGGGTGCCTTCTCGCGGACCGACATGGCCCTGGCCCAGCAACTGGCGGACCTGGCGGCGCCGCACCTCGACCTGGCCCGCCGCGGCGCCCCGATGGTGATTCCCTACATCCCGGGCTGGAAGCGGCCGAGCTACCGGACGGAGCGGGAAGCGGAGTAAGCTAGCTCCCCGGATGCACCGGGTGCGGCCGCGCGGGGGCTTCCTTCGCCCAGCGGAAGAAGATCACCCCGAAGGCAAACCACACCGGCAGGTCTCCCACGATCTTCATGAGCAGCCCGGCCACCCGCTGGTCCTCGAGGGCGGTGAGCACCGGGAAGATCCTCGGCGCCAGTTCGTAGGTGGCGTAGAGCGGGAAGCGGGCGAAGGTGAGGAATGCCGACGGTATGATGGTGGGGAGGGTGGAGAAGAAGAGATACCCCATCTTGAGCGGCCGGCTGATGCGCACGACCTCCGGGCTGGGCCCCATGACCGGCCACCAGAGCGCCAACCCGGCGCCCAGCCACGCCACGTCAATCAGCAGCGCCCCCACCTGGGTGGCCATCGCCGAGTCCACGATCTCCGGCACATGAGTGGCGAGCTGGACCACCGCGTACACGGCCAGCCCGAACCAGGGGCGGCCCGCCCGCACGAGCAGCGGTCCCCACCGGGCACTGGTGGCCGCCCGCCGCTGCACCTCCACCGGGATCCCGAGCAGGAAGCAGGGCGGCGCGACCACCGAGAGCAGGATGTAGCTGACGGTGTGGAAGCTGGCGAGGTAGCCCGCGCCGAGCGCCCCCAGGGGCCAGTCGAGGGCGATCCAGACCGCCGCCAGGCCGGTGAGGAACCAGAGGCGCTCCGACGGCAGGACGGCGCGGCCGCCGGGACGGGCCGTCATCCGCCAGTACCACGCCGCCAGCAGCCCCACGAACAGCCAGACGCCGGGATACGCCTGCCAGGCCCAGGTCCACGGCTGGCCGGTGGCCGAGCACCACCACTGCATGAGCTAGCCCTTCACCAGCAGCTGGAGGTCCTTGGCCCAGTCGGCCTGGCGGATGCCGAAGGGGTAGACCACGTGGGCGAGGTTGTCGCGGGTGAAGGCCAGGACCAGCGTCGAGTGGCCGATGGTATAGGTGTCGGCGGTCGGGCCGGGCTCCATGATCGGCTGGCCCAGCTTGAGCTGGCGCATCGCGAGGGCAATGGCCACGCTGTCCCCGGTGAGGCCGACGAAGCGGGGGTCGAACTTGTCCAGCCAGGCCCGCACCCGCTCGGGGGTGTCCCGCGCCGGGTCGGTGGTGACGAACACCACCCGGATGCCGTTGTTCACCTCGGGGCCGAGGGTCTTGAGGGCCGCGGCGATGTTGGCCAGGTGCACGGGGCAGACATCGGGGCAGCTGGTGTAGCCGAAGAAGAGCAGGGCCACCTTCCCCTCGGTTTCCTTCCTGAAATCGAAAGGCTTCCCGTCGGTGGTGGTCAGGGTGAAATCGGGCTTGGGCACCGGCGGCTGGATCTGGGGGCCGGCCAGGCCGTCGGGATTGAACGGCTTGGGGGCGGCCGGCGAGCACGCCGCGGCGAGCAGCAGGGCTGCCAGGATGCCGGCACGGCGCCGGGCGGGTGCGGCGGATGGGATGGTAGGCATGGTCATTCGCTCATGATAGGCGCGGGCAGGGCCACCAGGATGGCAGTGACCGAAACCAGCAGCAGGGCAAAGATGAGTTCGGTGGCGGCGGACCGGGTGAGGGCCGCCGTGGCGGGCGCGGTGCCGAGGCCGGGCGAGAGCTTCCGCCAGTTCCAGGCCCCGAACGCCATGGTGGTGAGCAGCAGGGCCACCTTGAGCAGCAGCACCCGGCCGTACGGGGAACTCCACAGGCTTCCCAGGGTGCCCACGTAGCCCACCGCCAGCAAGCCCCCCGTACCGATGGCCAGCGCGGCGCCGGCCAGCGCCAGCGGCGAGAACGCTTGCACCATCCGCGCCACCGCCGGGTCCACGCTGGAGCGGCCGGTGACGGCGCCACTGCCCGCCAGCCGGAGTCCGGCCAGGAACATGGCGCCCAGAGTGCCGAGCCAGACGCCGCCGCCCACCAGGTGCAGGGCGTGGAGGCCCAGCCCCAGGCCGGCGCCCCAGGGATGCTCGGCCGCGTGGCCGGTGCGCGGCGTGGCCGCGACCGCGATGAGCACGGCGGAGCCTAACAGGGCGAGGCCGGTGGCTGGCCGGCGCCGGCAGTAAAGCGCCAGCGGCAGCACCACCAGCGAGGCGGCGAGCTGCGCCAGCCAGGCCGCGCCCCATGCGGTCTCGAGCAGCACCGGGCGGGCGGCGTCCCAGGTGGTGGGCTCGAACGGTTCCAGGAATGTGCGGACCTGGCCGTACCCCCGCGCCAGGTGTGCCACGACAAGGAGCCCCGCCGCCCAGGCGGCCAGCCGCCAGGTTCGGTCCAGCGCCCCGGCGGCGAGGGACCGGTCATCGTCTCCCGGCTCCCGCCAGCGGGGGACCAGCGCCGCAAAGGCGCAGGCCCCGATCAGCAGCAGCGTGGCCAGGTAGGCCAGCGCCCGTGACGCGGCGTAGAGGTCGAGCGGCAGTGAGGCGGGATCGTGGTCCACTGGCGGGCTCAGTCCCCGGAATCCCGACGGTCCCGGCCGCTACCTGGCCGCCCCGGCCGGGGCGGCAATACCCGGGCGCTGCTCAAGGCGTGGGGGCGGTGGTTGGCGCGTAGGTGAAGGAGTACTTGCCCCGGACCACGTGGCCATCGCGGGCGCCGGTCTTCCAGGCCACGGTGTACTTGCCGGGCGTGAGGCGCACAGGGATGGTCCCGGCGACCGAGAGGGTATCGTCGGTGGCGGCCAGCTTGACCACCGCAACCGGGGCATTGTTCCCGCCCAGCAGCGTGGCGCTGGACACCGCCGGCTCGGGCCGGGTGCTGAACCAGAGGCGGAGGGTGGCCGGGGCGGCAGCCACGGTGGTGTCTACCGCGGGTTCGGCCTTGACCAGGTGGGTATGGAGCGCGCCGCGGGTCCCGGCCAGGAGGCCGGCGCTGGCGAGGGCAAGCAAGATTGGACGAAACATCGCGATTCCTGAGTGCTGGTAGTGGCGGGAAAGATAACGGGGCCGGGCGGATGGCGACCCCCGGTGGCGACGAGGGGAGGTGGGCACCCTTGCCAAACTCAGCGCCGGTCCGGCACCTTACGGCGCCCCGAAAAGTGACCTGAATTGCGCCGTTCGCCCCTGTTCCGCCTCTTTGCCTCGGCCCTCGCCCTGGTCGTCGCCGCCAATGCGGCGCTGGCCGGGCGGCCGCATGGGTGCGCGGCGGAACTGAGCGGCGCGCCGGTTCCGGTGGAAGCCGGTGCCGCCGCCGGGCACGCCGCCCACAGCGGTGCGGCGCACCACCCGGCACAGCCGGTTCCCGCCGAGTGCGATTGCGTCAGCCACGCCTGCTGCAGCTCGGCGGCGCTGGCGGTCCTCTCGGGAGACGGTGCTCTCCTCTTCCGGCGGCCGGAAGCCGCCACTACTTCCGGCTGGGTGGCCTCGCCACACCCGCCGGTCTCCCCGCCACATCGCCTCCCCTTCCCGCTCGGTCCTCCTGCGCTGGTGAGCTGACGGCGGACGCCGTCGTTCCCTGAATCCAGACTGAGCACCCGGTTGCCGGGGGTGTCCGACATTCGGATGCCCGCCGCTGCCGCTCCCTTTCGCCTACACACCACGCAGGAGTGTGTCATGATCCGACGTTCCCTCGCCCTGGTCCTCGGGGCGTTCCTTGCCATCGGCGCCTGCAGCAGCGAGGAGTCCAGCGCGCCCCACGGACACACACCGGAAGCCGTCAAGCTCTTCGATGGCGCCACCGAGCTGTCCGGGCCCATCCAGCTGGCGGCCTCCCAGACCCTCCAGGTCGAGGTAAAGCTCTACAACGACGAGGGCGAGGAGATCGCGCTCGACGCAGGCCATCTGGTGGGCATTGCGGCCACCCCCGCCGGGCTGGTCACGGTCTCGCAGGTGACGGCCACGACCTTCGACCTGACGGCCCAGGCCACGCCCGGGAGCGGCAGCGTCACGGTGGGCTGGGGCCACGACGCCCCCGATGAGCTCACCTTCGGGCCGTTCGCCGTGGATGTGGTGCCCTGATGGGCAGGAATCAAGGGTCCACGGTGCCGGCGATGAACCTGGGGCCCCTGGCCTGGCTGGTGCTCACGCTGCTGCCCGGCACGCTGGCCGGACAGCAACCTGACACGAGTCAGGCTCCGGTCGAACTCAGGCCCATCGAGGTCACCGCCACCGCGCCTGCCCCGCCACCCGCCGAGGCGCTCGGCGTGACGGTGGGGGCGGAGGTGGTCCAGCGCGCCCCGGCGGCCAACGCGTACGACCTCATCCGCCGCACCGCCGGGATCGAAGTGCACGAGCAGGGACAGGGGCCGGGCTGGGCCTCGGACGTGGTGCTCCGGGGCTTCACCTCGGATCACTCCTCGGATGTGCTGCTCACGATTGACGGGGTGCCGATCAACCTGCCGATCCACGGACATGTCGAGGGCTACGCCGACTGGAGTATCCTGGCGGTGCCGGCAGTCAGCAGCATCGCCGTGATTCCCGGGCCGGCCAGTCCGCTCTACGGCAACTTCGCCTTCGGCGGGGTGGTGGCGGTGGAGACGGCGCGGGACGCCACGGGAACGATCGCTTCCACGGGGGGCTCGAGCCATGGGGACGCGGGGGGCTGGGTCCTCACCGGCTTCCGCGGCCGTCGGAGCGGAGGCATGGCCGCCCTGGAACTGCGCCGCGACCAGGGCTGGCGGGACAACGCCGCCGGCTGGCTCGGCAACGCCCTGCTCGGCGGCTGGTACGGTCTCGGTTCCGCCCGGGTGGAAGGGTCCTTCACTGCGTATGGATCGTCCTGGGACTCTCCCGGGTTCCTCACCGTGTCCGACTACAACGCCGGCCGGCTCCGCGAGGCCCAGGATCCCAGCGACGGGGGAAGCGCCCGGCGCTTCATCGCGCGGGTGGCCATGAACGCGCCGGTGGGCAATGCGTCGGCGCTGGAGACGATGGTCTGGGGCCAGCTGGGGCGCTCGACGGTGTTCCTGAACGTGCCCGAGGACGGGGTGGTGGCCCAGCAGGAAGAGCGGGACCGGCGCTCCGCCCTCGGTGGCCAGGTGGCGCTGCGGACGCCGACTCCCTCGGGGGAAGTGAGCGTGGGGGTCTCGGGCCGCCTGGACGCGGGGCGATACGACCTGTACCAGACGGTGGACCGGGACCGGACCAGCGTCAGCCAGCGCACCGAGGGCCGCTATCGCGAGGTCTCGGCCTGGCTCAGGTGGCGGAGCCCGGCGGGACGGCGGCTCCAGGCCGATATCGCGCTGCGTGCCGACGGGCTCCACTTCGGTAGCAAGGATCGCCTGGACAGCAACGCCGCCTTCCGTCGTCACGGTACCGGCCTGCTGAGTCCGAAGCTGGGGGTGCGCTATCAGGTCGCCGGCAACGTGGCGCTGCTGGGCTCGGTGAGCCGGGGCTTCCGGAGCGCCATCGGGGTGATCGAGGAGCCCGCCCGGAGCCTGGTGACGACCTGGTCGAGTGAGGCTGGGCTGGCGTGGAGCGATGCCCGGTTCGAAGCGCGGCTGATCGCCTTCCAGAGCGACGTGCGCAATGAACGGATCCAGGATCCGGTGACGCTCGACCTGTCGGAGGCGGGGCGGAGCCGCCGGCGGGGGCTCACGCTCGACCTGGGCTTCCGGCCCGCGCCTGCGGCCCGGGTGTTCGCCGAGGCAACCTACAACGACGCCCGGATCACGGGGGTGGCGGGTTCGGGGGCGGCGCTTCGGGCCAGTGCCCGGGCCGACGACGGGGGCGTGGTGCTCTTCCCCGGCCCACTGGCCCATCACGAGGTGCCGCTCACTCCCGGGGCGCGGGTGCCCGGGGTGGCGCGGTTCTTCGGGCGGGCAGGCGTGGAGGGCACCCTGCGGCGCAGCCTGGAAGCGCGGGCCACGGTGCGCTTCTCCGGGCCGTTCGTGCCGATCGGCGAGCCCGATGCCGAGACCCGGGGCTATGTGGTAGCGGACGCCGGCGTCTCGCTGCCGCTCGCCGCGATCGCGGCAACGGTGGATGCGGACCTGCTCAATGTCTGGAACTCACGGTATCCGGAGATCCGGGCGTCCGGGTACATCAATCCCGGACTGCCCCGGACGCTCCGGGTTTCGCTCCGCACTCACTTCAAGTGAGCGGTCGGCCTAGGCCGCCCGCGTCTCGCTCCCGAGCAGGCGGCGGCTCACGAAGGCCGCCAGCAGCAGGAGCCCGAAGACGCACACGATCAGCGGCCCGGTCGGCAGGTCATAGCGGAACGACAGCCAGAGCCCGCCGGCCGAGGCGAGCACGCCCGCCAGCCAGGAGTACACCGCCAGCCGGGCGTGGTCGCGGGTGAACTGGAAGGCGATGGCCGCCGGCACCACCAGGAAGGAGAACACCAGCAGGACGCCCACGATGGGCACCGAAAAGGTGATCACCAGGCCGAACGAGAGGTAGAACCAGAAGTCCCACCAGCGCAGTTTCCACCCCTTCGCCTCCGCCGCCGCCGGCTCGAACGAGATGGTCAGGAACCGGTGCCGGAGCAGCCAGTGGAACACCCCGACCAGCGCGTAGATCACCGTCAGCCGCAGGATGGCGGGCCAGCCCACCCAGAGCAGGCTGCCCACCAGGATGTCCTTGATCGCCTCGCCGCCCCGGGGCGCCTTGTCGGCCACCAGGATCGCGGCCGCGGAGGCCACGACGTAGACGATGCCGATGATCGCCTCCTGCGGGACCCGGGCCTTGCCGTGGTCGCTGCGGGTCAGGGCGAACACCGCGGCCCCCAGGGTGGTGAAGCCGAGCGCGTAGAGAAACGACCGGGTGGAGTCCGGCTCGGCGCCGATGAAGATGGCCACCGTGGAACCCAGCGCGGCCATCTGGGCCAGCGAGAGGTCCACGAAGATGACCTCCCGGGCGATCACGTGGACACCGAGGTAGCTGTGCACGGCCACGATCAGCATGCACGCCACCAGCGGTGCCAGCCAGAGGCTGTGGGCAAGCTGGTCGAGCATCAGGGAGCCTCCCCCCGGAATCCGGCCGCGAGGCCGTTGACCCAGCTGTTCATCAGGTCGAAGTAGGTCTCGACGCCCGGCGCGCCATGGGTGTTCTCGGCCACCACCACCGCGCGGGCGCCGGTCTTGGCGGCCACCTGCCGGATCTGGTTCCGGTCGAAGTAGTTCGAGGCGAACAGCACCGGGATCCGTTTCTCCTTCATCATGGCGATGACCTCCTCCACGTGCCGGGGCGTCGGCGGAATGCCGGGCTTGGCCTCGATGTAGCCGGCGCAGGCCACCCCGAAGCGGGCGCTGAAGTAGGCCCACTCCTTGTGGTAGCAGGCCATCTCCCGGCCGCGGAAGGCCTCGGCGGTCTTGAGCCAGCCGCCCAGGCGGGCGAGCAACGGCTGTCCCTGATAGGCATTCCGTCCCAGGAAGTCGAGCAGCTGACCGGTGGACAGGAGCCGGTAGGCCACGGCCGGGGTGAGGACCTGCACCAGGTCGGGGCCCATGGTAGCCTCGAGAATCCGGCGCTCGAAGTCCTGCTCCCGCTGGGTGAAGTAGTCCGCGCTGGCCGGCTGGACCCGCTTGAGTCCGGTCAGGATGTTGCGCGCGATGATGATCGCGTTGACGGGATCGGTGTGGATGTGGGGGTTGCCGGCGGCGTGGATGTCGCCCTGCGAGCGGTCCACGGTGGCGGGGATTTCCAGCAGGGTGATCCCGGTGTAGGCCGTGACATAGCCGGGACCGCCCTCGGCCACCTTGCGGTTGCCGGCCCGGTCGAGCAGCGGGGGCACCCACAGTTCCAGGTCGAGCCCGGTGGTGACGAAGAGGTCCGCGTCCCGGAGCAGGGCCACGAAGCTGGGCTTGGGCTGGACGAAGTGCGGGTCCTCGTCGCCGTGGGCGATCGAAGTGACCGTGCCGCGGTCCCCCACGATCTCACGCGCGATCGCGCCGTAGGTGGTGAGGCTGGTGACGATCTTGACGGGAGCCGGGGCCTGGTGGCCGGGAGTCAGCACGGCCAGGGCCAGCGTGAGCATCAGCATGTCAGTAGGTCTCGTGCTTGTGCGGCCCCATGGCGAACACCGCCTGGAGCTGCAGCTGGTTGCGGGTGCCGTCGAGCGAGTGGTGGTGGCGCAGGCCCTCGAGCCGCAGGTACACGAACTCGCTCTGCCAGAACGTGAGCGTCGGGCTCAGCTGCCACTCGGTGGCCTTGGTACCGCGGGGAGACTCGAGCCAGTCACCCCGGAGGCCGAGCACCCAGCGGCGGGAAGCGCGGTAGGTGAGGCCGGCGAAGCCGCCGTAGCGGGTGGTCGTGATTCCCGCCTCGTCGGCGTGGAAGCGATACCCCTCGGCCCGGAAGGTGAGTTCCTGGCGGGTGCCCGCCTGGGGCGGCCGCCAGGTGATGCGGAAATCCACGCCGAGAAGACGGCTGGCGAGCGCGCTGTCGGCGTTGTTGCCGCCGATGCCGGTCACGCCAAACTGGGTATAGGTGCTGCGGGAGAGCTGCCAGAAGTTCTGCAGCCGGCCCAGCACGGTGGGCTGGCGGCCGCCGGCGTAGAGCGGGTCGCTCTCGGCGGTGGTGCCCTGCAGGGTGAGTTCATGGGTACCGCCGGCCAGCGAGAGCGGCAGCGGGGTGTAGAGCGAGACCCCCACGCCGCCGAGACCCTCCGGACTCAGGTAGCGCTGGTAGACCAGGGGATACTCGGACTCCGGGAGCGCGTGCAGGTGCCAGCGATTGAGGTCACCTACCGACTGCCGGATCTTGCCGACATCGAGCCGGACCCGGCCGGGCAGCCCGGTCCAGGTCACGTAGCCCTCCTCGATGCCGATCTCTTCGTCCTCGAAGGCCAGGAAGATCTTGGCACTGGAGTAGGGATCGAGCGTGGACTGGATGGCGACCTCGAACTCCCGGGCCACGCCGTTGTCCCGCTGCGGCGATTCGTCCCGCGCCACCAGGCGAATGTCCCCGGTGGCACTGATGTCGGGGTTGAGCACCGAGGCGCTGCGCTGCCGCCCGATGAACACGGGGTCCGCGGGGGCGGTGTCGGCCGGGGTGGCTCCGGGCGCCGCGGCCGCGGCGGCCTCGGCCGCCGCCTGACGGAGGGCCTCGAGCTCATCCACCGCCCCGTCGGCGGGTGCCGCGGCACCGCCCTGCGGGCAGCGGGCGGCGATCAGGCGTTCGAGTCTCCGCGAGAGCGCCGCCACGGCCACCGTGGCCGAATCCGAGCCGGCGGGGGCGGCGACAGCGGGGCCGGTGGGGCAGGTGCCCCGCTCAAGGCCGTCTAGCCGGGCGCTGAGGGCTGCGATGGCGCGGCCAAGGCTGTCGGCCCGCTCCTGAGCAGCGAGAGGCCCGGGTGAAAGCACCGATAAACAGCCCAGGGTGAGGGCCGTAAGCAGTAGTTTAAACATTTGTCTCCCAACGACTTAATGTGCCAAGCCAGGCACGGTTGAACCGGAACAGGATGGTCTGGTCGGTTCAGGCGCTGGGAGGTGCGCGGGAGAGATTGGAAGTGGCAGGCGGTTCCGGCCGTTGCGCCGGGGCGAAGGGCGGCGGGATGGGGGCGCCGCCGGTGTGGGCAGACAGCGCGGAAACAGGCTGGCCGCCAAGGCTCCGCTCGGCCGGCAGGGCGTGATTGAGCTGGCAGACCTGGACGTGGGTAGGGGCTGATCCCTCGGTTCCTACCACCCGCTCGGCGGCGGGCCGGCGCGCGGGGTTGGAGTGGAAGACCAGGGCATCGAACAACGGCAGCCCGACCCCCCCGCCCAGCAGGGCGAGCAGGAGGAGGATGGCCGAACCCCGGGCACGTCGGGTCATTGGTAGAAAGTACCGCCCTGCTTGACGGGCAGGTAGCCCGGGCCCAATATGGAGAGCCCCGTTCCCAGGAAAAACCATGCGGTCTCGCACCCTCGCCGCCCTGACCCTGCTGGCGGCCACGGCCTGCGCCTCCGGAGACGGTACGTCCCCGAAGCCGCTCACCCTGAGCGGCACCTGGCAGCAGAGTGCCCACCTCGTGGATGAGGTGAACGGGGACTCGCACGCCCACCTCGGCACCTTCGCCCTGGTCCAGAGCGGAGAGAACTTCGGTGGCACGGGCGAGCAGAGCGGTCTCTGCAGCACCGCCACCACGCACTACACCGGTCCTCTGGCCGACGAGACTCCGTTCACCATCACCGGCGGGACAATCGTCGGGCGGGACGTGAGCTTCCAGCGGGACATCTGCCAGTTCACGGGGAGTTTTGTGGCGGGGCGGGATGACCGGATGACCGGTACCGCCACATGCAGCTACACCGCCAACGGCAAGACCTACCAGTTCAGCGGCGGCTGGCAGGCAGATCGCCGATAGCCGCACCAGCACGACGTTCGGCGGCCAAGGGGGCGAGATCCTGACGATCTCGCCCCTGTTGCTTTCCCTCCATCACCCGAAACCATGCCGGAAGATCGCCCGTCAGCCGAGGAACCCCGCCACTTCCAGCTCACCCGCTTCAGGAGTCTTCCATGCGTCTGATTCCGACCCTTCTCGCCATCGGGGCGCTGCCGCTGGCGCTGGCCGCCGCCCGCCCCCTGGTTTCCACCGACCCCGAGGAGGTGGCGGTGCGGGCGTCGCTGCAGCACTACCTCAATGGCCACGCCACCGGGTCGGCGGACGAGTTCCGCCAGGCGTTTCATCCCCGCGCCAACCTTTATTTCATCCGGGACGGACAGTTCGCGGAGCGGACCAGCGCCGACTACATCGCGGGCGTGAAGGGGGGCGGGCCGGCGCCGGACGAAGCCCAGCGCAAGCGCCGGATCGTGGATGTGGATGTGAGTGGCACGGCGGCGGTGGCTACCATCGTGCTGGAGTACCCTACCGTCACCTTCACGGACTACATGTCGCTGCTCAAGGTGGACGGGCGGTGGCAGATCGTAGCCAAGGTGTTTCACGCCAACCGGAAGAACTAGCGGTTCGGTGGAGCGAGGACAGCCATCCACTCGGGTTCCTCGTGGACGGGCAGTGGCGCGCGGAGGCGGTCCATCGGAGGGACCTGCGCGCCATTCCCGGGTGCTGGGTACAGGCGCGGGAGGCCAGCATCGGATCCGGCTACTCCCCGCCGGCTAGAACGGCACCGACACCGAGAGGGAGTAGGTCCGGTTACGGATGTCGCCGTCGTCGCTGACCGAGCGCACTCCCCGCACCAGCTTGGCCTGGATGGACAGTTCGCTGCGCTCGACGGGAATCGCGAAGCCGGCGCCCGCTACCGCGGCGAAATCCCACTTCCGGATGGACGACCCGGTGGCTTCGCTGCAGGGCTGCCGGACGATGGCGCTGCCGGGCTGCCGGGTTTCCAGGCTGCAGCCGATGCGAAAGGCGGCGGCGCCCCCGCCAATGACGAGGAGCCTGGTGCCGGCCGGCCCAGGGAGCCGGGCCCGGAGGACCAGCGGGAGGTCGAGGTAGACCAGGTCCACCTCCAGGCGGCCGGCGGCGCCGGGGAGCACGAAGGCCCCTCCCCGGCTGGCAAGGACCACCCCGGGCTGCACGGCGACGGCGGCGACGAGCGGAAACCGGAACCACGCGCCGGCCACGGCACCATCGCGCTGCTTGGCGCCGGAGGCATCGGCGCCGGTGAAGTCGGCGCGGCTGTACCCCAGCTCGACGCCCAGGCTCGGGCCGGTCTGGGCTCGGGCGGCGGCGGGGAGGAACAGCAGCCCGATGGTCCACCACCACCGCGGAAGCCTCACGCGGGCTGCGGCTCCACGCTTGCGGGCCGGTCGGTCTCCGCACTCGCCGCCGGCCGCCGGAGCGGGCCTTCGCAGGGCAGGATGAACCAGAAGCTCGAGCCGGCGCCGTAGACCGACTCGCAGCCGATGGTGCCGCCGTGCATCTCCACCAGCCGCTTGGACAGGGCCAGGCCGAGGCCGGTTCCCTGGGCCTGTCGGCTGGCCGAGGGGTCCACCTGGCTGAATTCCATGAACAGCTTGGGCACGTCCTCGGTCTTGATGCCGATCCCGGTGTCCCGGATCGAGACCCAGACGGCGTCGCGCGAGACCAGGCGGGGGGTCTCGCCGGCGCGGTCGGCGGGGAAAGGCAGCGGGGCCCGCGTGGCGATCGCGGACACCGTGACCAGGCCGTCGTCCGGGGTGAACTTCGACGCGTTGGAGAGCAGGTTGAAGAGGATCTGCCGGAGCCGGGTGCCGTCGGCCACGACCATCAGCGGCTCCTCGCCCAGCTCCAGCTTGCACTCCTGGCGCTTGGCCGAGCGCAGAGGGGCGGTGTCGGTGACGGCGCCGAGAATGGTGTTGCGGAGGTCGGTGGAGGTGAGCGAGAGCGCCATCCGACCGGCCTCGATCTTGGACAGGTCGAGGATGCTGTTGATCAGGCCGAGGAGATGCTGGCCGTTGCGCAGGATCGAGTCGAGGAACTCGCGCTGGGCCTCGTTGAGGGCGCCCAGCTCCTCGGTGAGCAGCAGGTCGGAGAAGCCGTTGATGGCGTTGAGCGGCGTGCGCAGCTCGTGGGACATATTGGCCAGGAACTGGCTCTTGAGCTCGGTGGCGCGCTGCAGCTCCCGGTTCTTGGCGGCGAGCACCTCCTCCTTGCGGCGGCTTTCCTCGAGGACGTGGGCCCGGTCCAGGCCGAGGATGACCTGGTCGCCCAGCATGGCGATGAGCCGGAGGTCGGCCTCGCTGAACGGCTGGCCATCGTTCCGGTTGAAGGCGGTCAGCACGCCGATCACCATGCCCGCCGCCCGGAGCGGGACCGCGGCCAGGGAGGTGAGCGGGACGCCCGCCACCGGGTAGTTGCGCGGATCGGCGGCCATGTCGGGCACGGTGAGCCCGGTCTCGTGGGTCACCACCCACCCGAGCAGGGAATGGTCCACCGGCACCAGCTGGTCCCGCACCCGGGTGATCGGCCCGGAGCCCGCCACGATCCGCACGAAGCGGCCTTCCTCCACCACGAAGCCGATGGCCGCGCTCTCGCTGGCCAGCAGGTCCGCGGTCGCGTCGGTCACCACCCGCAGGATGTCGTCGAGCGGATCATCCGAGGCCATGGCGACCGCCACCCGCTGCATCCACGCGCGCTCGCGGTCCCGGAGGGCGGAGTAGGCCTCCGCGCTGGCCTGGGCTGCCTGACGGGAGGTGAGCTCCCGGCTCAGCAGGACGGCGTGGAGCAGCAGCAGGGCGATGCCCGCGATCAGGAGCGGAATGCCCCAGCCCCGCTCCTGGCCGGCGCCCCATCCGCCGGCGGCGGCCACCAGGCAGCCGATGAGCAGGTGGAAGACCGGCAGCCGCGCGGAGGTGGCTGCCCCGGCCGGGCCGGCCTGGCGGGCCGAGACGTCCCGGCTCAGGAGGGCCGCGTGGAGCAGCAGGAGCGCGATGCCGAGGATCAGCACCGAGATGCCCCAGTCGCGCGACTGGCTCACGCCCCATCCGCCGGCCGCCGCGACCAGGCAGCCGACGAGGAGGTGGACCACGGGAAGCCGGGATGAGGCGGGCATTCCTTATAGCATCGGCGCGGGGCGGGGCGAATACAAGGGCCGGGGGAGGCTACGGCTCGGTGAGGATCTCGTGAAAGACGGTCTCGCCCCGTTCCAGCATTCGGCGGAGGTAGGGGCGGCAGAGGCCGCATCCCGCGCCACAGCCGGTCTCACGCATCAGCTCCGCCAGGGTCCAGTTGCCTGCCCGGGCCAGCGGAAGCAGCCGGCTGAAGGGAGTGTTGCGGCAGACACACTGGGTGATCGAGAGGGTCATCGGGAAGGCGGCCCGGGCCGCGGGCCGGGGAGCGTGTGGGCCTCCCGGCCGTTCGCGGGTGACCGGGGCGGTCGCCGGGCCCCCTCGCGAGTGGTCAGGGGTCGGTGGGGCGGAGGTCGAGCTCGCTGATCAGCGCGCGTTCGGGCATCCGGAGCGCGTCAACCACCGCCTGGGCCACGTCCTCCGGCTGCAGGATCTTCTCGATATTGGGCGAGAGCTGGTCCTGGTTCCGGATCAGCGGCGTGTCCACCGACCCCGGGCAGATGGCGATGACCCGGATCTTCTCCTTGCGCACCTCCAGCATCAGCGACCGGCTGAAGCCGAGCACCGCGTGCTTGGAGGCCGAGTAGGCGGTGCCGCCGGCGAAGCCGTTGCGGCCGGCCAGGCTGGCGATGTTGACGATGGCGCCCCGCTTTCGCTCCCGCATCCCGGGCAGCACCGCGCGGGTGCAGAGGTAGATGCCGCGGAGGTTGACGGCCATGGTGGCGTCCCAGTCGTCCAGCGTCAGCTCCGCGAACGGCTTGAGGATGGCGATCCCGGCGTTGTTGACCAGCACATCCACCGGCCCCAGCCGGGAGGTGACGGCGGCAGTCATGGCGGTGACGTCGGCGGCGCTGGATACGTCGCAGGGATGCCCGGCCGCGGTGATGCCTGCCTGGGCCAGTTTCTCCAGCAGGGGGCGGAGCTTCGAAGGGGTGCGGGCGCAGACGCCGACCCGGTAACCCGCCTTGCCCAGGGCGAAGGCGGTGGCCCGGCCGATACCCTCGGTGGCGCCGGTGACGAGTGCGGTGAGCATGGGGGGAAGGTAGGCCGGGAGCGCGGGGAGGGGTAGAGAGCGCGACGTCCCGGATCGGTTGGCCGGCCGGTCGCCCCCGCGGGCAATCGCCTATTGAGCGAACCGCCCTATCTTTCCAGCCGTGACCACCCCCGCCCGGCCCCGCTCGCGCCCGAAGCCCATCGAGCCCGCCAAGCCGCTCCGGGAGCGGATCCGCTCGCTCCGCCACCTGCCCCGGCTGCTCCGGCTGGTGTGGGAGACCCATCGCGGCTACTCGAGCCTGATGGTGGGGCTCCGGCTGCTCCGGGCGCTGGTGCCGATCGGGGTGCTCTGGGTCGGCAAGCTGATCATCGACCAGGTGGTGCTGGCCCTTGGGGTGGGCACCGGGGTGGAGGGCATCCAGGGATTCGGCCATCCCGTGGTCCAGCAGCTGACCTGGCTGGTGGCCATCGAGCTGGGTCTGGCGGTAGTGGGCGAGATCCTGGCGCGGGCGTCGGCCCTGGTGGAGAGCCTGTTAGGCGACCTGGTGGCCAACCGGACCTCGGTCCAGCTCATGGAGCACGCGGCCGGCCTGGACCTGGCCCAGCTCGAGAACCCCCAGATCTACGACCAGCTGGAGCGGGCCCGCCGCCAGACGGTGGGGCGCATCGGGCTGGTGACGGGGCTGCTCTCCAGCGTGCAGGATGCGGTCACCCTGGCCAGCCTCGCGGTGGCGCTCACGGTGTACGTGCCCTGGCTGCTGGTGCTGCTGGCGCTGGCGGTGCTGCCATCGTTCCTGGGGGAGACCCGCTTCGCCGCCCTGTCCTACTCGCTGCTCTATTCCTGGACCGAGGAACGGCGGCGGCTCGACTATCTCCGCTACATCGGCGCCAGCGACATCTCCGCCAAGGAGGTGAAGCTGTTCGGCCTGGACCGGTTCCTGGTGGACCGTTATGCCGGCCTGTCCACCGAGTTCTACGAGGCCAACCGCGCCCTGGCGGTGCGGCGGGCGGTGGTCTCCTCGCTGCTGGCCCTGGTGGGCACGCTGGGCTACTACGGCGCGTTCGCGGCCATCATCTGGCTCACCATCACCGGCCACCAGTCGCCCGCGGGTCCGTTCACCCTGGGCGTGCTCACCTTCCTGGCCGCGTCGTTCAAGCAGAGCCGGGACATGATCCAGCGCACCCTGCTCACCGCCTCGCAACTGGTGGAGCAGAGCATGTACCTCGACGACCTGTTCTCCTTCCTGGCGGTGCGGCCGGGTATCGTGTCGAAGCCCGGCGCCCCGCTGGTGCCGGTGCCCATCCGGGACGGGTTCGTGTTCGAGGACGTGGGCTTCCGCTACCCGGGCTCCGAGCGCTGGGCGGTGCGGCACCTGTCGTTCCGGCTCCGGCCGGGGGAGCGGCTGGCGCTGGTGGGCGAGAACGGCGCCGGCAAGACCACCCTGGCCAAGCTGCTGGCCCGCCTGTACGAGCCCACCGAGGGCCGGGTGCTGCTGGACGGGCGGGACCTGCGCGAGTACGACGTGGCCAGCCTGCGCCAGCAGGTGGGCGTGATCTTCCAGGACTTCGTGCGCTATGACTTCCCGTTCCGGGAGAACATCGCGGTGGGCG
>CAZCVG010000005.1:0-44630 GCA_964501735.1 uncultured Gemmatimonadaceae bacterium | reverse complement strand
TGTGAAAACACTCACCCCTGCCCTGCTCCTGCTCGCCGGGCTCCTCGCCGGCTGGCTCCTCTGGGGCCGCGGGCCCGACCTCGCCCGGATGCGCGCCGACAACGCTGCCCTCGAGGCCCGGGTAGCGGCCCGGGAAGCCACCGTGGCCCAGCTCGCCCGCCTCGCCGTCCAGCTCGACGTCGCCCGCCACCGCGCGGTGGGCCGGGTGCGGATCCAGCGGGATACGATCCGGATCGAGGTCGCGCGGGCGGACAGCGCCCAGGCGGCCGCCGCCGGCCAGCTCGCGCAGGGCGACAGCGCCGGCGCGATCGCCCATCTCACCCTGGCCACCCAGCTCCTCGACCGGGCCCTGGCGCGCTGTGAGGCCTCGCTCGACAGCCTCGAGCGGGCCGCCACCACCACCTGTGACCAAGCCCGGTCCGCGGACTCGGCCGCCCTGGCCGAGCGGGCCCGGACGATCGCCGACCAGGCGGAACGCATCGAGGAGCTCACCGACCAGGTCCGGCCGCCGCGGCCGTGGGCGCTAGGGGTGGTGGTGTCGGAGCGGCTCGCGCCGCGCGGGGGGAGCCTGAGCCGGGACCTGGGTCCGCTCCGGCTGCAGGGGCTGGTGGTGCGGGAGACGGTGACGGACAGCCTCGGCCGCCGGCGCGAGGACTTCCGGGCCTACCTGGTGGGGTCGGTTCGATTCTGAGCCGGTTCCCCGCTGCAGCCACGCTCGCCCGCCCCCCAACGGCGGGCGTTTTTCGGCCTCTTGACATATAGGCGTTAGCGTGTATATTATGGGGCATGACACACAAGCGCATCGAGTACAGCGACCATGCCGCCGGGCGGCTGCCCGGCCGCCACATCACCCGGCAGGAAGTGCGGTGGCTGCTGGCCCGGGGCGTCCGGGAGCGGCTGACCGGCTCCTACTGGATGGTCCGGGGCGACGTGGGCGGGTCAGAATGCCACGTGGTATACTTGGAGAATCAGGAGCGGGTGCTGGTCGTGACGGTGGAATGGAAGCTGTCCCGGGGGCAGGTCGCCAAGCTCAAGCGCCAGCGCAAGAAGGGAAAGGGGGAGTGATGCGATTCACCTACTCGCCCGGGGCCGACACCCTGGGCATTGACCTGGTCCCTGGCGGCCAGGCGGCCCGGACCATCCGGTTCAGCCCGGAGGTCGCGGCCGACTTCGACGACACCGGGCGGCTTCTGTACGTGGAGATCCTCGGGGCGAGCGCCTGGTACCCGAAGGCCGAGCTCGAGCAGCTGGACACGCCGGTGGCGTGGCTGACCCTGGCGGAGGCCGCCAAGGAAAGCGGCCTGGCCGCGGCCACGCTCCGGGTCCAGCTCAACCAGGGCCGGCTCGAGGGGCGGAAGCTGGGCCGGGACTGGCAGGTCGCCCGGCATGTGCTGTGGAACTACCTGGAGAACCGGGATCCCCGCGGCCGGCCCGCCACCAAGCGGAAGGCCCGGCGATCGCGAAAGGTGGTGGAGGTCTGAACGACAGCCCGGAGTGCACCAGAAAGCACTCAGCGGCCCGGCGAACGCCGGGCCGGGTCTTCAGGAACTCCAGGCGGTCGCGACCCGAACCTCCTGGGCTTCATGCGCCGATAGCACCGCAGTCCTGGCGCCATCAGCTTCATCGGCAGTGTGATCCGGCGCCATCACAAGCTCGTACTTCAGGTCCGGCTGGGGATCCGGGATCTGACGCCCCGCTTCGCGAGCACGCTGCTCCCACTCCCGCCGGGCGTCCGCGAGATCATCGATGGCCTGCTGCGCAGTGGGCCGGACCACGTGGCAGCCAAGCAAGTGCGGATGCTCCGCTGTCCAAAGGTCGCCCTTCGCGGCACGCTCTTGTGAGAGTCGGATGGCGTAGAAACCCATGTTCGTGCTCATAGCTCCTCCAAGTGTCGCCTCGCCTGCACACACGCGATCATCCGGCGGACGATCATGCGCTGCCCCTGCGACAGACAGCTAGAATCATACCGCGGCTGCGCCCGAAAGTCCCCACAGCTGGGGTACGTGGCGTGGTGGTACCAAGTGACGTCAGGGACCACAAAGACCGAAGCAAACCCGAAAGCGGTGAAGACCTCGTCCAGGTCGTCATATCCCAGTGGCCGGGTTTCGTCCGCGAGGAGTCGCAGCGCCTCCTGCTCCGCTATCGGCATCAGGTCGCATGGGCTTGAGGCCGCCCATCGACCACCATGAGGGGGTGCCGTGCAACCTCGGCGTCATCGACCTTGATAACAATGTAGTGCCGGCCCGGTTCCCGGAAGGGGACGTTCTGCATGCCCAGAACGAGACGGGTGGCTGAGAGCCCCCAGGTGCCGGGGCGCGTGCGGATCTCGATGGTCACCCCGCCTTCTCCAGCGAGCCGCCCGCTCGGCCTGAGTACCTGATGGCTGACGCGGTGCGTACCGAGCTCGTCCTCGTGCTCCGCCACCAGCAAGGCGACGACGATGAAGCCACGGAAGATCCCGGGCAGCTCGGGCATCGTGATCTGGTCAAAAGTGCCCAGGATGTTGAGCTTGCCGTTGCCGATGTCCTGCGCCTGGTCGGCGACCAGTATGTAGGGGACGCGGAAGGCCATTCGCCGTATTCGCTCCGCAGGAGAAACGGGAAGCCAGAGCTTGCAACTGAAAGCTGGCGAGGGCAAGCCCCGGGGAATGGCCAGCGGCCTTACGGTAGGCCTACCCGCGCCGGCTTTTCCCGAGGTACAGATCCAGCCACACCCCGTAGTACCCGACGCCGTCCTCGCCCTCGCGCAGGAAGCCCCCGCGAATCTCCGCAGGGCAGCTGAACGGGCCCGGGCCGGCGCCCAGGTCCGTCAGCCGGGTGCGGTACTTCCGCGCCTTGTCGCGGGTCAGGTAGCCCACGGTGCCGCCGGCGATCGCCACCCGCACGGCCATCGGGTCGTGCCGGTTGTCATCCTCGAGGACCAGCTCGGCGACGGCCCCCCGGCAGTGGCCTTCCTCCGTGCGGCCGCCGCAGATCTCGTCCAGGGCGTCCTGGTACGCGGCCTCGCCGACGACCGCCAGCAGGTAGCTCCCGCCGCCGCGCAGGGCCTCCGGCACCTCCCGGGTCGGGGCCGCGGGGGCACGGCGGGTGAACAGCGAGAGCGGCCAGATGCTCATGGCACACCCCTACCCCGCACCGCCACGGTCAACACCCCTCCTGCCGGCTCCGGGACAGCCCCGCCGCGATCGCGTCCTCCTCGGTCTTGAAGTAGATCCGGGAGGCCAGACGGCCCACGCCATTGCACTCGCGGACGTTCCGGTAGTAGGTGCGGCCCCGGGGCGA
Organism: uncultured Gemmatimonadaceae bacterium; assembly: GCA_964501735.1. GTDB lineage: Bacteria > Gemmatimonadota > Gemmatimonadetes > Gemmatimonadales > GWC2-71-9 > JADJOM01. Next base: position 41,349 of record CAZCVG010000005.1, on the reverse strand, counting down.
GGCCGCGAAGGGATAGTCCTTGTGATACAGACTCCCGGCGGGGGCCGTCGATGTCAGGGGCCTCGGCGCGGTGGCCGCCGGCGGTGCGATCCGGCACACCTTGTTCGCCGCGATACAGGTGTTTCCGCAGGGAATGCCCTTCTTGCAGTTCTTTTGCGCCTCGAGCGCGGGCGGTGCCGCGACCACGACGACGCCCAGCAGGATCAGCAGGCGCATGGTGACCTCCCCCTGAGACGGAATCCGGACCACCCTACCCTCCGGGGCGACTAGGGCTGCCCCGTGTGGGAGATCAGCCCCCAGCTCTCCCCTCGACAGGCGCCATCCGCGGTCGCCAAGCAGAAAGACATTGCAACGGTGAGCCCCGGGTTGGGTTTCGGGAGGCGCCAGGTGACCCGGATCGTCCCGGTGCTGGAGGTACGGCCCTGCGCCGGCGTCACCGTGCCGACCGGCACGAGGAAGCGGAGCCGCACCCTCGGCAGCGGCTCGCCGGCCGTGTCCCGGAGAAGGATCGTCAGGCTGTCGAGCAGGCTGTCGCCGGCAATCGGCTGGGAACTCCAGGCCGGCACGCCGAATTGCACGACTTCTGGCGCCGGCGCCGTCGGGGCGCCGTCCGCACACCCGATTGCTACCGCGATCGGGAGTCCAAGTACGAGCCGCCTCACAAGAACGTAGCCTCCCCGTTGACGGATGGTTGAGGGAGCCAAGCTATTGTCACACCCAAGACCGATTATCGGGCCACTTGCGCCAGTCGTACGCGGAGAGCAGGTTGATCCACAAAACACCGAAGGAACCCCGAAAATGGACCTGACTTCATTTGTCGTCGTTCTCACCGGTCCCTGCCCCGAAGTCGGAGGAGTCGCGGGGGACTCTGTCCTGATTCGACCCGGGACCCCAGATCCGATCGTTGTTCTGCACCGGCCGAGTCACGCCACCTACGGCGAGCTGGCCGGCGTCCTGGCGGACGGCCGGGCGGAGTGCCCTACCCTGCCCGCGTCCCACGCCCTCGAGCGCCTGGTTTCCCTGGCCGCAAGAGCCGCTGCTCCTCCGCCACGAGTGCTTCAGCTTCCTCGACCAATGGATGCGGGGGAGCGGTCGTCCGCATAGGGCCGGCCTCGAACGCGAGCCATCCCGGCTCCACACCGAGGAATCTGGCGATCCGCAGGATTTCCCATCGAGGTGGCTCCTGCTGCCCGTTCTCGTACCTGCTCCAAGTCGCCCTGTTAAGCCCTAGCGAATCGGCAACTTCCGACGATCTCACGGGGCGAGCCAAGACCACCTCTCCATACCACGCCATAGCGCGCTTGATCCGCCTGCCCAAGGCGGCAGTTTCTTCCGGTCTTGACGGATTGCGTGGCACGTAATATAGTTTCCGCTCACGTAACGCGTTGGTTGTGTCCCGTTGCAAAAGGTTGCCCCCATGGAACGGCCCGTCAAGACAGAGCCAGAAGAGAAGGTGCATGCCGTGAAGTGGCGCGGCGAGGAGTGGGAGCGCATCGAGGCCGCGGCCAAGGCGCTCAGCGATGAGCAGCACTTCCCCGTTACTCCCACCGATATCATCCGCTCTGGCGCGGTCCGTCGTGCGGACGAGATCCTCGGCGCCGCCTGACCATGCCGACCGGTACGGGGGCCGCCCACTACCGCCCGCCCAGCCGGGTAGCCGTCTACGTCGCGGCGCGGGTCGGGCTCAGGCCTGGCGCCGTGGAGCAGTTGATCCGCGGCCGCGATGCGGTGCACCTCCGGACCGCGGCCCTGCTGGACGGGGCCCTGGCGCTCGCGGACTTCCCCCTCGCGGCCAGGATCCTCGCCCCGATCCGGTCGGTCGAAGCCGGGCACGGCCTGACCGAGCAACCGCGAGACCTCCTCGCGCTCGACTGCCAGGTGGACGCCGGCGAGGACTGCGCCCGGCTCGCCTATCTCGCCAATCCAACCCCTGAGAACCGCAATGCCCTGGCCCGCCGGTGCCGTGAGCGGGCCGGCGTCCTGCTGCGCCTGCTGGCAGCGCTGGAGCGGGAGCAGCTGGAGGCCCGGTCATGATGTCCCCCGATGCGCGCGCCGAGCTCGAGGCCGCCCTGGCCGCGCTCGATTACGACGCCCTCGACACCCTGCTGCACGCGATCGTCGATGCGGCGCCAGCCGATGGTCCGCCGGCGGATGCGGCCGCTCAGGAGGCCTTCGCGGCCAGGGTGCGGCGGATCCTGCTCGTGCACATCAGCGGGCAGGCATGAGAGACACCCTGCTGCAGGCCAGGACCCTGACCTGCCCGGTCTGCCAGCAGGCCTACGAGCCGAGCCAGCACGTGATCCACCAGCGGCTGTGCCCGGGCCGGCTGACCCCCACCCAGAAAGCGACGGAGTGATGACCGCCAGACCCGAAGTGATGGAGCGCGAGGGGGCCGATCGGGCCGGCCACGCGCTGGAGCGCCAGCGCGAGGAGGCCGGCCACGCCCTGGTCGACCGCAAGCAGTTCGACGTCGCGAACATGAGCGAGCAGGAGTTCCAGGCCGGCCTCGCCCGGCTCAAGCTGCGGCAGCAGCGGATGCAGCAGATCCTCGAGACGGTCCTGGTCGAGGGCGTGCACTACGGCAACCCGAACAACGCCTTCCCGAAGCCGATGCTTCTGCAGGCGGGTGCCGAGGAGCTCCGCAACCTGTTCCGGCTGCAGCTGGTCCGGGTGGGCGAGCCACAGGAGATCGCCACGAAGGAGTTCTGCTCGGTGACCGTGACAATGGCCACGCTCGACGGGGCCGGGCGGATCCTCGCGCCCCGGACCGCCAACTGCAACACGCTGGAGAAGCGGTTCGAGCGGAAGGACAAGAAGGGCTACACCTACACCGACGCCCGCGAGATGCTGCACCAGTGCTACGCCATGGCGGAGAAGCGGGCCGGCACCCTGAGCACCCGCGAGGTAACCGGCGCCACGGGCTTCTTCGCGGCCGAGGAGGACATGGAGAAGGCGCTGGCCGAGCGGGAGGCCGAGGAGGCCGGCCGCCAGCCACTGCCGGAGGATGACCGCCAGAGGTTCGCCCAGGCGGCCGCCAAGTACGGCATTACCGAGGCCCGTCTCGCGGGGTTCCTGCTCGAGGTGCTGGGCGAGGAGCGGGAGCTCCGGGTGTCCGATGTGCCCGCCCTGCGCGATGCGATCGCCAAGCTGAAGGCCGCCGCGCCGAAGAAGAAGGGATCCGCGGGCGCCGCGAAGCCGGAGCCAGGCGATGCCGCAGAGCCGGATCTCGAGCTCGATAAGGAGCTGGCCGCCGAATGACCCGCCGCAAGCAGCGGGAGCCCAACCAGAACCCCCTGCACGAGATCAAGGGGGAGGGCGTGGCGATCCGGGCCGGCGGGGGCGGGCACATCCGGTCGGTCTACTACGACGACGAGCCGGTGCGCCCGCTCAAGAACCTGCCGCCCCGGCGGTTCCCGCCGATCATCAGCGCGGTGCCGACCCGGCCCGCGACCCCGGAGGACGTGGCGCGGCGGCAGCGGTACCTGAACGAGCAGCGGGCGGCCAGGGTGGAGGCGGAGGACCAGGAGGACGAGTCATGAGGATGCCCGAATGGCTTGGCGACCTGGCAATGGCGGTGTTGGCCGTCGTGCTGGTGATGGGCCTGGTGTACTGGTCGGTCGTGATTCCCCTGGACACGGAGGCCACGCGTGAGTCCCAACAGCGCGCGGACCTCTGCGCCTTTCTGCTGGCGGGCGGCACCCGCGCCGACAGCATGAATGCCTATACCGACTGGCGGTGCACCCCGCCCAGCGCCGTGGAGGAACCATGAGGACGCTCTGGCTGATCGGCCGGTGGACCGGGACCGGCTGGGCCGTGCGGAGGGTGGATTGATGCCTCGTGCCGTGAAGGAAGACCGACGGGAGTATGGAAGGCGATGGGTGGCCGCGCGCCGCCGACGGTGGTTCACTGACAACGGCCCATGCCGGAGCTGTGGCTCCTGGGGCGAACCTCGAGCTGGATCACGTCGACCCGAGGACTAAGGTACACCACGCCGTCTGGAGCTGGCGGGAGGAGCGCCGGCGCGCGGAATTGGCCAAGTGTCAGGTTCTCTGCCGCCGCTGTCATGGCCGCAAGACGAGCGAGGAGAATCGCCTCCGGTTCACTCGGCCCAAGCAGCCCTTCGGTTGCCAGGAATGTGGGAGGCAGTTCCTCGCGAAGCGGGTACGCGTGTATTGCGGCATCGTGTGTCGCAACCGAGCCGCTTCGAGGCGGCGTGGAGCGAGCGCCGTGAGACTCAAAGGGCGGTTTGTCAGCACGACCACAGGGAGGGCATGATGGACCGGCTCCTCATCCTCATCCTGCTGGCCTGGGTCGCCTGGGGCCTCTACGGCCTGATCACCAACGCCCGCACCGGCTCTGTGCATTGGGCAGACTGGCCCGAGCTCCCCGACGTCGAGGATCCCGAGCTCAAGGCGGCGGCCGATCGCTGGGCCGAGCGCGAGCGTCGCAAGGCGGTGGGCCGGTGACCGTGATCATCATCCCGGGCATGCCGCCGGACCAGGCCCGGATCGCGGCGATGGGCCAGCTCGCCCAGGCCCGGACCTGTCTCCTGATCGCGGAACGGCTCCTGACGGCCGCCGGCCCGAAGCTGATCCCGGCCGAGGTCGTGCCCCGGGTCGTGGCCGCGCGGGAGCAGACCGAGCAGCTGGCGTTGTGCGTCTCGGCGCTCGACCCGGAGAAGCGGCAGTGACCCTCGCGCATCGCTGGTTCCGCTGGCAGGTCCGCTGGGCCGCCCTGGTGGCCGATGCCCGGGACTGGATCGCGGATCGCTTCACCTACTGGAAGGTGGGCCCATGAAGTTCACGAAGATCAAGCGGAGCAAGGGGCTGGTGGTGCTCGAATGGCTGACCGAGGAAGGCAAGGGCGGCCTGGATACCCATGAGCACCGGCTCAGCTCCACCGAGGATCCGCACCCGACCTTCGTCGCCGCGCTGCGGGCGTTCATCGGGCCGGTCCTGAAGCTGTGCGAGCTGCCGCATACCTGGGGCGGTGAGGCCCTGGCGGTGACGGGGCTCAGCATCACCCATGAGGAGGAGCGGGGCCGCGGCCTGGTCGTCACCTGCCAGCGGTCCCTGGCTGACGCCCCGGCGCCCCTGGTCTTCAACACCCCCTATCTCCCCGAGGACGCCGGCGAACACGGGCAGAGCCTCCCCGACGAGCTGGTCGAGGCGCTCGACGCGGTGGAAGACGCGGCCCGCCGGTTCCTCAACGGGGAGCGGGCCCAGGGCGATCTGTTCGCCGGGGAGGGGCGGGTCTCGCCGACCGTCGCCCGCGCCGCCCGCGCGATCGAGAAGCTCCGGCCCAAGAAGGGCAGCGGCATCGAGTCCGTGGAGATCACCGCCAACGGCCGCGGGGTCCGGCTCACCGCTCACAGCACGGAGGCGCTGTGAGAACCTGCCCCGCGCCGGACTGCGGCACGCCCATCGGCCACGACTTCTTCCTCTGTCCCCGCCACTGGCGGGCGCTCGAGCTCGGCCAGCAGGTGGCCGTGAGCGCCGCCTTCCGGCGCTACAAACGCGCCCGCGAGCGGGGCGGCACGGAGGAACTGCAGGAGGCCTGGACCGCCCTGCGCGAGACGCAGGCGCAGGCCCTGGCCACGCTCACCCCCGCGACGACGAGGCGCTGACCCCCATGAGCAACGATCTGGTGGCCCGCTTGCGGGCCGAAGCCGCGCGACTCCGTGAACAGGCCGACAGCCTCGAGGCGTCGGCCGACATCCTGGGCGGGCCGGCCCCGCGGGCGAAGCGGGCGCCCGGCCCCAAGCCGAAGCGGAGCGGTGAGCAGCGCCGCCCCCCGTCCGAGCGCGGGCCGGGCAAGACGGCCCAGCGGGTGGCGGCGTACTTCGCGACCCACCCGAAGACCAGCAACGCCGAGGCGGCCAAGGCCCTGGGCCTGGAGGAATCGGCGGCCGGCTACCACCTCGCCAAGCTCCGCAAGGCGGCGAAATGAAGAGCTACCTGCCGGTCGAGCCCGAGCGCCCGATCGACGACACCTGGATGCACTGATGACCGATCTCAGATACTTGGAAGAGGGCGCCGACCCCTACCTGCGCCGGTTCGCCCAGCTGATCCAGGCCGCCGAGAGCGGCTGCTGGGAATGGACCGGCGGACTGAATGCCTACGGCTACGGCCGGGTCACTGTCGCACCTCGCACGACAGTCTTTGCCCACCGCCTTGCCTGGGAGATCCTCCGTGGATCCATCCCGGCCGGCCGCTGCGTGCTCCACACATGCGATAATCGCCGATGCGTGAACCCCAATCATCTGTTTCTGGGCGACCGGGGAGACAACGCCAGGGACATGGCAGCGAAAGGCCGTCAGTTCCTGCAGCAGTATCCTGAGCGGGCACGCCGCGGGGAGCAGCACCATGCAACCCACCTCACCGACGAGGCGGTGCTGGAGATTCGTGAGCGATGCGCCGCTGGCAGGACGCTGGACGAGGTCGCGGATGAGTTCGGTGTCCATAGAACCGTCATCAGCAAGATTGCCCTCGGTCGTGCCTGGTCGCATGTCGGCGGACCCAGGTCACGGAGGACTCCCGGCCCACCTCGTGGGAAGAAGCTGGCCGGCGACGTCCGCCGGGCCCGGAAGGCGAAGAAGGGCGGGGCCCGATGAGCCGCGCCCGGACCTACATCATCCGCATCGACTCGGACCGCTGCCGCACCCACGGCTGGCACGCCCGGGTCTACCCGAAGCGGACCAGCCCGAAGTACCGCTCCCGGCTCTTCTCCGATCGCCGGCACGGTGGCAAGGGGCGGGCGAAGGCCGCGGCCCGGCGCTGGCTCAAGGCCGGCGGGCGCACGGCCCAGCAGCCACGGTAGGCGATGCGTCGCGACCGCGAGGATCCCGAGCGCCGGCCCAGCGCCGCCCAGCAGCTGGCCGGCCTCGCCCTGTTCGCGCCCCTGCCGATCGACACCCGGCGCGCGGCGCAGGAGGCGCTGGCCGAGCGGGTGCCGCGACTCCGCGCGGCCGCGCTGGAGGCGTTGCGGGCATTACCACAAACGGCCGATGAGGTGGCGGCGGCGATGGGGGAATCCATTCTCGCGGTGCGTCCGCGCCTGTCGGAACTCCATGTCGCCGGCCTGATCCACGACACCGGCCTGCGGAGAGCCAATGCGAGCGGTCGATCGGCGATTGTGTGGAGGGCTAGGTGAGCGATGCAGTGGAGTGGCGCCCGGTGGTCGGGTACGAGGGGTACTACGAGGTGTCGAGTGATGGCCAGGTGGCATCGCTGGTGTACCGATCTGGCCGCGCAAACATCCCGAGGCGTCTACTGAAGGCAGCCATGTGGCGCCGTGGGTACCTGTACGTCCAGCTCTGGGTGCAGGGGCGGGCCAAAAACCGCACAGTCCACAGCCTCGTCGCGGAAGCCTTCATTGGGCCACGGCCCGACGGCTACGACATTAACCACCGAGACGCAGACCGGGCCAACAACGATCGCCGCAACATCGAGTATGTGACACCTCGACAGAATGAGGATCACGCTGTCTCGCTTCGGTTGAAGCCGCATGGCGAGCGTAACCGGCGGTCGAAGCTCACCGACGATCAGGTCGAGGAGGTGCGCCGTCTGGGGGCGCTCGGGACGATGTCGCATCACGCGATCGCGCGATTGTTCGGGGTCGGCCGGGCCGGCATTTCCTACATCCTGAGGGGCGAGAATCGCCGGCACCGAACGGTGGCCCATCCCCACCCAGGCCACGCCGATGGGTGACGGGACTGGGATCAGCTGGACCGACGCCACCTGGAACCCGATCCGGGGATGCTCCCGCGTGTCCGAGGGGTGCCGCCACTGCTATGCCGAGCAGGTGGCCGCCCGTTTCTCCGGACCCGGCCAACCCTACGACGGGCTGGCCAAGAAGGTCGGCGGCGAAGCGCGCTGGACCGGCGAGGTGCGGTTCATCGAGGAGCACCTGGCCGACCCGCTCCGCTGGCGGAAGCCGCGGCGCATCTTCGTGAACAGCATGAGCGACCTGTTCCACGAGAAGCTGACGGACGAGCAGATCGCGCAGGTGTGGGGTGTGATGCGTGGAGCCCGAAGGCACACGTTTCAGGTGCTCACCAAGAGGCCCCAGCGAATGCTGGACTGGCTCTCCCGGTGCGCGAACGCGGAGAAGATGGGTTGGGTCACGCACGACGGCACCCCCAACGTGGCGTATGGTGGAACCGGCTTCATCGTCGGCGACGAGGGGCGCTGGCCCCTGCCCAACGTCCACCTCGGCGTCTCTGCGGAGGATCAAGACACCTTCGACCAGAGGGTGGAGTTGCTGGGTCGTACGCCGGCGGCGCTCCGGTTTGTCTCCCTGGAACCGCTGCTCGGCCCGATTGACCTCGGCAACTTCGCGGATGAAGAGCCCGACACATACGATCCGCTGTACCGGCCGGTGCAGTGGGTGATCGTCGGCGGGGAGTCCGGCCCTGACCATCGGCCCATGAGCCTCGACTGGCTGCGCTCGATCGTGGAGCAGTGCCGGGCGGCTCATGTCCCGGTCTGGGTCAAGCAGGACAGTGGCCCGAAGCCCGGCCTGCAGGGGCGGATCCCGGATGCGTTGTGGGTCCAGGAGTCCCCCGGATGAGCGGGCTGCCCGGGCCGTGGATGGAGGAGGAGGGTTGCGCCTGCCCGGTCAGGGACGCCCATGACTGCGCACAGCGGCGATCGGGGGAGGACTCCCCGCTCGACACCGAGCCCTGCCTGTGCGTGTGCCACGAGGCGGTGGACCAGGACGACTACGACGATTGCGACGACGAGAAGGACTGCCACTGGTGCGGCGGGGACGGCTGGGTCGAGTGCCACGACCCGATCCAGTGCACGAACCTGCACAGCCCCGACGGGCTCTGCTGCTGCAGCTCCTGCGCCGGGAGCGGCCTGGCCAAGGACATGACGATCTGGTGAAGGAGAAGCTGCCGTGATCCACGAACTCCTGGCCTCCTTCGGGGCACTGGGCAAGGCGTGGCGGGAGGAGGCCACCCGCCGGCGCAAGCTTACGCCCAACGACGCCGGCGCCGACACCCTCGACTACTGCGCGGCCGAGATGGCCCGCCACGTCGAGCTCCAGCGGGCGGGCACCCACCGGCTCACCGTCGAGCAATACGCTGCGCTCAAGGGCGTCTCCGAGCAGACCGTCCGGAACTGGATCCGCCGCGGCGAGCTGGAGGCCGAGCCGGGCGCCCGCGGTGGCTACGCGGTGAGCCCTCTCGCCGAGCGGAAGCGGCGCGCCTCGTGAGCGAGACCCCGTGGATGTTCAGCGTGGGGGAGCGGCCCTGGACGGTCCGGGTGTTCGAGCACGCCGGCCGCAAGGGGGTGCTCTACCTCCGCTGGTGGGACCAGGCGAAGGGGAACTGGCGCCACCGGGCCCTCAAGCGCACGCTCCGGACCGCCGGCGGGCGGATCCTCAAGCACGTCCAGGCCTGGGCGGAGGGCGAGGCCCGCAAGCAGCACGAGGCCCTGCTCCGCGGCGCGCCGCCGGAGCGCCGGCCCACGGCCCAGCTGACGATCGCCGAGACCTGGGCGGTGCTCACGCACCCCGACACCGGGCTCTACACGAAGGACACCCCGCACCGGCGGGAGGTGGGGCGGGCGCTGCAATGCGCCGAGCGGATCTGGGGCGGGGACCGGCCCTGGAACACCCTGGGCAAGGATGACCTCCGGGTCCTCCGGCGCCGGCGGGCGGCCCAGCTCAAGGAAGGCGGGGCCATCGGGCTCCGCGGCACCGAGGTGACGGTGAGCCGGATCCTGACGGTGGCCGAGTGGCTCCGGGACGAGGGCAAGATCGATGAGCGGGCCTGCCTGCCGGAGCGGGACTGGAAGAAGGCCCTGCGCACCGAGCTCGACGCGCCGGACCCGGCCCGGCCCCGCTACAGCCCCGAGGAGATGCGGGCCCTCATCCGGCGCGCGGGCGAAGTGGACCCGCGGCTCGGGCTCGCCGTGGCGCTCGGCGCCGAGCTCCGGCTCGGGCAGGTGATCCGGGCCGTGCGGACGGACCTGGACCTGGTGGCCGGCACCTACCGGGTCGGCCGGCGGGGCAAGAAGCTCGGGGCCACGGTGACCCTCACGGCGGGCCAGCTCACCGTCGTGCGCCAGGCGCTCGGGGAGGGCTACCTCCGGATCCTCGAGCAGACCGCGACCGACTTCCCGCTCTTCCCGGCCGGGCAGCTGCGCGGCGGACGGAAGGGGGAGGGGGTGGCCCTGGCCCACCTGGCCGAGGCGCGCCCGCTCAACCGCCGGACGCTGCTCGCCTGGTGGTACGAGCTCGAGGCGCTGTGCGGGATCCCGCATGTGCCTGGGCGCGCCGCCTACGGGGTGCGGCGGGCGGCCGTGGATGCGGCGGTGGCGGCGGGGATCAGCCGGGACGCGCTCAAGGAGCACGGCGGCTGGTCGGATACCCAGACGCCGGACCGGATCTACCGGGAGCAGGAGCGGGTGGAAGCGAGGGCGGAGGCAGCCCGGACCAGGGCGGAGATTCGGGGGGAGGAGAAGGATGGGGGCTGACCCACTGCGGAACATCTGGCGGTGCATGGTGGCGCGCTGCCATCGCCCGAACCACCCCGACTTCCCCTCCTACGGGGACCGCGGGATTACGGTCTGCGACCGCTGGCGGACCAGTTTCGAGGCCTTCCGGGCCGACGTTGGCGAGCGCCCCCTGGGCCACACCCTCGACCGGATCGACAACGACCGAGGCTACGAGCCGGCGAATGTCCGCTGGGCGACGCGCCAGGAGCAGGCGATCAACCGGAGAGACACGGTCCTGCACGCCTGGCGGGGGCGGCGGGTCACGCTCGTGCAGATTGGCCGGGAGTGCGGGATACACCACAGCACGGTCTTGAAACGTCTCGGCGCTGGCATGTCCATGGAGGAGGCAACCACCAAGCCCGTGGACCGCCGGTTTGGCCCCAGAAAAGCACAGGATTCCTGATGCGGGATCGTAAACTGGCGTATACAGAAGCCAAACCGCCCCAACTCGCGTTTACGGAGCCGGGGCGGAAGGTGTTGCAGCGTCGGTACTTGAGTGAGTGGGCCTGCGCAGACTTGAACTGCGGACCTCACGCTTATCAGGAAAGCGGTGCCTCGGGAAAAGTACCCCAACTGCTTGCAATTTCTGGCCTTCCCGCCTCACGCACGGCCTGTTTTGCCCCAATTCGCCTAACTGATTGCGGCCCTGACGGTTGCGGTCGCTTTTCGCCCCTTCTCCGAGGGGACCGAAAAGCCCCGAAAATTGGGCATCTCCGTATACAGCAGCGTAAACAGGTGACAACTGCCACAATTTCGGAGCTTCCCGCATGACGATCACCGCCCACCGGCCCCGGTCGCCCAGCCTCGCGCTCACCCGGGACCAGCACAGCGAGCTCCGCCGCCGATGCCTGGCCCGCGAACCTCAGGAGGTCACCGCGGCCTGGCTCGGCTGCACCGTCGACCAGCTACGGAAGTACATCCAGCGGCACGGCCTGCCGCGCCGGCTCCGCAACAGCAGGGGGACGGCATGACGGCGTCGTGGTATCGCGACTACCTGGCCTCGGAGGGCTGGCGTCGCCGGCGGGGCGTGGTCATCCGGCTCGCCCGGTGGACCTGCCAGCGGTGCGGCTGGAACGTGTATGCGAAGCCGGGCCGCTGGCTCGAGGTGCACCACCGCTCTTACGAGCGCCTGGGCGACGAGCTGGTCGGCGACGTGGAAGTGCTATGCTCGGTCTGTCACGCCGCGCACCATGGCCAGCCGTGTCGGTCCCAGCCGGGCAGCGGGCACGGGCCGTGGTGGATTGGCGACATCCTGCAAGTGGGGGCCTGATGGGACGTGCGCGTGTGGTGCACCCGAAGTTCTTTCTGAACGAGCAGCTCTACGCGGCCGAGCAGGCCAGCGGCCTACCACTGCGCCTCGCCTTCGAGGGGTTGTGGTGCGAGGCGGACCGGGAGGGGCGGTTCGAGTGGAAACCCCTCGTCCTCAAGCTGGCGATCCTCCCATGGGACCCGGTGGACTTCACCCAGGTCCTCGAGGAACTGGAGCGGGCCGACTTCGTGCGGAGCTACGAGCACGAGGGGAAGCGGTACGGATGGATCCCCACGTTCGGGCGCTGGCAGAAGCCCCATCCGAGAGAAGCCAAGAGCAGGCTCCCGGCGCCGCCGAAGCAGAACACCTCAAGGATGGCCCCGGAGGCGAGCCCAAGGCCAGTCCAAGGCGAGCCCGAGGCCAACCCAAGGCGGGCCCAGAATGAGGGCGGTAACCCCTTGTCCGATACAGCGGATACGCGGGCCAGCCTTAGGCTGGCCCAAGGCACGCCCAAGGTGAGCCCCGGGCGTGAAAAGTCCGCCGGACTTGAGGACTGTAAGGTCTCCTCGGACTTGGGGTCATCCTCGGACTGGAGGTCTGCTTCGGACTTGGGGACAGCCGAGGACTCCAACGGACTCTCAAGCCTTCGGACGGTTAGCCCTGACGGGCTCACCCTGACCCCCGACCAGCCGGTGCCCGAGCCGACCCCCGAGGAGCGCGCGGCCTTCGAGCAGCGCCGGGCCAGTGTCCGGGCCGGCCTCCAGGACACCCTGGCCCAGCGTGAGCAACCATGAACCGCGCCCTGGCGTTTCCCGAAGCCGAGGAGATGGTCCTCGGCGCGATCCTCGTCGAACCGGCGCTCCTGGCCGAGGTGCGGCCCGTGCTCCCGGGGCCCGAGCCGTTCAGCGACACGCGGTACGGCCAGGTCTACCGGGCCATGCTCACCCTGAGCGACCGGCACGCACCGATCGACCACCTGACCCTGGTGGCGGAACTCGGGGGATCGGACGACCAGCCCTGGATGATCCTCCTGGGCGAGCTCATCGACGCCGGGGTGGCCGGCCGCGCCGTGGCCTACCACGCCCGCATCGTCCGGGAGACCTGGCAGCGACGCCAGCTGCAGGCCGAAGCTCAGCGCCTCACCCAGCTCGCCGCCGACGCCGGCACCGCCGTGGGGGACGTGGTGTCAAACGCCACCGGCCGCCTGGTCGCGATCGCGGCGGGGGACACGCCGGCCACCCCGCCGCTCCGGGCAATGTTCGTCGAGGCGCTCGAGGAGCTCGAGCGGCAGGCCACCCAGCAGGTCCTGGTGCGTGGCCTGCCCTCCGGGTTTGCCTCGCTCGACCGCATGACCGATGGGTTCCTGCCGAGTCAGCTTGTGATCCTCGCGGCCCGCCCCGGCGAGGGGAAGAGCAGCCTCGCGGGCACCATCGGCACCCAGGCCGCGGAGCACGGCCCGGTGTACTGGGTGTCGCTCGAGATGAGCCAGCCCGAGCTCGTCGAGCGGATCCTGCAGGAGGCCGTAGGGTGCGATATGCGGCGGCTGCGCCGTGAAGCGGCCATGCTCGACCGCTACGTCGCGGAGCTCATGTGGGCCAGCGGGCGCCTGAGCGAGCTCCCCCTGGCGATCGACTGCGAGACCCGGACGCCCGGCCGCCTGCGGCTGCGGCTGCAGGCCGAGATCGCCCAGGGTCGCAAGCCGGCCCTCGTGATCCTGGACTACCTGCAGCTCATGGACGCCGACACCCCGCAGCAGAACCGGGATCGCGAGATCGGGGTGATCACCAAGGCCCTCAAGCGCCTGGCCATGGAGCTCGACCTGCCCATCCTGCTCCTGTCCCAGCTCACCCGGCTGTCGGCCAAGGAGAGCCGGCCGCCCGAGCTCTACGACCTCCGGGACTCGGGGAACATCGAGCAGGATGCCAACGGCGTGCTGATGCTGCACTGGCCCAACGGCGATGCCCCGGGCGCCGTGCAGGTGGACCTCTACGTGCGGAAATGGCGGAACGGCCCGAAGGGGAAGATCTCGCTCAAGTTCGAGCCCTGGACACAGCGGTGGCGCGAGATGTACGGAGCCGCCGAGCCGGACCTGCAGACCGCGCTGGAGGGGGTGGCGTGAGCGGGATCGTGGAGTTCCCGAATGCCAGCTGGCGCAGCCGGCCGCGCGAGGAGGGGGTGACCTGATGCTGCTGGATAAACCCAAGTTCAACAGGGAGGGGTGAGCGGACATGTCCAATGGCCGGCTCTTTGTGCCAGGCAGCAAGCCGTCTCAGGCAGGCCTGCAGGTCGTGGCGCTGCCCAACACCCAGCTGCTGATCCTGATGACGGCCGCCGTGCGGCAGGCGTCTCCTGACAAGAACCACCAAGAAGTGGTGGCAGAGGCTATTGAGCTCATCGCCCAAGCGGTCTACTGGGACTCGAGGGGCTATCTGAAAGGCGCCATCCAAGCCGCCACCCAGCGTGCGGAAGAGGACGAGGAGAAGGCCTCGCGGCCGCCCGACGCATGATGGCCACCTGCCGCATCTTCGGCCCAGGAGAGCTTATGCGGTGCCCAGGCTCGCGCTATGGGCGCGATTGTGACAAGGGCCTGGGGTGGGTCGGGGCCGAGGCGCGTGCGACCGTATGCGTCGGGCGCGAGCGGGAGCCCGATGCCCACGAGCACCGGGAATGCCCGCGCTGCGGTGGACAGCTCTCGCTCACGTTCCATGCCGAGTAGGCCGCCGATGGCCTGTCGCCACCCAGGGTGCCCAAAGGCAGGGCCGCGCGGTTACTGCACGGATCACCCACGACCCGCGCCCAGGCCGCGCCCGCGGCTGAAAGACAACAGGCCATCCGCGCATCGGCGCGGCTATGACAAGACCCACGACGAGTTCAGGAAGGAGGTGCTGAAGCGCGATCCCTGGTGTCGGCGCTGCGGCGTGAAGCGCAGTACTCATGCGGATCACATTATCCCACTCAGAAAGGGCGGGCGAATGCACCCCAGCAATGGGCAAGGGCTTTGTGGAACCTGTCACAGCAGGAAGACCGCACGGGAGGATGGCGGGTTCGGCAGGCGACGGTGATTTGACCGAAGCGACTCCGAATCGACATTATGTCTGAGTGACACGGAAGAAAATACCGGGGGTGTCGTAAACTTGGGCACCGGACGGGGGACCGTCCGGGGGGCAGTACATTCGCACGTCTGCGTAACCAAAAAGCGGATCAGGGGCACGATTTCATGGCAAGACCGCGCAAGCCGACGAAGATCCTCCAGCTATCCGGGGCCGCGAAGCGGAACCCCGGCCGCCTGGCGGCGCGGGCGGAAGAGCCGCAGCCGGATCTTGGGCTCGGGGATCCGCCTGAGTTCTTCGACGAAGCGGACCGGGCGCGGTGGGCGGAGCTGCAGGTGATCGTCCCGGCCGGCGTGCTGACGCGGATGGATCGGCCAGCCGCCGAGCTGCTGTGTCGGCTGTGGTCGAAGTCGCGCCGGAACGAGCTCAAGCCGGCCCAGGAAACCCTGCTGGCCAGCCTGTTCGGGAAGTTCGGCCTGACCCCGAGTGAGCGGAGCAAGGTGAGCGGTGGGAAGAAGGAGCCGCAGCGTGATGGGAACCCGTTCCGTCACCTTGCATGACGAAGCGGAAGGTGGACCATCCGCACGTCGATCGGGCCCTCGAGTATGTCCGGGGCGTCGTTGCCAAGAAGATCCCCGCCTGCCTCTGGGTGCGCCTGGCCTGCCAGCGCCATCTCGCTGACCTGAAACGCTCCCGGTCGAAGGTCTATCCCTACCGGTTCGATCCCGATCGTGCTGAGCGGGCCTGCCGGTTCGCCGAGCTCTTCCCGCACGTGAAGGGCCACTGGGCCATCCCGCAGCCCGGAAAGCCGGACGCGACCAAGATCCGGCTGGAGCCATGGCAGTGCTTCATCCGGTCCTCGATCTACGGCTGGGTCGAGAAGGCCAAGCCTGTCCGCCGCTTCACCATCGCCTACATCGAAGTGCCCCGGAAGAATGCGAAGAGCACCCTGGGCGCGATCGACGGCCTCCAATTCTTCGCCGCCGATGGGGAGATGGGGGCCGAGGTCTACTCGGGAGCCACAACGGAGAAGCAGGCCTGGGAGGTGTTCCGGCCCGCCAAGCAGATGGCCGAGCGGAGTCCGGCGTTCCTCGAGGCGTATGGCGTCGTCGTCAACGCGGCCAGCCTGGTGATCCCCGGGAACGGCTCCCGGTTCGAGCCGATCATCGGGAAGCCGGGCGACGGCGCCTCGCCGTCCCTGGCGATCGCGGACGAGTACCACGAGCACCCGGACTCGACCCAGTACGACACCATGGTGACCGGCATGGGCGCCCGGCGCCAGCCGCTGATGCTCACGATCACCACCGCCGGGGAGAACATGGAGGGCCCCTGCTACGCGCTGCACGAGCGGGTGCAGCGGATGCTCAAGGGGACCGAGCCGGATGAGCGCGTGTTCGGGATCATCTACACCATCGACGAGAAGGACGACTGGACCACCGAGGAGGCGCTCCGGAAGGCCAATCCCAACTTCGACGTCTCGGTCAGCGGGGACTTCCTGCGCCGGCAACAGGCCAACGCGATCGCCTCCAGCCGCGACCAGAACGTCTTCAAGACGAAGCACCTGAATATTTGGGTGACCGCCCGGGCGGCCTGGCTGAACATGGAGTGGTGGCACCGGCAGGCGGACCCAGGCCTCCGCCCCGAGGACTTCCGCGGAGAACCCTGCTGGCTGGGCCTGGACCTCGCCAGCAGGATCGACCTGGCGGCCAAGGTGCGGGTCTTCCGGCGGACGGTGGATGGGGCCACCCACTTTTACGCGTTCGGGCAGTTCTACGTCCCTGAGGAGACAGTCGAGGATCCGCGGCTCCGGCACTACCAGGGCTGGGTGGCGGACGGGTACCTGCGGGCCACGGAGGGCGCGGAGATCGAGCAGGAACTGATCAAGACCGACCTGCTGGCGGATGCCGCGATGTTCGAGGTGCGCGAGCTGGGATTCGACCAGTGGGGGGCAACCAAGCTGGTGCAGGAGCTGCAGGCTGAGGGGCTCCCGGTGGTGGAGATCCCGCAGAACGTCAAGCACCTCTCGGAGCCGATGAAGGGGCTCGAGGCGGCACTCAAGGCCGGCCGGTTCCACCATGACGGGAACCCCTGCTTCGCCTGGCAGATGGGGAACGTGACGGTGAAGCCGGACGCCAACGAGAACATCTTCCCGCGCAAGGAGCGGGTCGAGAACAAGATCGACGGCGCCGTGGCCTTGATCATGGCGTTCGGGCGGGCGATGCTGGCGCCGGAGGAGGCGCCGGCGCTCGTGGTGGACTTCATCGAACCGGAGGCGGAATGAGGCGGCTCCTGGACTGGCTGGGACGGCAGGGCGTGCTGCTCGATCTTCACATCTACGGCGGACTCCTTGTCGCGGCATGGGGCGGGTGGCATATTCACAGGGCGTGGACCGGCGTGTCCCTGGGGTTGGCGTTGGTGGCCATCGGGTTCTGGGGCTCTCGTCCACGAGGCATCGGATGATCTTTGATCGGCTGGCGCAGCCCGCCCTCCGGGCTGATGTGTCGTGGACCCCCATCGACGACCGCTGGTACAGCGCCGACCCCGGCGCCGCCGGGTTCACCGGCTTCCCGATCTCGCCCGATACCGCCCACCGCGTGGCCGCCGTCTTCGCCTGCAACAGCCTGATCGCGGAAACCCTTGCCGCGACTCCCTGCATTCTGTACCGCCGTCTGGACAACGGCGGGAAAGAGCGGGCCCGCGATCACCGGCTTTACCGCACCGTGCGGCAGCAGCCCAACGGCTGGATGACGGCCGTGGATTTCTTCGGGTTTGGCCAGGGCCACCTCGGTCTGCGCGGCAACGTCGTCAACGAGATTCGGGACTGGGGCGACCGGGTGGAGCTGGTCCCCCACCATCCCATCAACACGACAATCGAGCAGCTGGCCAACGGCCGGATGCGGTACCGGATCCGCGACCCGAAGACCGGCCAGGAGCGGGTGCTGCTCCAGGACGAGGTCCTGCACGTCCGGGACTTGCCGATGGACGGGTACACCGGCGAGGCGCGGGCCCGGCTGGCCCGGGAAGCGATCGCCGTGGCGGCCGCCGGCGAGGCGTTCGTGGCCGGCTTCTTCAAGAACGACGCCACCGGCCGGGTGGTGATCACGCACCCCGGCCCGGCCGTGCCGCCCGTGGATCAGCGGGACAAGTTCAAACAGGACATCCGCACCCAGTATGGCGGCTACAAGAACAGCCGCATCCCCATGGTGCTGTACGGGGGCATGAAGGCCGAGGAACTGGGGAAGCACGACGACGGTGGGTTCATCATCGACCCGCGGAAGTTCCAGGTCGCGGACATCGCCCGGTTCTGGCGGGTGCCCCTGTTCATGATCGGCCTCGAGGAGAAGAGCACCAGCTGGGGCACGGGCATCGAACAGCAGAAGCAGGGGTTCGTCGATTTCACGATGCGGGCCTGGTTCACGCGGTGGCAGCAGGCCCTCGCCCGCGACCTGCTGACCGAGGAGGAGCAGGAGGAGTACTTCTTCGAGTTCCTGCTGGCAGACCTGCTGCGCGGTGATCTCAAGAGCCGGACCGACGCCCTGGCCCTGCAGAAAGATCACGGCGTGATCAGCCCGAACGAATGGCGGATCATCGAGAACATGAACCCGCGCGACGGCGGGGACGAGTACCAGGAGACGCCCCAGGGAGCGAGCCCGAACCGGGCCGGGCCGGGGCGGCCCGCAGCGCCGGCGGACGACGACGACGCGGAGGAGGCCCGGGCGCCGCTCCAGCCCCTGCTGCTGGATGCGGCCGCGCGGATCGCCGCGGCGGAAACCCGGGAGGTCCAGGCGCATGGCGCGAAGGCTCCGACAGACCCGGCCCGGTTCGTCGCGTGGGCGCGAGAGTACTATGGCGGACAGGCGCGGGCCTATGCCACCAGGACCCTGAGCCCCCTGGCCGAGGCCTTCAGCCTCGACCCCATGACCGTCGAGCTCGCCACCGATCGGCTGGCGCGGACTGGCCTTGAGCACCTGGGCACCCAAGGCGTGCCGGTGCACTGGGCAGAGATCCGGAAATCCGAGATCGCCCGGGTGCTGCAGGAAACGTTTCAAGCGGCAGCAAGGTGCCGGGTGGCCGCTTAACCCCATGAAGGAGTCGTGCCTATGCTGACCCGGATCCTGCAGGCCATGAACGAGCCGCTGCTCCTCGATCCCACGTTCGGGGCCCGGCTGGTCTCGGTGCTGGGGCGGAAGCTCCTCGGGGCCAAGGTGAGCGGGGCCGACCTGCACGTGGAGCTCGGGGTCCCGATGCCGGACGACCGCCCCCAGCGGGAACAGGTCGGCAAGATCGCAGTCATTCCGATCGTGGGTGTGATCGCCAACCGGCCGCAGAGCATGGGCACCTCGACCCAGCAGATCGCGGCCCGGATCAACAGGGCCCTCGCCGATCCGGACATCGCAGGCATCCTGTACGAGCACGACTCACCTGGCGGCACTGTGACAGCAATCCCGGAGACCGCGGCCCGGATCCGTGCCGCCGCCCAGGTGAAGCCGTCGGCCGCGATCGCGAACGGCCTGATGGCCAGTGCCTCCTACTGGCTCGGCGCGGCGGTCGGCAAGGGCAATCTGTGGGGTCTCGGGAGCGGCGAGGGCGCCGGCTCAATCGGGGTCTGGACCACCCACCAAGACTGGTCCAAGTTCCTCGAGAACGAAGGGATCACGATCACCGAGATCAAGGCCGGCAAGTACAAGACGGAGGGCGCACCCTGGGCACCGTTGTCGGACGAAGCCGCCGCATTCCTGCAGGATCGGGTGGACGCTGTCTACCGTGAGTTCCTGGCCTCGGTCGCCGAGGACCGGGGCGACACGGCCGCCAACGTACGGGCCGGCTACGGAGAGGGCCGGGTGCTCACCGCGGCCCCGGCGAAGAAGGCCAACCTGATCGACCGGATCGGCACCTTCGAGGAGGCGCTCGAGTGGCTGTCGGCCAAGGCGGCGCCGCGCCGGCGCGGCGCGAAGGCCTCCCTGCTCCGGGCCGACCTCGATCTGGCTGCGACGCGCCTGACCGCTTGACACGGCGCCCGGGGCGTTCCTAGCTTGTAGACGCTGGCGGAGGCTCGTGGTGGTGACGCGATGGCGCACCGACCGCCCCCTCCCTCACACGACAACCGAAGTAGTCGAGTCACCGTCACGCCGCGGCGGATGGGACACGCGAACCTGAGGATACCTCCTCGGTCGCTGCCCTGTCCGCCGCTTGGCGTTCCGGCCCTGCCTTCGCGTGTCCCCTCCGCTCCCGGCATTCTCGGGGAGCGAACCACCATGAAGCGATCCGCGCAGTACCGCCAGCAGTTCGCCGCGAAGCGCGCCGCAGCCGAGGCCATCCTGGCCAAGGCGTCGGCCGAGACCGGCGAGCTGACCGCCGAGCAGCAGAAGGAGTACGACGGCCTTCGCGCCGAGATGAGCAAGCTCGAGCTCGCGATCAAGCGCGAGGAGGACCTGGAAGCGGCGGAGCGGGTCGCCCCCGCGGTGGTCTCCCTGCCGGCCGGCGGCGGGGATGGGCGGGTGACGGCCATGCGCGACCGGGCCGAGGATGACCCGCGCCGCGGGTTCCGCGGCCACCGCGAGTTCCTGCTCGCGGCGATGGCCAACGCCGGCGCCACGAGCCGCGACGGGGTCCGCGACGAGCGCCTGCGCCCCCTCGCCCTCGTCGGTGACGACGATGGCGCCCAGGGGGAGGGCATGACGTTCATGCTGCCGGCGGCCTGGACCCCGCGCGGGCTGTCCGCCGCGGCGGGCAGCGACGAGCAGGGGAACTACGCCGACCCCTACGGCGGGTTCGCCGGTTCCCGCGCGATGCTCCCCGGCCTCCTGCAGGTCGGCTTCGAGGGCGACCCGACGGCGGGCCGGACGCAGGCGGTCCCGATGACCGCGCCGACGGTGGACATTCTCGCCCGGACGGACAAGAACCACGCCACCAGCGTGTCGGGCGGGTTCACTGTGAGTCGCCGGCCGGAGACGGCGGCGGCGGCGGCCAGCCGGGGCCAGATGGAGATGGTCACCCTCAAGGCCACCAGCCTCTTCGGGCTCGGCTACGCCTCCGAGGAGATCCTGACCGACTCGCCGATCTCCTTCGTCGCGATCCTGGACGGGGGGTTCCGCGACCAGTTCGGGGCCCACCTGCTCAACGAGAAGATCCGGGGCGGGGGCGGCAACGAGTTCCTCGGCTTCCTGAACTCCCCGGCCCTGGTCACCCAGGCCGCGGAGGGCGGCCAGTCGGCCGACACCATCCAGGGCCTCAACTGCATCAAGATGCGCTCGCGGTGCTGGGGCTACGGCCAGGCGATCTGGCTGGCGAACCACGACACCCTGCCGGAGCTCGCCAAGGCCCACCTGGCCGGGACCAACGCCTCGGTCTTCCTGTTCGCGCCCGGCAACGGGACCGACAAGCCGGACACCCTGCTGGGGCGGCCGATCTTCTTCACCGAGTTCGCCTCCACCCTCGGCGACGTAGGGGACCTGATCCTGGTCAACTGCAGCCAGTTCCTCGAGGGGCTGTACCAGCCGCTGCAGTCGGCCGAGTCGGTGCACGTGCGGTTTGTCAACCACGAGCGGACCTTCAAGTTCTGGGTCCGGAACGCCGGCGCCCCGTGGTGGCGGTCGGCAATCACCCCGAACAAGTCCGCCCAGACCCTGTCGCCCATCGTGACCCTCGCGGCGCGCTAACCGCGCGCCGCCGGGGCCTTGAGCCGAGGAGAGATCCATGCCCGCGACGTACACCGCCGAGAAGCTTCGCTCCCGCCACAACGTGCGGATGGTCGATTACGACATCGACGCCGCCCTGAACGTGGTGGACCTGGGCCAGCCCCAGGGCGCCGGCAACAAGTGCCTGCCCATCAAGGACGGCTACCGCCACTTCCTGGCCGGCCTGTTCCGGTCGGTCGGCACCGGGTCGGTGACGGCCTTCCAGATCATCGGCGCCACCGACGCCGCCGGCACCGGGGCCACGATCGTGGTCGCGCACGCCATCGGGAGCGCTCCCGACGCCGTGGGGGACACCATCTGGCTGGAGGCGGACGTGGAGATGGTCCGCGAGGTGCTGCCCACCGCCACCCATGTGGGCGTCCGGGCGCAGCTCGTCACGTCCACGGATGAGGCGGTGATCTGCTTCATCCGGTCCGAGCCGACCTTCGCCGCGAGCGGGCTGACCGCGGACTACATCGCGTAGGCCGGAGCCCGGTCCATGACACTGGTCGGGGTCAGCGAGGTCGCGGCGTACAAGGGGCTGGAGAGCCCCGAGGACGCCACGCTCCTGCAGGCCCTGATCAACCAGGTGGAGGCCACGTTCCTGCGGCAGGTCGGGCGCTCGGATCGGCCCTTCCAGCCAGCGGACACCGGCCGGGTCGAAGTGCTGGAGGGGACGGGGACGGGACTCCTGTTCCTCGGGTACCCGATCGCGGCCCTGACGACGGACATCACCCTCGGGTACGCGAGTCCCTGGGATGAGACGATCAGCCCGGCCGACACCACGAAGGTCATCTGGGGTGCTGGCGGCCGGCGGATCACGCGGGTGGACGGGGGATGCTGGGGGCCGCGTGGGGCCCCGCGCTTCGTGCGGGTGACCTACGATGCGGCCGCGGACGAGCCGGAGGACGTGAGGCTGGCCATCATGCGGGTGGTGGCGGCGCTCTGGCTGGAAAGCGGGACTGCGGAGGCGACCAGCGAACGGATCCTCCCGGATGGCGAGGAACTGCAGCGGGTGGCCGACCAGGACCGGTTCTGGCAGCTGGCGGTGGAAGCGCACTGGGAGGCCGTGGTCTGATGGGACTCGTCGCCACGGTCAACCGGGGCCTGATCCGGCAGCTGGAGCGGGTGGGGATCGTCAGTTCGCCGGAACTGCTCGCCGCGGCCCGGGTGCTCAAGCGGAAGATCCGGAAGACGCTCGGGGCCGAGGGGGATGCCTTCCAGGGTCCGCTCCGGCCAGGGAAGACGGTCCACCGGCGCGCCCCGTCCCGGCCCGGCGAGCCACCGGCGAAACAGACCGGTGGTCTCCAGAAGTCGGTGATCAGCGGCGCGGTGGGAACGGCCCAGCGGGTGGCGGTGACGAAGTTCACCGCGCCGCTCCTCGAGTTCGGAGTGGACACCGAGGTGGATGCCCGGCGTGGCACGGTCCGGAGCCGACGGGACCTGTTCACCGGGGCTGCCCGGGAGGTGCTGAAGGAATCGGCCAAACGCCAGCAGCGCCGCCAGCGGGCGCGGACGCGCAGTCAGAAGGCGCACCGGCTCACGATCGAGCCCCGGCCGTTCATGCAGCGAAGCCTGGCTGCCGCCCGTGATGAGATGGTGGACGTGACCGTCAGCGAGATCCGCCGGCGCCTGCCGTCGGCCTAACGTCAGGAGAGCCCCATGCCGCGCCAGTTGGATGCTACCGCCCTCTTCCGGAAGCTCACCGCGGTCGAGCTGATCCGGATCCAGACCGGGACCATCGGCGACACCACCACCACCGCCGCGATCCTGGGCGATGGGACCGAAACCACCGTCGGGGTGACCGCGATCACCAACTTCACCGCCAACGACCCGGTGCTGGTGATCGGTGACGGTGGCGTGGAGGCCCTGAAGATTGGTACCCCCGCGACCACGATGCCGGTGAGTTACAAGCCCAAGCTGGCCCAGAGCGCGGGCGCCCGGTTCGTCGAGGCGGCCAAGGTGTCGCTCGGCAAGATCGGGGAGTCGGGGTTCAGCTTCACGCCGGCCAAGCCGCTCACCCCGATCCTCTCGGCGGTGGATGACGGGCCGATCGCCTTCATCGACGGGACGCTGGACCTCCAGTTCTCGGTCCCGCTTCTGGAGTACGCTGGCCTCAACCACCAGCTGATCACCGGCTACGCCGATGCCGAGACCGGCACCGGCACGGCGGGCGACCCGTACCAGGCCGTGATCGGGGCGGTGAACCAGACCCTGCAGGGGTCAGCCGTCCTGCGGATGACCGGGATCCGGCACGACGGCAAGTACGTCCAGCTGGACATGCTCGACTGCCGGGTCGAGCCCAGCCAGGGGATCGACCACAACCGCCAGGCACCGGCGATTCTCACCCTGGCCGGCCGCGCCACTCGGTACATCGTCCGTCAGGCGACCGCCGCGTTCACCAACTAGGGGCGGATGGCGGCGGATGCCTCCTGGGATGAAGCCGGTCTCCGCCAGCGCTGCACGGACCTCCGTGCCACGCTCGCGCAGGCCGGCCTTGCCACGCCCGACGAGCTCGACGCCTACTGGCCCGGCGGCCGTGAGAACCGGGAAGAATCACCCGGGGACTGGATCTACTGCTACGCCTCCTTCGTCCGCATCGCTGGCCGGGAGGAAACGCCGGCCGAGCGCGTCCGGCGCGAGGACGCAGAGGCCGCTGTCCTCGCCGCGCTCCGTGATGACCCCGAGCCGGTCGAGCTGATCGCGCCGGGCCCGGACGGCGGCCCCGCCTTCCGGTCGGTGTACCCCAAGTCCTTCGACACCCTCTGCCATGTCAGCGCCCGGGACCGCGAGCTGCTCCGGCTCGCGGCCGCGGCGCAGGTCCTCACCGAGAGCTCGCTGCCCGAGCTGGTCGAGCGCGGGCGCGCGGTCTATGAGGAGATCAGCTACCAGACCCGGGCGCTCGTCTGGATCGTGACCCACCCGGGGCCCGGGCTGCCCTGGGCCGACGATGTGGTCCGCCCGGAGCCACCGGACTGGACGCTGGTGCTGGACCCGGCCGACATCATTCGCCTGGTTCGGGCCCACCAGCGGGTCAACGGAACGCGCATCGGCCTGATCAGCGACCTCCTGGCCAAGGGCCAGGGACGCGGCAAGGGTCCCGGCTGGGCGACGCTGGGCGCCATGGGGGCGAGCGACCTGGGGGTGTCGTCCCGGGTGCTCCTGCGGGACTGGTCCCTGGCCGGCTGGCTCGCGCAGCTGCTCCTGACGGCCGAGGCGAAGGCCGAGGCCCATGCCCGCGCGACCGGAGCAGGAGGGCCCCATGGCGGGTAAGCGCGACCTTGTCCTGGCCAGGCTGGCCTTCGACATCGAGGCCCGCACCAAGGGCCTGCAGGGGGAACTGCGGTCGGCGGAACGCAGCTTCGGGCGGCTGACCAAGTTCGTCCGCGCCAATCCCGTCGCGGCGCTGGGGGCCCTGGCCGCGGCGGCTGCGGCCGCCGGCGTGGCCGCGGCCCGGATGGCGGAGCAGTTCGACACGGCGGTCCGGAAGGTCGCGGCCACCATCCCCAATGGGACGGCCCGCCTCGCCGAACTCAAGCGCGCCGCGGACCAGCTCTCGACCTCGAGGGGGCTGTCCGCGGACGTCGTACTCTCCGGACTGGCGGCCATCGGCAAGGAGGGGGTGGACAGCCTCGAGACGCTGGTCGCGCGGTTCGAGGTGCTGCAGAAGACCGCTGACGCCACCGGCACGGATGTCGCCGCCCTTGCCGGCCCGTTCGACCAGGTCCTCGATGTCTTCGGCCTCACCGACCGCGAGCTCCAGCGGGTGGCTGCCACGCTGGCGGCGATCAGCCAGGAACGCGGGGTCGGGTTCGAGGACCTGCTGGCCGCCTTCCAGTCCGCCGCCCCAGTGATCCGGGAAGCCGGGCTCTCGTTCGACGAAGGCGCGGCCGCGGTGGGCCGGTTCCTCTCGGAAGGCCTGAACGCCAAGCAGACGGCCAGCGAACTCAAGGACCGGCTGAAGAGCCTGGGCCGGGACGGTCTGCGGGCCCTGGCGACCGAGACCCGGGACGCGGCGAAGGATCTCGGGGCCCTGGACGAGCGGGCCCGCGCGGTCGAGGAGTCGATGGAGCGGACCCGGGGCGCGATTGACGCCGCGTTCGCGGAGCGGGCTCGTCGGATCGGGCAGCTGATCAACGACAACATCCTCAACCCCCTGACCCAGGGCGTGAAGCTGTTGGCGATCCTGGCTACGGGGGGCAAGTCGCCAGACGACCCGAACGCGGCGGGCCTGCTGGCGGGGCTGCGGGCCGGGGTTCCGGGATTTGGCGCCAGCACCGGCCCTGGCGACAGCGGTTTCAACGTCGGGTCCGGCACCGGGCTGGGCGACGCACCTCCACCCCCGCCGAAGGCACCGCCCCGCCCCCCGCCGAGCCCCGAGGAGCTGCAGCGCCTCCGCGATCAGGTGGCCGACACCTTCACCGACACGCTGCCCACCACGATCGAGGCCACGGTGGTCGCGATCGGGGCGATGGGCCAGCGGCTCCTCGACCTGGGCACCCCGGTCGCCGAGGTCCAGAAACGGCTCAAGCCGCTGACCGACGAGCTCGGCCGGCTCATGGAGGCCAGCGAGCGGCTGCGCGACCGGGAGCGAGACGCCGACCTGAGCGCCACCACCGAGCACATCGAGGAGATCGTCGATCTCTATGATGTGACCCTGGAGCGCCGGCTGGCGATCCTGGACGCTGAACGGGCGGCCACCGCGGAACAGGCCGACCAGGCGACCGACGCCGAGACCATCGTCCGGCTGCAGGCGCGGCTGGCCGCGTACGACACGCAGATCCTCCGGCTCCGGCGGCAGCAGGCCGAGGCGTCCGGGGAGATCCAGGAGTTTCTCGAGGGCTCGGTCCCACCCATCGGCGACATCGGCGAGGCTTCTGCCGATCTCGCCCGGCAGCTGGAGAGCCTTGCTCGGGGCGCGATCGGTTTTGCGCAGGCGCTCGGCGTCGCGGACGACCAGGCCGCCGCGCTGCTCCAGAACGTCATCACGATCGGGGAGAACCTGCCCCGGGCCCTGTCGGGGGATCTTTCCTCGATCGGTGGGCTGCTGGGCGGACTGGCGGGTGTCCTGGGCGGGGTCTTCGGGGAATCGGCGGACGACCGCCGCGACCGGGAGATCCGGGAACAGAACACCGAAGCCATCCGGGAGCTGACGAAGACCTTCAAGGACCAGGTTAGCGGGGCTGCGGTCACCGACGCCCGGCGCATCGTCGAGGCCCTGCTCCGCCGCGGCAACAGCCTGCAGGGCCCGCTGGACCTCGGGGACAACACGCGGGAGCTCCGGCGCGGCGAAGCCAACCGGACCATCCGGGCGCTGGGCATCGAAGGAGTGGAGAACCTCCGGGACCTGCAGGACCTGATCCAGCAGATCGACCCCAAGCTCCGCATCAACACGTCGAGCTACGAGGACTTCCGCGACAGCCTGGAACAGGTGCAGCGGGCGATCGAGGAGGTGAACTTCCGCGCCTTCGCCGAGAGTTTTGCCGGACAGCTGTCCCTGCTGCAGGTCCAGTTCGACCTGCTGGACCTGACCAACCCGCTGGACCAGCTGGAGAAGCTGCGAGAGCTCGCCGGCGGCAAGTTCGGCTCTCCTGTCCTCGACGAGGCGCTCAAAGGGCTGGATCTGCGAGACCCCGCCCAGCGGGCCGAGGCCGAGCGGCGCCTCCTCGAGCTGGTCGAGCGCGCCGGCCTGAGCACGGCCAATGGCGGGTTCACGGCGGCCGACCTGGGTGGCCTGTCCTCGGCAGAGCTGATCGAGTTGATCCGGACGATCGAGAGCCTCATCGACCAGGCCAACGAGGACCAGGGGGTGACCACCGGAGGCGACCCGCGCCAGGAGTCGTTCGGCGTGGAACGCCGCATCACCGAAGTGCAAGCGGACCGCCTGATCAGCCTGGGAGTGAGCCAGGACGCGCACCTGGTCGAGATCCGCGATCTCCTCGCCGGCGGGCTCCAGTCCTTCGCTCCGATCCTGCCGCCGCCGGTGCCGGAGACGCTGGGGTTCGGCGGAACGGCCACGGTGCAGGTGGGGCCCATCACGGTGGAATGCACCGGGCCGATGGACGCGGACACCGCGCGCCAAGCCGGAGCGGTGGTGGGTGACCTGGCTGCTGCCGCGCTGGCCCGGGCGCTGGGACAGCTCACCAGCTTGGCTCGGCTGCGGGCCGGAGACGCGACGGTACGGCGATGAGAACCGCGCTCTGGATCAACGACTACCCCGTCTCCCGGCTCGGCCTGCACGTCGAACGGGTAGAGGGGTGGGCTGATCTGCCGACGTTCACCCTGGTGGCGGAGTCGGTCCCGGGACGGGCTGGGCTGGTGGTGCTCGCTGGCCAAGCTGGCGCTGTGGCAGCCCGCGAAGTCTTGGTGAGCGGGGCGCTGGTCCGCCCGACGGCGAGCGCCCTGCCGGGTGCGCGGCGGCAGCTGCTGGCGCTCGCAGGGGCCGGATTGGTGGAACTGCGGATCGTGGACGCACCCGAGGTGGTGCTTGCAGGGTATCTGACCCGCTGCATCCTGGGGGGGTTCGACCGGCAGTTCCGGGCGAACGGCCTGCGGGTGGCCCTGACGTTCACCTGCCCGGATCCCCGGGCGCTCTCGCGGTGCGCGACGGTGGTCGCCCTCACGACCTCGCCGGCGGCCTGTCCCCTGGGCACGGCCCCGGTCGCGCCGGTGATCCGGATCTTCGGCGCCGCCACCAACCCAGTCCTCACCTACCGCACCGCCGGCGGGGTGAGCCGACAGACGATGGGCTTCACGATCACCCTGGCGTCGACCGACTACCTCGAGATCGACTGCGAGGCGAAGACGGTCCTTAAGAGTGTGAGCGGCACGGTCACCAACGCGATCGACACCCTGACCAGCGGGGACTTTCCCACACTCGATCCCCATGATGGGGATTATCTCCTGAGCAGCTGGCCCACCCTCGAGGTGTCTGCCGGCGCGGGCGAAGCCGCCTACCGGCAGGCCTGGAGCTGACCGATGGCCCTGATCCCGACCCTGCCCAGCCCGCTCTCCACCCGCCACCGGGGGCGCCGTTCCCGGGCGCTCTTCCACTGGCGGGCGGACGACTACACGATCCAGCCGCTGGCGGGCCCGACCATGGCCTTTGCGCGGATCAGCACGGGCGGGCTGGTGCGGGACCGCCACGGCCGCGGCCGGCTGCCGGCCTACGGCGCGCCCCGCTACCACTGCGTCGACCTCGACGGGGACGGGGTCTTCGAGACCCCCACCCTGCTGATCGAGGAGCGGAACACCAACCTCTTCCTCCGGTCCCAGGAGTTCGACAACGCGGCCTGGGCCAAGACCCGGGCCTCGATCTCGGCCAACGCGGTGCAGGCGCCGGACGGCACCCTGACGGCCGACAAGCTGGTCGAGGACAACACGGCCAGCAGCACCCACTTTACCCAGCAGGTGGTGACCGTCACGGCGGGCAAGCGGCTGGCCGTGTCGGCCTTTGTGCGTCCGGCAGAGCGGTCCCAGATCCAGCTGCGAGCCACAAACGGCAGCGATCTGGTGTCTGCGAGTTTCGACGTTTCCTCTGGCGTGGTGCTGGGCTTTGGCACCGGCGGCACCGGGGCGCACGTCCGGTCCTACATGGAGAAGTGGTACGACTGGTTGGGGTTCCTCTGGTATCGCTGCGTGGTGGTGGGGGTGGCCAGCACCAGCGCAACGGCCATCACGGGCATGGCCTTCCTCATGACGGGCGGGAGCAACACCTATAGCGGGGACGGGACGAGCGGCCTCTACATCTGGGGCGCCCAGATCGAGGAGACGGACAACGACGCCAGCACCTATCTCCCCACCACCACGGCCACGGTGCAGCGGGCGGCCGAATCGCTGACCGGCACCTGGCCGCTGGTCCCCGGGCCCCTGACGATGTACGCCAGCCTCGTGGAGATGGGGGGTGCGATCGAGACCACCAGCTCCAAGCGGATCATCCAGATCGGCGACTCCGTGACCCGGGTCCTGCTCATGCAGGGCACCGCGGGCATTCGGTCTGAGCACGACAACGGGCCGACCTCGCCGAGCTCCACCTCCACCCTGACGATCGCCCGCGGCGATGCCCTCGAGGCCCTCTGCCGCGTGGATGCGACGGGCGCCATTCAGTCCGAGCACTCGGTCAACGCTGGCGCTCTGGTCACGGCGGCCTACTCCGTGGCCAACCCCTTCGCGGCCGCCTGGGGCGGGTCCCCGGTCAAGCTCGCGATCGGCTCCCAGGAAGGCACCGCCGGGTGGGGGTTGCTGGCCTTCCGGTCGGCCAAGATCGCGGCCGGGGCCCGGACGATGGACGAGATGCGGGAGATGCTCTAGCCCGTGGCCTCCCCACGCTGCACCCGGCTTGAGGTCTGGAGCAACCTGCAATGCGCCGGCGGGACCCGGCTGGTGGTGATCCCGGACCTGCTGGCCGCACAGGACGTGCATGCCGTCAGTGGCGAGAACCAACTGACGATCCGCTTGCCGCTGGAGTCCGCCGCATATGCCTCCCTCGCGGCCCGTCGTGTCCTCCGCGTCGTGTTTGCAGACGACTCGTTCGAGGAGTGGCGGATCCTCAAGGCCTCGGCGGAACGCACGCCCGCCGGCTCTCTGCTGGGGAAGGTGGAGGCCGGCGATCCGTACCTCGCCCTGGGCGATGCGACCATCTACCGGACTGAGGCGGACGGCACACATACCCACCAGTTCGATGGTCTCGGCCGGACCGCGGCCCAGCACCTCTCCGACTTCATCCTGCCCGCACTCGCCACCGAGGGGTATACCTGGGTGGCCGCTGGCACGATCGACGACATTGCGCCGATTGATCTGGTCTACGATTACACGACCCCGCTGGCGGCCGTGCAGTACCTGGCCCAGGCCCTTGGGCTCGAGTTCCAGTTCCGGCGAAACGGGACCACCCAGTATCTCGTCGACCTCCGAACCCGGATCGGGAGCAGCGCCGCCACGCGGTACATCCGTGCGGGGCGTGACCTCCAGCGCCTCCTGCGGGACATTGACGCGGCGCCGATGGCGACCCGGGTCCTGCCCAAGGGCGCCGATGAAGGCGGGCTCCGGGCGACGATGGCTGAGGCCGAGTGGCGGGTGGCGGCGATCACGGCCAGCACGGATGTGACGCTGGAGGACCCGCTCGGCGGGGATCCGCCGATCGGCGAGGATGACCAGTTGAACCTGCTCTACCTTGAGAAGCCGAACGGCACCCGGGTACAGATCACCGACTCGGTAGAGAGCACCCAGAAGGCCTCGATCGCCGACACCACCGGCCTCTCAGTCGGAAGCCTGGTGAAGATCCGGAAGACCTCGGGTGGCGAGGTCCTCGACTACCTCGAGAGCCCGGCGCAGAAGACCGTGGCCGGCTACGGGCTCGCCACCAAGGTGCTCGACTTGCCCGACATCCCGGGTACGGTCAACCGGGTAAGCAACCCGGCGATGCGCACGTATTCGACTGCCAGCAATGCCCCACCAGACAGCTGGGAATCCGCGCCGGGGTCCAGCCTGGCCGCGGCGAACATCGACAAAGAGACCACGCCGAGCCGGTGGCGGGTGGGCGGCGCGAGTGCCAAGGTGGTGGCCGCGGCGGATGGCCAGGGGATCGGCCCTGGCTGGGAGACCATCGCGCCGACCACCGCACGGCCCTACGTCTCGGCCTTCATGGGCTTCTGGAACGACACCGACAGCAGCAAGCTCAGGGTCGAACTGCTGCTCGGCCTTGACCTGGTCGCCGTCACCTCGATGACCCGAGCGACGGCCGGTGGGATCACCACTGTCACGGTGAACACCGGCAGCGCCCACGGCCGCGCGGTCAACGAGACGATCGAGATCGCCGGCGCCGTGGGGGCCACGACGGCCGACGGGTACAATGGGGTGCAGCGGGTCACCCGCGTGGTCGATACGGACACCCTGGAGTTCCAGCTCACCGCGGATCCCGGCACGATCAGCGGTGCGATCACCATGCGCCGGGTCTGGCACTTCAAGACTCCCGGGAACCCCGCCACCAAGACCTGGCTGGATCTGGGGATCGCCAACATCGACGCGACCGCCCTGGACCCGACCGTGCCCTCGGTGGCCAAGGTGCGGGTGGTGCAGGACGGCGCCACCGGTACGACCCACTACGTGGACCGGGCCCAGATCACGCTGGGGAGCGGCGAGGGGCAACGGCCTTTCATCGAGGGGAGTGGCCCGGTCCGGCTGTGGCAGGCCGCGAACCTCCACCGTCGGGATTTCGCCCCGCCGGCCACCCGGTATGAGGTTGCCCTGCTCGACCTTGCCCGCCTCGACGGTACCACCTGGGCATATGAGGACCTCGTGCTCGGACAAACCATCGTCGCGGTGGATCCCGATGTCCCCGGATCCCCGCTGTCCACCCGTCTCGTGGACCTGACCCGGGACCTGCTGGTGGAGGCAGAGGTGACGGCCGGCCTCTCTACGCGTGCTGCCGACATCACCGACGCCCTGGTGCGACCGGTGCGGAGTGATCGGTGGAACCCCACCCGGCCAGGCGGTACCCGCCGGGTGGTGGCCGTCCGGTTCCAGGCGGCAAAGCTGGTGCCCAAGACGCCGACCGACGCGGCCAATCTCCTGTACAATCTGGCCGGCGGGTCCAGTGCCGGGCTCTACCCGATCAACGGTGCGACCGCCCTCGCGTCGGGCAGCGTGGCGGATGAGCGGATCGCCCGCGGCGCCCGGATCGTGGGACTCCGGTCGGACCTCCGCCAGCAGACGGCCGGGGCCGGGACGCTCAAGCTGTACCGGGACACCACGTTGCTGGCCACCTTGACCGCCGGGTCGGATCTCGAGGTCATGAACGCAACCCTGTCCGACTTGGTCGGGAGCGGGGCGTACTGGGTGGAGTCCTCCTTGCAGCAGGTCAGCGCCTCCATCTTTGCCTTCCTGACCTGGTTCGAGCTCCTGCTGGAGATTGACGAGTAGGGAGTTGGCAGGCGCGGCCGGCCGCCCTATCTTGGAGGAGGTCGGGCGGAGAGTCGGAGCCACGCGGTAGCGGGTTCGCGAACGCCAGCCGACCACACCACAACTGACGGTCCGTCACTCGTCACGCTACGGCGGGCGGGGACAAGCGATCCGGAGCAACCATGCTCCGGCGCCTGTCTTCGCCCGCTTTGTCGTGTTCGGAGGTCCGATGCGTGTGACCCGCTGGCTGCTGCTCTCCATGGCCCTGGCCTGCTCCGATCCCACCGCGCCCAGCGCGCGGGCGGAGCTGGTCTCTGGCTGGTGGTGGGTGACGCTGGCGGACGGCACGGTGTGCCTCGCGCGGCCCTACCAGACGCCCCACAGAGACACTGCCGCCGAAGCGATCGCCGAGTGCGAGGGGGCGCGGGACCAGTGAAGTCCATCATCCTGGCTGCGGTTCTCGCCCTCCTCGCGTCGCCGGCCACGGCCCAGCGGCCCAGCTACGGCTGCTGCGGGTTCCGGGACTGGGCGACCTACGGCGCCGCCGATCCGCTCCGCTGGCACCCCACGGCCGACCTGATGGGCGGCACGGCGGCGGTGCTGCTCGCGCGCGGACCCTGGTTCGCCGAGTCGTTCCGGCGTGACCGCTGGAAGCGGCTCGCCTTCGTGGCCGTCGCGGCGGGCTTCTGGCAATACCAGAACAAGAAGGAGATCCCGGGCTACCGCTGGGATTACGTCGCCTTCGACTTCACCTGGACGGTGGCGAGCGCGGCGCTCGTGGACCTCGTCCTCGGGGACCCTTGATGCCGCCGGCCCTCACGCCCCGCCCCGGGTTCCTGGCCAACGCCCTGCTCGGGCTCCTGATCGGCTGGGCCCTGCTCACGGGGGCGACGGGCGAGGAGGCGGTCACCGGCGGCGTCCTGGCCGGGGTGGCGGCCCTGATCCTGGCGGTGGCCAAGGGGCTCCAGCTGGTGCGGGCGCCGGGCAATGGCGGGGGCCGCGAGCTCGAGGACGGCCGCTGGCAGGGAAAGGTGCTCCAGATCCTCGAGCAGCAGACCGCCATCCTCCGCGAGCTCGTCGAAGAGCAGCGGACGGGCAACAAGCTCCTGCAGGAGCACGACCGGCACGCCACCGACCTGGCGGCCGGGATCCGCAACCAGATCGGACGGCCCGCATGACGATCCGCTGGGGTTCCCTGATCGCCACCCCGTCCGGGGAGATCGAGTGGCCGCGGGTGGCGCACCTCCTGTCCGCGATCGCCTGCGTCATCGCGATCGCGATGCTGGTGGCTGACGCCTTCGGATTCGTGCCGAACAGTGATGCGGTCACGACCTCGGTCTGGGCCGGCATGCTGCCGATCACCGGTGGGCAGATCGCCGGCGCCGTGAGCGGACGGCTCGCCTCGAGCCGGATCCGTGCCGGTGAGGCCCCCGGCCGGCGGGCCAGCGACACCGCCGAGACGCCCACCGCCCCGGGGGCTGGTACCTGAATGCTGACCGCTCAGCTGACCCGCGACAACAGCGCTGGCGAGGACGGCACCTTTGGCGTCCTCGTGCTCGGCGCCCTCGCCTTCTACACCGTGGAGGAGGACCGGCGCGGCAACCAGCGACGGATCAGCTGCATTCCCCCGGGGACCTACCGGTGCCGGCGCACGATCTACTACCGGCACGGCTACGAGACGTTCGAGGTCACCGACGTGCCGGGCCGCTCCCGGATCCTGATCCACCCGGCCAACACCGAAGAGGACGTGGAAGGCTGTATCGGGGTCGGGCTGCGCCGCGGCGTGCGATTCACCCTGGTGGACGAGGACACCGGCATCCGCCGGACGAAGCTGGGGATCGGGGACAGCCAGACCGCCTTCCGCCGGCTCATGGATCATCTCGTGGGGATCGACGAGTTCGACCTCACCATTGTCGACCCGTTCTGGGAGGGCTGACCTCATGCTGCTCACTGCGCTCGCGCTTCTCGGCTCGTTCCTCCTCGGCTGGGGCCTCGGGCCCCGGATCGGCGCCTGGCTCGCGCGATGCCTCCACCGCTGGCTCTGGCCGGCGGTCGTGCTGGCCCTGGCCACGCCGCTCGCCGCCCAGACCCTCGACACCACGGTGATCCGGGTGCCCTACCTCGACTCGGTGCGGGTGCCCGTGTACCGCGACAGCGTGTTCACCGCCTGGCGCGACAGCCTGGTGATCACGCCGAGGCCCGGCCCGCCGCCCGATACCATGACGCCGCC
Organism: uncultured Gemmatimonadaceae bacterium; assembly: GCA_964501735.1. Taxonomy (GTDB): domain Bacteria; phylum Gemmatimonadota; class Gemmatimonadetes; order Gemmatimonadales; family GWC2-71-9; genus JADJOM01. The sequence continues at coordinate 6,742 of CAZCVG010000005.1, read as the reverse complement.
CCCGCCTTCGAGCGGTGGGCCGCACGAGCCTGCGGGTCTCACGCCGATCATCCAGTTCGAGGCCGGGCCCACGAAGCTGCCCACGACCCCGTATATCACCGCGCCCGGCGTCGCCTACGGACTGGTGCGGGGCAAGGCCAGGAGCGAGCCCAGCGTGCGGGTGGAGCCGGTGCCCTATGAACCAGAGGCGCCAAACGGCTGGGCCCACCGCTGCTGGTTCGGCAAGGGCTCGCAGGCCGGCCGCGGGGTGGGCTGCACCCTGTTCCTCAAGGAGGCGCTGGCGGGCAACACCGATGGCGCCACCGTGCACAGCTACGGGGTCTGGTACGAGCGCGGCACGTTCCGCTTCGGCAACGTCACCGCGGCAGCCACGATCGACACCCTGTTCGAGAGCCCCAACATCTCGGGACTCAAGCTGCTGGGGTACTGGGGATTCGGCCAGCCGGGCAATGTGAGCGCCAGTCAGGCCATCGGCTGGGCCGCCCCGCGCTGCGGTGGAGGCTCCCGCACGTGTACCGGGGCCGGCCGGCCCCAGCACGAGTGGGTGCTCGAGTGGCGCTGGAACGATCCGTATGGGCGCCTGGTGCTGCCCCGCGCCAAGCCCCACGTGCTGCGGGCCGGCGTCTGGCACACCTACGAGATCGAAGCGCGGATCAACAGCCAGGTCGGGGCCGGCTACGCCAGCGACGGGGTGCTCCGGGTCTGGCTGGACGGGCAGCTCGTGATCGAGCACCTGGCGGTCAACTGGCGTGACGCGCGGTGGCCGCGGGGATTCTTCGGCCGACACTGGAACCCCGTACAGGGGGGCGGCTGTCCTCCCGCCCCGCTCTCCTGCACGCGCAGCGTCGCCGGGGCGCTGGATATCGGGCGGGTCTACGTCGCGGTCGGGCAACCGGTGGACTAGGCCGATGCGCGCCCTCCTCCTCGCCCTCTGTCTGGCCTGCGCCGCGCCCTCGGCGCCGTCCGCGTCGCTGGCCCGTCGCCCGGTGACCGGCACGGGCCTCGTCCCGCTCACCGACCTGGCCGGGACCTACCACGGGTTCCCGGGCGGGCTCTACGGGGACGGCACCAACGTGGCCCCGCCGGCGCATCTCGACTCGGCGATGGCGGCCGCCGCCCGGGTGATCCCGCCCAGCGGCCGGTATGTGGTGCTGTCGATCGGGTTCAGCAACTGGGCCCAGGAGTTCTGCTGCGCGGCCACGCTGACGGCGAACCCGGCCCCGACCCCGGAGAGCTTCCTCAGCCAGGCCCGGGCCGACACGGCCGTGCGGCGGGAGATCCAGGCGCTCTTCAACGGGGCCATGGCGAAGCAGACCAACCCCAGCTGGGACCAGCCGACCGATGCCGCCTATGACGTGGTCCGGAGCCGGCTCGCCCAGCGGAACCTCACCGAGGTCCAGGTCCGGGTGGTGCTGCTCAAGGTGGCCACCCTCTTCCCGACCCGGTCCCTGCCGGATCCGGCGGCCGACGCCTACCAGCTCATGGCGTCGACCGGGGCGGTGATCCGGGCGCTCCGGGTCCGGTACCCGAACCTGCAGCAGGTCTACCTGGTGCCCCGGATCTATGCCGGGTACGCCGGCAACGCCTCGAGCCCCGAGCCCTACGCCTACGAGACGGCCTTCGCGGTGCAGCAGGTGGTGCAGGCCCAGATCGCCCAGCACGCCACCGGCCAGGTGGATCCGCGGGTGGGGGATGTGGGCAGGCCCTGGGTGGGCTGGGGCCCGTACCTCTGGGCCGACGGGCTCACGCCGCGCAGCGACGGGCTCACCTGGGCCCGGGCGGAGTTCCAGGCGGACGGCATTCACCCGAGCCCGGCCGGCGTCCAGAAGGTGGGCGGGGCCCTGCTGGCATTCCTCTCGACCACCCCCCACGCGGCCTGCTGGTTCCTGGCGGCCGGCACCTGCTGAGAAGGAGAGGTCCCATGTTCCTGAAGCGCCTGCATGACCACACGGACCCGGACAACCCGACGGTGAGAAACGTGATCAGGATCCTGCGCGCCGGTCCACGGCAGCATTTCTCGCCGGAGCTGGTGCAGCGTGCCACCGCGGAAGGGTGGATGTCGCTCGTGCAGGGCGTCCTCACCCTGCATGGCGAGGACGGCGATGTGCGGTACCGCATGCTGCGGAGCCCCGGCTACTACTGCTGCCACTGCGGGATGGCCCTGGAAGAAGCGGGCGCCTGGGCCGACGAGGGCAGGACGACCACCCAGGGCATGGTGCACGTCGCCACCGCCCATCCCAAGAAGGCGTCTCCCGACGCCAGCAACCCCGCCGGTTACGAGCGGATCACGTACTTCGACTGCGTGCGGCAGGGAGAGGAGGAGTAGCGCCATGGCGGACTTTGTCTTCAACATCGCCAAGGGGCGGGTGGCCGAACTGTACAACCGGGTAGACCTGAATGACCCGGCGAACAGCGCGCTCATCATCGTCATCCTGGCCACCTCCGGGATCGAGACCGATGCCGTCCTGAAGGACAAGGACGATCTCGCGGCCGTGGTCGCGGGCACCACGAACGAGGTCACCAACTCCGGCTATGCCCGCAAGGTGCTGACCGATGCGGACGTGGTGGCCTTCGCCCCCGATGACACCAACGACCGGGTGGACATCGACATTCCGGATCAGACCTGGACGGCCGTCGCGGCGGGGGATGGCTGGAACGACTTCCTGGTCTGCTACGACTCGGATACCGCGGGCGGCACGGACGCCAACATTGTCCCGCTGACCCAGCACGACTTCGTGGTGACGCCGGACGGAAGCGACATCATCGCCCAGATCAACGCGGCCGGCTTCTTCCGGGCCTCGTGATCGGCCATGCTGGCCCCCGCCCCGAACGTCTTCCGCTGGTGGTACAGTAACGCGAGTGTCCCCAACTCGAATCCCGGGACCAGCGTCACGCCGGGCGCGTCCAACGCCGAGGGCTCGGCCACCGTCATTGCGACCGGGTCCAATATCGCCGAGGACGTGTACGGGGTCGTGCTGTTTGTGGCCCAGGGGAGTACCGCCGCGCAGGTCAAGAATCACCTGCTCGACATCGGCATTGATCCAGCGGGCGGGACGAGCTACGACTGGATCATCCAGGATCTTGGAGTCGGGAGCAGTGGCGGCATTTCCTCGGGTCAGTGCCGCATGGTGTGGCTCCCGATCTTCATTCCGGCGGGCAGTCAGGTCGCCGTCCGGGTGCAAGGCAACAACGCCACGGCGGGGACGGTCATCGTCTGGATGACCTTCTTCGGTCGGCCCACCAATCCGGAAATGGTCTGGGCCGCCACCTACAGCGAGAACCTCGGGACGATTGCCACGAGTTGCGGCCCGACCCTCGGGACCAACGTGGGGCAGTCGACGGCAGAAGGGAACTGGGTGAGTCTCGGGACGTGCAGCCAGCGGCTCCGCTACCTGATTCCCTGTCTCCAGATGAACGACAGCAGCACCAACGCGCAGATGATCTTCGTGGACGTCGCCGTGGGCAGTCCCACGGTGAACCGCGTCATCATGGAGAACATCCCCTTCGCCTGCCCCGGCACCAGCGAGATCATTGTCTCCCCCTACTCGGCGGCGTTCAACGCGATGTTCGCCTGCGACATTCCGGCGGGCTCGGAAATCTGCGTGCGGGCCAGCACGACGCTGGCCACTCGCGACGGGGCGTACAACGTGAACCTCGTGGGGCTGGGATGAGCCTGTCCGTTTTCCAGAGCGCCAGCCCGACGATCACCACCACCGAATACTCGATGGCAGCCGCCAGCACGACGCTGCCGTCGGAGACGACGGACGGCGTGTATCAGGCCACCCTCGATGTGAACGCGCTGGCCAACGGCGACCAGTTCGAGGTCTGCCTCTACGAGATGGGGGTCGCGTCCGGGACAAAGCGGCTGGTGCAGTGCTGGATTTTCGACGGTCCGGAGGCGCGGAAGGTGATCCTGATGCCGAGCTTCGTCCTGGGGAACGGGTGGGATTGGACGATCAAGAAGTTGACTGGCACCGACCGCACGATCCCCTTCACCCTCTGGAAGGCCACTGGTCCAACGGTCCACGCCTCCGCCAGCCCGACGGTCTCCACCACGGAATACAGCTTTGCCGCCGCGAGCACGAGTCTGCCGTCGGACACCACCGACGGCGTGTATCAGTTGACCGTGGACCTCAACGCCCTGGCCGCTGGCGATGCGTTCCTGGTCCAGCTGTACGAGATGGGCGTCGCGGGTGGGACCAAGCGGATGGCCGACAGCATGATCCTCCAAGGCGTGGCGCCTGTGGACGGCAAGGTCATGATCACCCCGGCGGTCATCCTCGGCAACGGATGGGACTGGACGGTGAAGAAGCTCACCGGGGCCGACCGGGCTGTGCCGTTCACCTTGTGGAAGGTGGCGTGAGGTGAGCTACGTCTACGGACCGCTTCCCACCGTCGCCGCCGGCATCACCAGCGCCCAGGCGGTCGCGGTCGCCCAGGTCACGGAGACGGACACCGCCCAGGCCCTCACCCGGCAAAAGCGGGCCGCGTTGGGGATCGCGAGCGAGACGGATCTGGCCCAGACCGTGGTGCGGGGATCCTCGGCCCAGACGATCCCCGTCGGGCTGGTCACCGAAACCGATCTCGCCCAGACGGTGCTCCGCCAGAAGCGGCTCCCGCTCGGCCAGGCGAACGAAACGGATACGGCGCAGGGTGTCGGCCGGCAGAAGCGGAAGGCGCTGGGCCAGGCCTCGGAGACGGCGTTGGCCCAGGGACTCACCCATCAGAAACGCCAGGCCGTCGGACTGGCTAGCGAGGCCGGCGCGGCGCAGGCCATCGTCCACGCCAAGCGGTTGGCGCTCGGCTTGACCAGTGAAGCGAGCACCGCCCAGGGGCTGACCCGGCGCAAGCGGCTGACCCTGGGCCAGGCCAGCGAGACCGACCTGGCCCAGACGGTCGCGCTCCCCGGCGGCATCACGCAGCCGGTGGCCCAAGTCACGGAAACGGACACCGCCTTCGGCCTGACCGCCCAGAAGCGGCGAGCGCTCGGGCTGGCCACCGAGACGGACCTGGCTCAGGGGCTGGTGGTTCGCAAGCGGGTCACGCTTGGGCTGACCACGGAGACGGACAGCGCGCTCGGGCTGACGCGGGGCAAGCGGCGGAACCTGGGGCTCCCCACCGAGGCCGACACCGCCCTGCCCTGCACCACACGGAAGCGGCTCGGGCTCGGGCTCGCCGAGGAGCTGGACCTCGCCCTCTCCGTCACGGTCAGTGGTGGCATCCCGCCGGTGATCTACCAGGGCGTTCACTTCGTGGCCGTGGCGATCGCCGGGCCGGGCCTGGCGGCCCTGACCCTCACCGCCCCCGGGTTCACGGCGGTCACGCTGGTTCCGACGACGAGTGGCGGCCTGACGGGCATTTCCCTGGGCAGTCCGGCGCTGGCCGAGCTGGCGATGGCCGCGCCCGGCTTTACCGACCTCATCCTTATCCCGGAGGCCTGACCATGGCCTACGATGTCTGGCCCACGCTGATCGATGAGCAGACGACGCCCCGGCTCACGGCGGTGATCCGGGACGCCGACGGCGTGGGGATCCCGGCGGCGAGCCTCAACAGTCTCAAGTGGTGGCTGATCAACAAGGCCACGGACGCGATCATCAACGGGCGGAACGGGACCGGTATCCTGAACGCCAACGGCGGAACGGTCGACGGCAATGGCAACCTGGCCCTGGACCTCACGGTACTTGACACGGCCATGATCGACGGCACCCGGAACACGGAGGTTCACGTCGCCGAGTTCGAGTTCGTCTACAACACCGGCACCAAGACCGGCCGGCACACCGTGGAACACACCATCCGGAACCTGCGGAAAGTCCCCTGATGGCCCGCTGGTATCCCCTCATGGTCGGCCCGCTGATCGAGGCCCCGGACCGTCAGGCGGCGGAGCTCATTGCCGCGCAACGGCACGGGGCCGCCGCGGTCCGGGTGATCTCCCACCTCGACCTCGAGCTGGACCGGGAAGAACAGCAGGTCGAGCGCCGGCGCCGGCTGGCGGAGGACGAGGGGGCGTGAGGCCGTGCCCGAACCCCAGGAGTGGGAGGACGCCGACGATCCCCCGGACTGGGTCGAGGAGGGGGAAGCCCTCCTGCGCGAGGCGCTGCGATCGGAAGAGCGGGCCCGCGCCCGCGACGAGGCGCTGCCCCGGGCGATTGAGCGGGAGCAGGATCCGGTCACGCAAGGGGAGAGGGCGGCACACAGACTCTGGGAGGCCGTATGTCGACTGTTAAGATCCCGCGGCTGAGCCGCATCCTGCTGGTGCTGCTGCTGGTGCTGGCCAGCCCGGTCCGGGCCCAGGTTGAGGCGAGTCACGAGCCGGCCCCGGTGGGGTACTGGTCGCTGGCCACGCCGGGCTACGACGCCAGCAACGGCCGGCCGCTCGAGGTGGTGGTGATCGTTCGGTTCCAGGGGGATGGGACCTTCCAGGCGGTGCTGAAGACGCACGATGGATCCGGGGAGCTGGGCTCGAGCGCACCGTTCCGCGGGCGCTGGGAGTGGCGGACAGCCTTCGGCCGGGAGGTGCTGTGCGTGGCCAGGACGGATCTGGTCGGCGTCGTCTGCCCCTATGCGCTGGTGGACGGGGTGCTGGTGCACGCCAACCGCCGGCTGACCCGGCACACCGCGGACGAGGTGCAGGCGATCGCCCCGGAGCTGGTGGGGCCGTCGCCGTAATATTACGGAGTGTTATGACACTGTGAAAACACTCACCCCTGCCCTGCTCCTGCTCGCCGGGCTCCTCGCCGGCTGG
>CAZCVG010000004.1:0-47037 GCA_964501735.1 uncultured Gemmatimonadaceae bacterium | reverse complement strand
GCGGGGTCAGGGCGTTGTCGGCCTTGATGAACCCTCCGCTGGGCCGGGACTTGGGGGGCGTCGCTGCCGGGGGCGCATCAATGGACTTGATGAAGGCCAGCTCGTCCACCTTGCCGCCGCCACCGCCCCCGGGCGCGGGCGCCTCGGTGGGTTTTCCGGAGGGGAACCAGAGCGTCCGTCCCGGGGCCTCTTCCTTCTTGACCGGCGGCTTCGGGGCGGGAGCCGGAGTGGGCTGCGGCTTGGGAGGCGCCTTGAAGGGAATCTCGGCCTGGGCCTGCGGCGTGGCCGCGGCGGCGGGCCGGGCCGGTGGGGCCTCTGGCTCGGGGGGCGGAGGCTCCGGGGTGCGTACCGGCGGGCGCGGGGCGGACACCGACACCGGCGGCGCGGCCTGTGGCGGAGGCGCCGCGGCCGGGTCGGGCGCGACTGGCGCCCGGATCGTGGCCAGCACCTCGCTCAGGCGGGCGATCTCGGCACTGGTCTGCACCAGCTCGTCCCGAACCTGGGCAAGGACCTTCATGCGCTCGGCCCGGATCCCGTCCCACAGGCGCTCGTCGTACTCGCCCACCAGGTGCCGGACTTCGGCCTCGGCCAGCTGCTCCTGCTGCTCCTGCTCGCGGTGGGTGAGTGCCCCGTGGCGGGCGGTGAGGTCTCCGACCTGCTCCTCGATCAGGGTGACGTGCCCGCGCAACTCCTGCAGGACCGCGTCCAGGCGGCGCTGGTAGTCGCTCCGTACCCGCGCCCGGACACTCTCCGGCACGCTCCCCGCGGCTTCCCCGGGGGAATTCAGGCGGGCCAGCCAATTGACGAACTGGGCCCGGTCCTGGAGCAGCCGTTCGATCGGGTTCTCGTTGTCGGCGGTTGCCTTGGTCATGTCCCGGTTTCTCTCGCAGGCCAGCCAGCGCCCGCACCTGGCCGTGAGTGGGCCGGCGTACCGGGCCGGCCGGTCGGGCGGCGAGCAGGATCATCGCCGCGCGGTGCTTGCTTTCCGAAGCGATCCGCCCCCCGGCGGGCCGCCATGCCTGGTGCCCGGCTGCCCTTCCGCGCCCCGTCCGGGACCGCCCGACGGCCGGACTTGGTGGCCGTCCCAGGAGATGGCGCCAGGCGGTTGTCCACTGCCGCCAGTCCCCTCGGGGGAAGATGGCCCGGGAGTCCCTCCCGGCCAAGCCTCGCCCGGTGAACCCCCGGCGGCGGGCATGGAGAGACGCCCCGCATCCCGGCGATATCTCAACTCCCGACGGGCAAATCTAACTCGCGCGTCGGCTGCCGAAAGCCGCCGACCCGGCCGGGGCCCGGACGGGGCTCAGTCGCCCTGGCGCTGGTAGACCACCCTGCCCCTGACAATGGTCGTCTCCGCCCGCCCCCGGAGCTTCCTCCCCCCGAAGGGGGTGTTGCGGCTCTTCGAGTAGAAGCGGCCCGGGTCCACGGTCCATTCCGCCTCGGGATCGAGGATCACGACGTCCGCCGGCGCGCCCACCGCCAGGGACCCGCCGGGGAGCTTGAACAGCTGGGCCGGCCGGGTGCTCATGCGGTACAGGAGGTCCGGCAGGGCCATCAGGCCCGGGGCCACCAGCTGGGTCACCGCGAGGCCGAAAGCGGTCTCCAGGCCCAGGATGCCGTTAGGCGCCTCGTCGAACTCGCGTTCCTTGGCGTCGTAATGATGGGGGGCGTGATCGGTGGCGATGACGTCCACGGTGCCATCCTTCAGGGCGCCCTGCAGCGCCTCGACATCCGCCGCCTCCCTGAGCGGCGGGTTCATCTTGGCGTTGGTGTTGTAGCCCTGGCAGGCCTCGTGGGTCAGGGTGAAGTGGTGGGGGGTGACCTCGGCGGTCACCTGGAGGCCCATGTCCTTGGCCCGCCGGATCAGCGCCACCGAGCCCCGCGTGCTCATGTGGCAGAGGTGAATGTGCCCCCCGGTCAGCTCCGACAGGATGATGTCGCGGGCAACATGAATCTCCTCCGCGGCGGCCGGAATGCCCTTGAGGCCAAGGCGGGTGGCCACCAGTCCCTCGTGCATGGCGCCGCCCTGGGCCAGTGTGATCTCCTCGCAGTGGTCGGCCACGGGGATCCCGAAGGTCCTGGCGTACTCCAGGGCGGTGCGCATCAGGTGGGAGTTCATCACCGGTCGGCCGTCGTCGCTGACGGCCACCGCCCCGGCGCTCATCAGCTCGCCGAACTCGGACAGCTTCTCCCCCTTCTGGCCGAGGGAGATGGTCCCCACCGGGTAGACCCGGGCCTTGCCCGCCTTCTGGGCCTGGCTGATGACGAACCCGATGGCGCCCTGGTTGTCCAGGGGCGGGTCGGTGTTGGGCATGGCGCAGACCGCCGTGAACCCGCCCGCCGCGGCCGCCATGGCCCCAGTGGCCACGGTCTCCAGGTCCTCGAAGCCCGGCTCCCGCAGGTGCACGTGCAGGTCAATCAGCCCGGGCGCGACCACCTTGCCCGCGGCCTCGATCACCTGGCAGCCGTCCTCCCCCACGATGTTCCGTCCCACCGAGGCCACCCGGCCCTCGGCCAGGTAGACGTCGGCAATGGCGTCGCTCTGCCGCGACGGGTCAATGACCCGGCCACCCTTGATGAGAATCGGTCGCGTCACTCACTGCCTCCCTGGTGCTGCCAGTCGGGGGCGCCGCCGGCGAGCAGGTAGAGCACCGCCATCCGGACCGCGACGCCGTTGGTCACCTGTGGCAGGATCACGCTGTGCGGGCCGTCGGCCACGTCGCTGTCAATCTCCACCCCGCGGTTCATGGGGCCGGGGTGCATCACCACGATCTCTTTCCGGGCCCGCTCGAGGCGCTCCCGGGTGATCCCGAAGACCCGGTTGTACTCCCGCAGCGATGGGATGAAGCCGCCGGTCATCCGCTCCAGCTGGAGCCGGAGGACGTTGAGGGCATCGGCCCAGGCGATGGCGTCCTCGATCCGCGGGATCACCTCGACGCCTAGTTCGCGGATGTCGCGGGGCAGCAGGCTGGCCGGCCCGCACACCGCCACCTCGGCGCCCAGCTTCCTGAGACCCCAGATGTTGCTCCGGGCCACCCGGCTGTGGAGCACGTCCCCGCAGATGGCCACCTTGAGCCCTTCCACCCGGCCGAAGCGGTCCCGCAGGGTGAGCAGGTCGAGCAGCGCCTGGGTGGGGTGCTCATGTTGGCCGTCGCCCGCGTTGATCACGTTAGAGCGGATCCGCCGGCCCAGGAACTCGGCCGAGCCGGAGGCGGCGTGGCGGATGACCACCATGTCAATCCGCATCGCCTCGAGGTTGCGGGCCGTATCCACCAGGGTCTCGCCCTTGGCCACGGAACTGCCCGACGAGGCCACGTTGACGGTGTCCGCCGAGAGCCGCTTCTCGGCGAACTCGAAGGAGATTCGGGTGCGGGTGGAGGCTTCGAAGAAGAGGTTGACGATGGTCTTGCCGCGGAGCGCCGGCACCTTCTTGATCTGGCGCTCGCTCACTTCCTTGAAGGGCTCGGCCGTGTCCAGGATGAGCCCGATCTGCCCGGCGGTCAGGTGCTCGAGCCCGATCAGGTCCTTGCCGAGCGCGGGCACCGGCGTCACGTGGCCCGCACCAGCTCGACGGCGTCGCGGCCGTCGAGTTCCCGGACCAGCACGTCCACCTGGTCCCCGGTGGCGGTGGGCTGGCTGAGGCCGACGATGTCGGGCTGGATGGGGAGTTCCCGGCCCCCGCGGTCCACCAGAACGCAGAGCAGGATGCGCCGGGGGCGCCCGAAGTCGGCCAGTTCGTCGAGGGCGGCCCGGATAGTGCGGCCGGTGTAGAGGACGTCGTCCACGATCACCACAGTGCGGCCGTCGAGGTCGCCGGGGATCTGGGTCTCACCGATGACCGGCCGGGCCCCGATGGCCTGGAGATCGTCCCGGTAGAGCGTGATGTCCAGCTTGCCGCAGGGGACCGGGCGGCCCTCCAGCTGCTCCACCAGCCGGGCGAGGCGCTGGCCCAGCTCGACCCCGCGGCGCTGGATACCCACCAGCACCAGGTCGGCCCCGCCCTGGGAGCGCTCCACAAGTTCCGAGGCCATGCGCGTCAGCGCCCGGGCGATGGCTCGCTCGTCGAGGAGGGTGGACCGTGATGGCATCGTTGGCCGGGAAACTAGTCGGTCGGTGCCCCGGCGGGCAGTGGGTCAGCCGGGCCGAGCGCCCTTCCCCGGCCGGAGCCCCGGGAGCCGGGCCAGCATGAGGAGCGCGAAGACCCCCGCGAACAGGAGGCCATCCCGGAGGTCCAGCTTCTGGACCATCAGGTAGTGCAGCACCCCCAGGAACGTGGCGGGATAGATCAGGCGGTGCAGCCGGCCCCAGCGCTTGCCCATCCGGCGGATGGCCCGGTCGGTGGAGGTGAGCGCCAGGGGGATGAGCAGCAGCCAGGCCACGAAGCCGACCGCGATGCGGGGGTGCTGCACGGTGTCCTCCCAGATCAGCCGGGGATCGAGCGACTGGTCCAGGATGAAGTAGATGAGGGCGTGCAGCAGCAGGTAGCCAAAGGCGGCGAGGCCCAGGGTCCGCCGCAGCGGGCCGAGCCAGTTCCACGACAACGCCCGCCGGAGGGGGGTCACCGCAAGGGTCACCAGCAGCAGGACCAGCGCGGCCAGTCCGGTGACGATCTGGAGACTCTTGACCGGATCGGCGCCCAGCGAGCCGAATCCCGCGGCCCCCCAGGCCAGCCAGAGGGCCGGGCCCAGCGACGCCAGCAGCACCGCCGGCTTGAGGAGCCGCGCCGGGCGAATCACCTGGGCCGGGCGGGACTCAGAAATGGCGGCGCAGGTCCATGCCGGTGTACAGGCCGGCGACCTGGTCGGCGTAGCCGTTGAACGGCAGGGTGGGACGCTTGAACAGCTCCCCGATGCGACGTTCCCGGGCCTGGCTCCAGCGCGGGTGGTCCACCGCCGGGTTCACGTTGGCGAAAAAGCCGTACTCGTCCGGCGCCACCTCGTTCCAGGTGGTCCGCGGCATGGTCTCGGAGAACCGGATCCGGACGATGGACTTGCCTCCCTTGAAGCCGTACTTCCAGGGCACGATCAGCCGGAGCGGGGCCCCGTTCTGGTTGGGCAGCGGCTTGCCGTACAGGCCGGTCACCAGGATGGCCAGGGGATGCTGGGCCTCGTCCAGCCGCAACCCCTCGACGTAGGGCCAGGGCAGGATGCCCCGCCGCTGCCCCGGCATCTGCCTGGGGTCCAGCAGGGTGGTGAACTCGATGTACTTGGCCCGGCTGGTGGGCTCGACCCGCGCAATGAGGTCCTTGAGCGGGAACCCCATCCAGGGGACCACCATGCTCCACGCCTCGACGCAGCGGTGCCGGTAGACCCGCTCCTCGAGCTTGTAGGGCTTGATCAGGTCATCGAAATCGTAATCCGCGGGCCGGCTGACCTCTCCATCAATACGGACCTTCCAGGGCCGGACCCGAAAGTCCCGGGCCAGCCGGGCGGGTTCGTCCTTGTCGGTGCCGAACTCGTAGAAGTTGTTGTAGGTGGTGACCGACTCGTACGGGGTGAGCTTGTCGTCCCCGGCCCCGCCGGCCCGCCGGGCTTCCCGGGCAAGACCCTCGGCAATGGCCGTCCGCTCGCCGGCGGAGAGCGCCACGCCAGCCGCCGCCAGCCCGCCCAGGAACTCGCGCCGGCTCAGGTACAGCCGTTCATCGGTGATCTCGGCGGTTCGGATGTCGGGCGGGCGGCGAATCAGCATGACGGCTCCCGTGGGGCTATAAGGAAGATACGCTGGCAGGCGCCAAGCGGTTCCCTGCGGCGGGGCCACGCCCCCGAAAAATCACAAGAACGGCCTGCGGAGTGGTACCGGAGGCCGTTCGGATGCGGGAAACTCCACGGACAGGGCGGGATTCGAACCCGCGAAACCCTTGCGGGTTTACACGCTTTCCAGGCGTGCCTCTTAAACCACTCGAGCACCCGTCCCCTGGCACTGCGGGCGCTCAACTTAGCGGCAGGCGTCGGACAGTGTCAACGATTCCGGGCCCGCTGGCCGGTCCTGCCGGGACGCCTTACCTTCTTGCCTTCCCCATCCCCCTTCCAGGTGCACCATGGGCAAGCTCGTCTTCGGCGGCGTCCTCCTGCTGGTCTCGTTCTTCATGATGGTGGCCCGCTCGGGAAGCCCGGGAAACCGGAGTTCCGGCCTGCTCCGGGCCATGGGGCTCGCCTTCGGCACCCTGGGCGGGCTGATCATGATCGGGGCCCTGGTGGTCGTCATTGATCCAGGCACCGTGGGGGTGAAACACGCGTTCGGAAGCGTGGACGACCGGCCCTACCTGCCCGGCATCCACTTCGTGGCGCCCTGGTCGTCCATGGAGCGCTACTCGACCCGTGAGGAGCAGTTTCCCCAGTTCGGCGAGCAGGCGGAGTCCATCGAGGCGCTGTCCAGCGAGCAGATGGGCATGACGGTGGATGCCGGCCTCCGCTGGCAGATCAATCCCCAGGACGCGCCCCGCATCTTCGTGGAGATCGGGACCGAGGAGCAGATTCACTCCATTGTCCATAACGCGATCCGGCAGGGTGTGCGGGACGGCATGGTGCGGTTCTCGATCAACGATATCTCCAAGCGCACCGAGATTGCCCACCATATGCAGGCGCTGGTGGACTCGGCCCTCATCACCCAGCCCCGGGCCGGCGGGGAGCCGTTCCGCATTGCCGAGGTGACGGCCTTCTTCCTGCGGGACCTGCAGCCGCCGGCCCAGGTGGTCGCGGCCATCAACGCCAAGATCGCCCAGGAGCAGCAGATCCAGACCGAGCGCCACCGGGTGGAGGTGGCCCGCCTGCAGAGCGACCAGCAGCGCCTCCTCAACCAGACGCTGACCGCCGAGGCGCTCACCAAGCAGTACCTCGAGGTGCTGCACGACATGAAGGGGTCCAACAACCTGGTGGTGCTGGTCCCCACCGAGGGCGGGATTCCGATGCTGGACATCGCCAAGCTTCGGCAGAACGTGCAGTAGCCGCAGTCCGGGGGAGGCCGGCGGACGCCGGACCTCCCCCCGTGGAACCCTGTCCTCCGCCACGCGGCCGGGCCGAAAAGGTCCGGCCGTTCCCGTTTCCCGGCGGTGCTAGCGGATCAGCCGGTGGCAGCGCTCCCCCAGGCCCACCAGGTGCGCGCGGTCCCAGCGTCCGCGGTCGGTGAGGCGCGCCGTGAGGGATTCCGGCAGGGCCTGGCTGCCGTGGCGGGCCCCGGCGATGCTCCCGGTCATCGCGGCCAGGGTATCGGTGTCGCCGCCGACCCTGATGGCCAAGCACACCGCGTCCCACCACGAGTCGGGATGGTGCAGGAAGGCGTACAGGCTCCAGCAGACGCTGCCGGTCACGAAGGGGGAGACTCCGTGTCCCGGCCATGGGCACTCCGGCCCGATCGGGTGATCGGCCAGGTAGGCGAGTGCCTCCGCCATCGGAAGCGCTGCCCAGTCGGCCACCTGTTGCACGGCAGCAGCCACGCTGGCGTCGGTCGGCCGGACCTGCCGCGCGATCTCCGTGGCAAAATCCCGGGGCACAATCGGGCGGGGGTCGGCGGCGCGGGCGGCGGCCAGGGCGATTACCAGCGCGCCCGCGGCGGCTCGTGGATCGCGGTGGGTCACCCGCGCCTGATCCAGGACGGCCGAAGTGAGCCGGGCGGGGTCGTGGCCATACATCAGCCCGAGCGGTCCCACCCGCATCGCCGCCCCATTGCCGGCATAGGGCGGCGCGATACCCGCTTGCTGCCAGGGGACCCCGAGCGAGAGCGCGACGGTCGCGGCGAGGGGCGCCTGTCCGCCTCCGATCAGGTCGCCCGACGCGACGAACTGCCGCAGCCGCTCGGCGAAACGCGCCGGATCGGGTGTCCCGGTGTCCTCGATGGTCAGCAACAGCTCCCGCATCAGCTGGGTGTCGTCGGTGACCTGCCCGAATTCGAAGGGCCGCCGGCCACGGCTCCCCGCCCCGCCATTGCCGAGCACCTGATCCACGTAATCCGCGGCCTCCGCCGGCGGCCGGCCCTCGACAACGGCGCCGAGCGCATCACCGAGGGCGAGGCCGAGGATGGATCCCAGGAACTGGTCGAGGGTGGGGAGCAGGATCAGCGCCTCACCCCCACCTGCCGAGGATCCCGCCCATCACGGTCAGGTACACCAGCTGGTAGCCCGCATCAATCAGGAACGTGGTGATGGGCTTGTCGGAGTAGAGGTTGGCGGTGAAGCCGATCGGAAGCGCAAAGCCCAGCCAGGCGTGGAACCCCCACCCTGCCCCACTCGCCATCGTGCTGGCACCGAGATGGTGCAGGAAGAGGCTCAGGACGGCGGCGATCACCACGAAGGCCACGAAGGACCCGGCGTACGCCCGGGCGGCGGTGGCCTGCATCGCCGCGACTTTCTCCGGGGTGTAGCCGTGGGCCCGGACCCAGGCCTTGGCGAACAGGAGCGGCGAATACCACAGCGCGCCGATCATCCAGGCCGTGAACGCGGCGCCGAGGATGGCAAGCCAGTAACCGAAGTGCATGCGGAACCTCCGGGAAGCGGGGATGCGGGGTGGGTGGCACTCAAGATCCGCTGCCTCTGATGTCCGTCAAGGCCACCTGGGAAGACAGAGTCCTCAACGCCAGGCGGTGCCGCCGTTCCGGCCGCCGGGGAAAACAAAATGGGGCCCTCTCGGGCCCCACTCGGTTCGACGGACAGGGAGGGATTCGAACCCTCGAAACCCTTGCGGGTTTACCGGTTTTCGAGACCGGCTCCTTCAGCCACTCGGACACCTGTCCATGTTGTGCCGCAACGACTTGCAATGCCCGACGCCGGCCCGGGACCGCATCGGCGGGCCGGGAAGACCGGGGCCGAAAAGCTAACCACCGTCGCGCCCAGCGCCAAGCGGCCCACGGTCCACCCGCCGACCCGATGCGGGTGAGTCTCCCACGCCCAGCTTCCCTTCCCGGTCCGTTCATCACCGATTCAGGGGCTGTGACCCAAATTGGAGCCGAGCGCCGCTGGCGCTCTTTCGGGAGGATGCGATGCCCAAGCTGCTTCAGGCCGGGCTGCTGCTCCTGGCCGCGGTCCTGACCGCCCTCGCGTTTGCCACCTGGCTGGCCCACCGCCGCTGGCGGAAGGAGACGACTGGGCTGGTGGCCAGGCTGGAGTCCATCTCCAGGCCGCCAGGGAGGACTGGTCCGCCAGAAGCAGGCGACCTCCCTGCCCCGGTGGCCCGCTATCTCTCCTTTGCGCTCGGCCCGGAAACGGCTCCGGTGTTGGGTGCCCGGCTGATTCAGGAGGGAGAATTCTTCCTCCGTCCGGGGAGCGCGGCGAGCCGCTTCACCGCCGTGGACCGGGTGACAACCAATCCTCCCGGCCTGATCTGGGATGCCGACATCCGGATCGCCCCGCTGGTGGGAGTGCGAGTGCGGGACAGCTACGTCGCCGGCACGGGCACGATGCACGCGGCGCTGGAGGGTTTGCTGACCCTCGCCCACGAAACGGGGTCTGCCGAAGTCAGTTCCGCTTCGCTCCAGCGCCTGCTCGCCGAGGCCCCATGGGTGCCGACCATGCTGCGCCCGGGACCGGCCCTGACCTGGGCGCCGGTGAACGACTCGACCGCGCGAGCCACCCTCACCGACCACGGTGTCACCGCCTCGGTGGACTTTCACTTCGGGCCGGATGGTGAAATCACCGGGATGTCGGCGGAGCGGTACCGCTCGGTGGAGGGGCGGCAGATCCTGACTCCGTGGATCGGGACCTTCGGGGACTACGAGCGGGTGGCCGGGATGATGGTACCGCGGCGGGGCGAGATCGCCTGGGAACTCCCCGAAGGGCGGTACACCTACTGGCGGGGCCGGATCGTGGCGGCGGAATACAGCATGGCGCCCTAGCGGCCGGCGGCCGGCGTGGGGGTCACGGCATCGCGTTGGGCCGGGGCAGGAAGGACGATGTCCTCCAGGAAGAAGGCCGCCAGCTCCGCCCGGCCGCCCAGGCCGGCCTTGCCATACACCGAGACCGCGTGCTGGCGCACCGTGCGCTCGCTCCGTCCGGTGTCCGCGGCAATCTCCTTGTGGCTCCGGCCCTTGAGCAGGAGCAGCGCCACCTCCCGCTCGGCTGCGGTGAGGCCCCACAGCTCGAACTGCCGGCTCACCTCCTGCCCCAGGCCGTCCAGCGCCCGCTGAGCCCGTGCCCGCCAGGCGTCCCGCTCCGCCCCCCGGGCCTCGAGCGACTGCCGGAGATTCCGGTTGGCCCGCTCCGCCCGGATCCAGCCCAGCCAGAGCCAGACCGCCCCGACCAGCCCGGCCGCGATGAGGAAAAGCTCATAGATGACGTGGAGGGACCACCAGCTGGCCGGCGCGTCGAGCGCGATGTCAATCGAACCGCCGACGATCATCAGGAGGACAATCGCCAGCAGGAGGAGGCGCATGCCTCGCTCCGGCGTTTCACTCATCCCGCCTCCGGCATCCGACGTGCATGAGGGCAATGATACCCGAAATGGCCCGCTCCGGCATCTGCCCGATTGTGGGACGGGATGGCCTTGCCCATCGTGTCGGCACACTCAACCCTGGAGCAAGCTGTGCTGCCCGATCCGCTGCATCCCGCCGTCGTGCATTTCCCGATCGTCCTGGTAGTTCTCCTGCCGCTGGTGGTTTTCGCTGCCCTGTGGGTCATCCGGCGTGGAGCTCGCCCGGCCCGCGCCTGGGCCATCCCGGTGGCCATCTCCGCCCTGCTGCTGGTCTCGGCGTGGGCCGCACTCAAGACCGGTGAAGGCCAGGAAGAGAGGGTGGAAGAAGTGGTCCCTGAGGCGGCGCTGCACGCCCATGAAGAGTCCGCCGAGCGGTTCCTTGCCCTCTCGGGGGTGCTCCTGGTGGTGATGGGGGCGGGTCTAATCGGGGGCGGTGTGGGCCAGGCGGCCCGGATTGTCGCCACTGCGGGGGCGGTCGGGCTGGTGGTGGCTGGGGTGGCAGTGGGCCATAGCGGCGGCGAGCTGGTGTACCGCCACGGGGCCGCCAGCGCCTATGTCGGATCCGCCGACCAGCTCAGGAGCTCGCAGGCGGCGCGGGAGGGGGCTGGCCCCGAGGCCGGCGAGGAGGACTGAACCCGGCCCCCCCGGGCTCCCTGGGGGGGGGGTTGCGGAACGGCGGGGTGCCCGGGTATACTCCTCGCCAGTTGAGTCATAGCCCTTCGGGGCCCCGGAGGCGGCAACCGGGTGATGCCAGGCCGTGGTAAGGCGCTCGGTCCCAAAAGGGATCGGGCGTTTCGTCCTTTCGGGACCTAGGCTCCCCGCCGCTCCGCGAAGAACCCCCTCAGCAGCTCGCCGCACTCCCCGGCCAGGACTCCGCCCAGCACCTCGGCTCGATGATTGAGCCGGGGATGTCGGAGCAGGTCGCCGAGTGAGCCGGCCATCCCTGCCTTGTCGTCCCAGGCCCCGAAGACCACGCGCCCCATCTTGGCCAGCACCAGCGCACCGGCACACTGGGCGCAGGGCTCGAGGGTCACGTAGATCGTGGCACCCGGAAGCCGATCAACCCCCTGATGGGCGAGGGCCCGGCAGACCGCGAGAAACTCCGCGTGGGCCGTCGGGTTGGCGCGGGCCACGGTCTCGTTGTACCCGGCGCCGATGACCCCGCCGTCGAGCAGGACCACGGCGCCGACCGGCACCTCACCTGCACCCATCCCCCGGCGCGCCTCGGCCAGGGCCAGGCGCATCCCCTCCAGGTCTGCTGCGGAGGCTGGGGTATCAGGCACTGGCCCGCTCGGGCGCGGTCTCCTGGCGCGTGAACCGGAGCGAGTCGCCCTCCCGGTCCACCCGCACCGTGTCCCCGTCGGCGAACTTCCCTTCCAGCAGTTCCAGGGCGATCGGGTTCTGCAGCCGGCGCTGAATGACCCGCTTGAGCGGCCGGGCGCCGTAGACCGGGTCATAGCCTTCGCTGGCCAGCAGGCTCCTCGCCTCCGGGGTGACCACCAGGGTGATCTGGCGCTGGGCCAGCTGCTCCACCAGCCGGGCCAGCTGCAGCTCCACGATGTTGGCGATCTCGGCCCGTCCCAGCTGGCGGAAGACGATGATCTCGTCCACCCGGTTGAGGAACTCGGGGCGGAAGTGCTGGTTCATCAGGTTGCGGACCGCGGACTCCACGCCGCGCCACGAGTCCTCATCCGCCTCGCCGGCTTCCAGGATGAGCTGGCTCCCGATGTTTGAGGTCATGATGATGACGGCGTTGCGGAAGTCCACCACCCGCCCCTGGCTGTCGGTCAGGCGGCCCTCGTCCAGGATCTGCAGCAGCAGGTTGAAGACGTCGGGGTGGGCCTTCTCGATCTCGTCGAAGAGGATCACGCTGTAGGGCCGGCGGCGGATCGCCTCGGTGAGCTGGCCACCCTCTTCGAACCCGATGTAGCCCGGCGGGGCGCCGATCATCCGGGCGACCGAGTGCTTCTCCATGTACTCCGACATGTCGAGCCGCACCACGGCCCGCTCGTCGTCGAAGAGAAACTCCGCCAGCGCCCGCGCGGTCTCGGTCTTGCCGACGCCGGTGGGGCCGAGGAAGATGAAGGACCCGGTGGGCCGGTTGGGGTCGGCCAGCCCGGCCCGGCTGCGACGGACGGCGTTGGAGACCGCTTCCAGCGCCGGCTGCTGGCCCACCACCCGCCGGGCCAGCTCCTCCTCCAGCCGGGCCAGGCGCTCCCGGTCGCTCTCCAGCATCTTGGCCACAGGGACGCCGGTCCACTTGGCCACAACCTGGGCGATGTCCTCCGCGTCCACTTCTTCCTTGAGGTACTTCACCCCGGCCTGGATCTGGGCGAGCCGCTTCTCCTCGGCGGCGATCTCTCCCTCCAGCTCCGGGATCCGGCCGTACTGGAGTTCGGCGGCCCGCTGCAGGTCCCCCCGGCGGCGGGCCTGGTCCATCTCGGTGCGGAGCGCCTCCACTTCCTGGCGGCGGGCGTGGATCTGCCCGATGGCGAGCTTCTCGGCCTGCCACTGCGCCTTCATGGCGCCGGAGCGCTCCTTGAGGCCGGCCATCTCCTGTTCCACCGCCTTGCGGCGCTCCACGGCGGCCCGGTCCTTCTCCTTGAGGAGGGCCTGGCGCTCGATCTCCAGCTGCAGGATCCGGCGCTCGACCTCGTCAATCTCCTGGGGCAGCGAGTCAATCTCCATGCGGAGGCGGCTGGCGGCCTCGTCCACCAGGTCAATGGCCTTGTCGGGGAGGAAACGGTCGCCGATATAGCGGTCGGACAGCGAAGCGGCGGCCACCAGGGCGTTGTCGGTGACCCGCACACCGTGATGCACCTCGTACTTCTCCTTGAGACCGCGCAGGATGGCGATGGTGTCGGTGACGCTCGGCTCGCCCACCAGCACCGGCTGGAAGCGGCGCTCGAGGGCCGCGTCCTTCTCGACGTGCTTGCGGTACTCGTCCAGGGTGGTGGCGCCGACCACGTGGAGTTCGCCCCGCGCCAGCGCCGGCTTGAGCAGGTTGCTCGCGTCCACCGCCCCCTCCGCGGCGCCGGCCCCCACCAGGGTGTGCATCTCGTCGATGAACACGACGAACCGGCCCTCGGCCTGGGTGAGTTCCTTGACCACCGCCTTGAGCCGCTCCTCGAACTCGCCCCGGTACTTGGCCCCGGCGAGCAGCAGCCCGATGTCCAGGGCGACGATGTCCTTGTGCTTGAGGGACTCCGGCACGTCCCCGTTGACGATCCGCTGGGCCAGCCCTTCCACGATGGCGGTCTTGCCGACCCCGGGTTCGCCGATGAGCACCGGGTTGTTCTTGGTACGGCGGGACAGCACCTGCATGACCCGGCGGACCTCCTCGTCCCGGCCGATGACCGGGTCCAGCTTTCCCTTGCGGGCCTGGTCGGTGAGGTTGCGGGTGAAGCGCTCCAGGGCCTGGTACTGCGACTCGGGAGACTGGTCCGTCACCCGGTGCGAGCCGCGCACCCCCGCCAGCGCGGCCCGGAGGTCCTCCGCCGAGACGTTGTGGGTGCCAAGGAGCTGGCGGGCGGTGGTGCCCTTCTCATCCGCCAGCCCCACCAGCAGGTGCTCGGTGGAGACATAGGCATCGCCCAATTGCTTGGCCTCGGCCTCGGCCCGGTCGAAGACCTTGTGCAGTTCCCGCGCGAACGTCGCTTCCCCGCCCCCCTCCTGGCGGGGCAGCCGGTCGAGTTCGCGGTCGGTCTCGGTAATAAGGGCCGTGACGTTGAGGCCGCTCTTCTGGAGCAGCGGCCGCACGACCCCTTCGTCCTGGGCCAGCAGGGCGCTGAAGAGATGGGTGTCATTGACGACGGGATTGCCCCGGGCCGCTGCCACGGCGGCGGCCTCGCGGAAGGCCTCCTGGGCCTTGATCGTCAGTCTTTCGGGTCGGATCATCGGGTCCTCGCCTCTAAATGTGGCTCTGGCGTCCAGGGAGGCAAAGGGCGGGCCGGAGAAATCTGCCGGTCTGGCAGGCGCATCGGCCGGTGGCTCCCGCGACCGGGAGCCCCGTGCCTCAGCGTCGAGCGATCATCTTCAGGGTATAGCGGACCCCCTCAACCGTGAGTTGGGCGTAGTAGATCCCGGGAGTCAGTTCCCGGGTTCCGTTCATGATTCGGCCGTCCCAGTAGGCCTCGTGGGCGCCGCAGCGGAGCCGGAGCCCGTCCACTCGCTCACCGTTGGAGTTGAGAAGGATCGGGACGGCTACGACCTGCACCAGCACGTTGTAGATCTTCAGACTGACGAGTGGCTGCTGGCCTCCGTCGCACAGTTCGGGGTTGAGAACGAACGGGATCGTTGTCGCGGGGAAGAACGGGTTGGGATAGTTCTCCCGGAGCTCGACTGCCGGCGGGGGCCGTTCCTGCGCGGAGGCAGCGGTACCGAGGCCGGCGAGCAGCGCGAGGACGATCCCGGGCCAGTAGCTCCCGGTCATGGAATGTCCTCCTACCTGGATGGTGCCTGCCGACCTGCCTCGTGAAGTTGAGAGGCAAGATCACCGGGCCGCGGGATGAACGCAAGAAAGCCCGCCCCCGGGCGCCCCGGCGGTCATCCCCCGGTCGAGGGGCCCGGCAGCCGGGGGCCACCGCGCCGGACGTCGCCGTCGCGGATGGTGAGCCCCGAGCGGTCGGCCCACTCGAGCAGCGGGATGAGGTACTTCCGCGAGATCCCCAGGGCATCGCGCACCGCCGGCGGGGTGATGGGGCCGCGCGCGGCCAGGTCGGCGAGGGTCCGGGTGAACGTGGCCAGGGCCGGCTGCCCGTAGTAGCGGTCGCGCTCCACGGCCACCAGCCTCCCGTTCCGGGCCGCCAGCCGGAGAGCATCCGCGGTCCCGGGGGCCCGCAGCTCCGCTTCCAGCTCGGCCACCGAGGGTGGCGTGAGCGCCCCCGCCTCGACCCGCTGGACGATCCGCTCGACCATGGCGTCGCCACCAGCAGCCCTCGGCCGGAAGGCCGCCTCCCGTACCATGCCGTCTTCGGTCACCACGACCCCGGCGTGGAGCAGCCGGTCCAGGGCCGCCTGCCCCGCCAGGCCCTGGCCCGCCCGCAGGGTCTCGATGGGCATGCCCCGCTCGGCCTGGTGGCCGCGGTGATACTCCGCGAGGGTGGCCTGGAGCCGGGCCGCCGCATCCCGGACGCGGCTCTCGAGCAGGAGCGTACCGCCGATTTCCATGAACATCCGGCCGGCCCCGGCCGCCCGAACCGATGCCGGTGGCAGCCCGGTGAGGACCGGCACGAGGGGCACCGGCACTCCCTCGGCGCGCCGGGCCAGCAGGGCGGTCAGCCGGGCGACGGGTTCCGCTTCCGCAAGAGCGGCGTCCCACTGGGGCCGGCCGCGGGGCGGGAGCGGATCCACCACGAGTGCGCCCCCGATCGTGGTCACGGGGCTGTAGCTCCGGATGACCGCCCGGTCACCGCCGCGGGCCAGCGCGGGTTCCTCCAGCGTGAGCCGCGCGAAGCCGCGGCCACCGGGGGGGATCGGTTCGGCCAGCTTCACGCGGGCCATGGTTTCCGAGGTGCCAAGGTGGACCCGAATCCGGCTCTGGTTGGCCAGGGGGCGAGGGGCGGAGGGGAGGAGTTCCAGGTAAACATCCACGGCCCCGGTGGCCTCCCAGGGTGAACCGGCCGACACCAGCACGGCCCCCCGCTGCACCGATTCCCGCTCGATACCGGCGAGGGCCACCGCGATTCGGTCGCCGGGGGTGGCCTCGGCCAGCGCCTGTCCGTGCCGCTCGAGCGACCGGACCCGGCCCTCGTGGGCCCCCGGCAGGATGTGCACAAGGTCGCCCACCGCGAGCCGGCCGGACCAGAGCGTGCCGGTGACCACGGTACCGGCACCCGGGAGTGAGAAGACCCGGTCCACCGGCAGGCGGAGGAGATCGGCGTCCGTGCCCCGGGGCCGGCGCGCCGACAGGGTGGCCGGGATCAGGGCGCGGAGCTGGTCCAGCCCGGCGCCGGTGCGCACCGACACGGCCACCGGCGGCGTGAAGCTGACGGGCGAGGCCGAGAGCCAGGCCTCGACCTCGCCCCGGACCATGGCCAGCCACTCCGGTTCTACCAGATCGGCCTTGGTGATGACCGGGATGCCGGCCCCGAGCCGGAGCTGCTCCACGATGGCGAGATGCTCCCGGGTCTGGGGCATGATCCCCTCGTCGGCGGCCACGACCAGCAGCACCAGATCGAGTCCCGCCGCTCCGGCAACCATGGACCGGACCAGGTCCTCGTGCCCCGGCACATCCACCACCCCGGCCAGACCGCCGCCCTCGAGCGGCAGCGGCGCGAAGTGCAGGTCCAGGGTGATGCCCCGGCGGCGCTCTTCCTCCAGCGGGTCCATGGCCTGGCCGGTCAGGGCCTGCACCAGGGCCGACTTGCCGTGATCAATGTGGCCGGCGGTTCCGATGATCATGCCGGCACCCAGGCGGGCTGCTGCCAGAACTCGAGCGCGGGAAGGGTGGCTCCTTCACCGACGTGGTGGCGGATGTAGCGGGCCACCAGCCGCCGGTGCGCGGCGGCGTTGGAGCGATCCAGCTCGGGGAAGGCGCTGCCCTGCCCGAGCAGCTCGCGCAGCGCGGCGGCCGCGTCGGCGGGGAGCAGGACGGTCTCGGTGCCGCGGGCGCAGGCGGCGCAGAGCGCTCCCCCTTCCTGCAGGCTCCACGGGAGCGACCCGCCGGTCGCCAGCGGGCGCCCGTCGCGCACGCAGGCCGCCACGCCCGGTGCGAAGCCGAGGGCCGCCACCAGGCCCCAGACGGCGTGGAGGGCCGCCGCCTCGAGCGAGCCGGAGGGCTCCAGCTCCAGCTGGCGGAGGGAGGTGGCCAGCGCCTCGAATGCCTCGGGGTGTGGTTCCGCCGGCGCCACCCGGAGCAGGAGTTCGGCCAGGACAGTGGCGGTAGCGTACCGGCCCACGTCCCGGGTGAGGAGGACGGGCAGCGTCTGCAGGTCGAAGGCGGTGAGGGTGTGCAGCTCGCGGTGATCGTGCTGGATGTAGTGTGCCTGGCCGCCGCTCAGCACCTGGAGGGCCGCGCCGAAGCGGCTCCGGGGCCGGAGCGCGCCCTTGGCGATCACGCTCTGCACCCCGTGATGGCGAGTCGCCAGCCGGACGACCTTGGAGGTCTCGCCGTAGCGCCAGGTGGCGAGGACGATGGCCGGGGTGGCGATGAGCGGCATGGGCTCTGAGGCCCTAGGGCGCGGGCGGGACTTCGGTCACCACCGCATCCACCGGGCAGGTGCCCACGTCCAGCACCCGGCTGGTGGTCAGGTTCCGGCGAAGGACGTGCACCCGCCCCACGACCGGGCCGGCGCAGGGACCGGCCTCGAGACCATAGATCCGTCCCGCATCGTCCACAGCAACGCCGCTCATGGTCGGGATGGCGACTCCGTCCCCCGCCCCGCGGATGAGCCGCCGGGCAAGCCGGTCGAAGACCATCAGCCCTTCGGTGGGGCTGCTGATGTACAACCGGTCAATGCCGTCCGCCGCCAGCCGCGCGGGTGCGCCGCCAAATCCGCCGAAGCTCCCCGCTTCCGCCCGGGCCACCGGGTCCACCAGCGAGAGCCGGCCGCTCACGCTGCCGTCGGCCGGGCCGCGGTTGAGCACGTACAGGACGCCGTCGCCGGCGATGACCGCGGCCCCGGCCCCGCCCGGGCCCGGCAGGAGGATCGAGTCAATCCCGGTGGCGAGCCGGTTGGTGACGGGGTCAACCACCGAGATCCAGCTCGGCCCGGCGGGGTCACCGCCGGCGAGATTGGCGTTCACCACGAAGACCCGGCCCCGGGTGAAGACCAGCGCCTCCGGTGTCACTCCCACCGCCACGCTGGCGGTGTCGCCGGTGAGGTAGTTGATCCGGGTGACGGTGTTCAGGCCGGGATTGCCGACGTAGGCGACGGAATCGTCCACCACAGTGGCACCGGTGGCGCCCGAGCCTGGGGCGAGATCAATGGTCCGGGTCACCGCCCGGGCCCGCAGGTCCACCACCGCCACCGCGTCCGCCGAGCCGAGCGGGACAATGGCCCACGGGCCCTGGGCCGCCATGCCGGCGGGGGGCTGGGCCAGGGTCAGGAGCGAGATGGTGTCCACAGCGGTGGGCGACTCGACCGGGATGACATTCAGCGAGGCATCGCCCTGGTTGAGGATCAGGACCACTTCCACCGGTTCCGGCAGCGGGGCGGAGGCTTCAGCACACCCCAGGCCGAGCAGGAAGAGAACTCCCAGGCGGGTCGCGGCACGGTGACGGATCATTCCGAAAGATGCAGTGGTCAGCCTCTGGATGCGACTGTTGCGCTCCCCGCCCCGCGGAAGGAGATCCCCACGGGGCGCGGAGCGCCACGCCCGCTCAGAGGCCGACCCGGAGCCCCGCGAAGAGGGCCCGGCCGCGGCCGGGGAAGCCGACCACGGTCTCATAGCGCTTGTCGAACAGGTTCTCCCCCCGCAGGGTGGCCGCCACGCTCGGCGCCCGTCCGGGTATGCGCAGCTCGAGCGACAGGTCGGCATCCACCAGGAAGTAGGCGGGCAGGCTGGTGCGCACCGAGGGGAAGGGCTGGAAGTCCACATCCGCCCGCCGGCCGACATAGTTCACCGCGACGCCGACGCCAAGGCGATCCACCGGCCGGAATCGGCCGTCCAGCCGGGCACTGTGGGCCGGGCGCCGGATCAGTTCCTTCCCATCCACGAACACGTCACCCGGCGCGGTGCTGTACCCCGGGTCTTCGACCCGGGTGCGGAGGTAGGTGTAGGACAGCGCCACGGTCGTCCGCGGGGCGAGGCGCAGGTCGGCAAGGAGTTCGATGCCGCGGCTGCTGGCCCGGGCCACGTTCTCATAGGTCGGGGTGCCTGGCGGCGCGCCGCCATTGTACTGGATCAGGTTGCGGAAGCGCTGGTCGAAGTAGTTGGCGGCCAGGGTCAGCGTCCCCCGAAGCAGGGTCTGCTCCAGGCCGACCTCCCACCCCCGGCTCTCCTCGGGCTCGAGCCCGGGGTTGCCCACCTCGAACGGGCTCCGGGCGTAGTTCTCCCGGATGGAGGGTTCCTTGAAGGCGGAGCCGACCCCGGCTCGGGCTCGGAGCCCCGCGCCCAGCGCATAAACCGCCCCGGCCCGGTAGGTGAGGTGGGTCCCGAACTTCTGGTTGTCGTCCAGGCGGAGCCCGACGTTGAGCAGCGCCCGGGGACCGATATCCACGACGGCCTGGGTGTAGGCGCCCAGGTTGCGGCGAGTGGCCGCGAACGGCGGGTCGGCGCTCACGGTGACCGCGGTGTCGAAGTTGAACTCCGAGCGGCTGAACTCCCGGAGGTCCTGGAACTCGGCCTGTGCCCCGAGCGTGAGGCGGGCCCGCGAGGCCAGGTGCAGGATGCTCCGCACGTCGGCGGAGCGCCGCAGGGTCCGGGTCTGGCTCTCGGAGCCGAAGAAGCCGATCGTGTCGCCCGGAAAGTCGGGCCCGTCGCTGGCCCCGTCCACTTGGCTGTGGGAAGCCAGCATGACTCGGAGCTCGGTCGAGGCGCCCACCCGGCGGCCCAGGTCGAGGCCGAGGGTGGTGCCGTCCTGGAGGTTGCGCTGGTTGCTGTCGCTGGCCACACCTGCGGAGTTGGTGGGAAAGCGGAAGGTGTTGTCGCCGGTGCGGGCGGTGAGGGTGATGTCGGTGCGGTCGTCGGGCCGGACGCTCAGGGCGCCGGAGGCGACGGTGCTGGAGAACCCGCTGTTGAAGGCGTAGGTGCCGTCGGTCGTGAGGCGGGAGACGCCCACCGAGTACGACGCTTCGGCGCTGCCACCGCTCACCGAGCCGGCGCCCACCCAGCTGCCGTGGGTGCCGCCCTGGGCGGCGAGGTCTCCCCGCAGGCGGCCGGCGCCGCGGCGGGTGATCACGTTGACCACCCCGGTGACGGCATCCGAACCGTAGAGCACCGAGACCGGGCCGCGCACCACCTCGATCCGCTCGATGTTGTCGGTGCTCAGGGTTCCGAAGTTGAAGGCCCCGCCCGCCTGGTTCACCGCCACCCCGTCAATCAGCACCTTGGTGTAGTCGCTCTCCCCACCGCGGAGGAAGAGGGAGGTGGTCCCGCCGTAACTCCCGGTAGGCACGACGGCGGCGCCTGGCACCTGGCGCAGGGCATCCTGCAGGAAGTAGATGCCCCGCTCCCGGAGCTGTTCCCCGGTGATGACCGTGGTGGGGGAGATGACCCGGGCCAGCGGGGTTGGAGCCCGGTCGGCGGTTACGACGATCTCCTCCAGCTCGACGGTGTCGCGCTGCTGCGCGGCGGCCGACGGCGACAGGGCGAGGACGAGGACCGGGACCAGGGCAAGGGTGCGGCAGTTCATGACGCGGGACTCTTCTCCGGCTGCTCGCCGGGCTTGAGGGGAATGACCTGGGGCGCGCCGTCAGACCAGGTGGTGACGGCCACGGGCCAGGCGAACACATCGGCGACGATCTCGGGGCGCAGCACCCCGGCCGGGGGCCCTTCGGCGGCCACCCGGCCCTGGCGGAGGAGCAGCAGCCGGTCGGCGTACCGGGCGGCGAGGTTGAGGTGATGGGTGATCAGCAGGGTGGCGATGCCCTCGGCGGCCAGGCGCCGGACCAGCTCGAAGACTTCCATCTCGTGGCGCACGTCGAGGGAGGCGGTCGGTTCATCCAGGACCAGCACCCGCGGCTCCTGGGCCAGCGCCCGGGCGATCCGCACCCGCTGCCACTCGCCGCCCGAGAGCGTATCGGTGCTCCGCCTGGCGAACTCCGCGACGTCGGCCCGGGCCATGGCCTCCTCGATGACCCGGCGGTCGCGGCCGCCGGGGGCCGTGATCGGTCCCAGGTGGGCGTACCGGCCCAGCGCCACCGTCTCGGCCACCGTCAGGGGGAAGAGTGCCTCCTCGCGCTGCGCCACGACCGCCACCTGCCGGGCCAGCTCGCGCGCGGGCCAGCGGGCCACCGGCCGGTCGAGGATTGTCACCGAGCCGGCGGAAAGGGGGAGCGTGCCCAGCAGGGCGCGCAGCAGGGTGGTCTTGCCGCTCCCGTTGGGCCCCACCACGCCGACCAGCGCGCCGGCGGCGAGTTCAAGGCTTACCTCGTGGACGGCCGGTTCCGGCCGGCCGGGATAGTGCACCGAGATGCGGTCGGCGCGGACGATCATGCGATGCTCCGCCGGAGCAGGACCGCGAACAGCGGCACCCCAACCAGCGCGGTGACCACGCCGACGGGGAGTTCGAGCGGCGGGGCGAGGCTCCTGGCCAGCGCATCGGCCAGGACCAGGAAGGCGCCCCCGGCCAGGAAGGCCCCCGGGAGGAGCCGGGCGTGGAGCGGTCCCCAGAGGCGCCGGAGCGCGTGCGGCACCACCAGGCCGACAAACCCGATCATGCCGCACGCCGCGACCGACGCGGCGGTGAGCAGGCCGGTCGCGATGAACGCCACCCGCTTGAGCCGCTCGGGATCGGTGCCGAGGTGCCGCGCCGTTTCATCGCCGAGCGCCAGGAGGTCGAAGCCGCGGGCGTGCCAGCCGAGGACCAGCAGGGGCAGGATCGCGTAGGCCAGGAAGACCAGCAGGGCCTGCCACGAGGCGCCGCTCAGGCCGCCCAGCATCCACAGAAAGGCGTTGCGGAGCTGGCTGGCCTCGGAAAGCACCAGGATGGCGCTCACCACCGCCCCGGCGAAGGCGCTCACCACCACGCCCGCGAGCAGCAGGATGTGGGCATCGAGCCGCCTGCCCTGCACCAGGCTCAGGCGGTAGACCAGCACCATGGCGGCCAGCGCCCCGGCCAGCGCGGCCAGCGGCAGGGTCCACACGCCCCCGGCCCCCAGGGCGATCACCACCACCGCGCCCAGTGCGGCGCCACCGGAGAGTCCCAGCAGGTATGGGTCGGCGAGCGGATTGCGGATCAGGGCCTGGAGCACCGCGCCGGAGACCGCCAGTCCGCCACCCACCACGAACCCGAGCAGGGCCCGGGGGAGGCGGAGCTGGCGAATGATCACCGCCTCGGGCGCGGCCGGATCGGCGAGTGCCTGCCAGACCCGGCCGGGGCTGATCCCCACGGCCCCCACCCCCACTCCCGCGAGGATGGCGGCGCCGGACGCCAGGCCGAGCACCAGCCAGCGGCTCATCGGGCCTCCCCCAGGGCGCGGCGCAGCGCCCGGATGATCTCCGGCGCACGGGGGCTGGGCCGGCCGAAGGCGGGTGGCCCGAAACGGACGAAGCGCCGATCCCGCACCGCCGGCACCACCTGCCACTCGGGCCGGCCTGCAATGGCGGGCGCGCCGCTGTCACCGACCAGCACCAGGTCGGGATCGCGGGCCACGATGGCCTCGATGCTCACGGTGGCGGAGGGGACGGTGAGATCCCCGAACAGGTTCCGGGCCCCCGCCCGCTCCAGCACTTCGCTCTGGAAGCTCCCCTGCCCGATTGCGATCGGGGGCTGGTCCCAGGCGAGCAGCA
The DNA here is from genome assembly GCA_964501735.1 of uncultured Gemmatimonadaceae bacterium. Classification (GTDB taxonomy): domain Bacteria; phylum Gemmatimonadota; class Gemmatimonadetes; order Gemmatimonadales; family GWC2-71-9; genus JADJOM01. Next base: position 24,247 of record CAZCVG010000004.1, on the reverse strand, counting down.
GGACCGAGGCGCACTCGCCGGCTCCGCAGCCCGAGCCGGGCGGGACGCTGGCGTCGGCCAGCTCGGCGGCGAAGACACTGGCCAGCGAATCTCCGCTGGCCGGCCGGCCGAGCAGCGGGGCCAGCAGCCGGGCCAGGCGGGGGACATCCTCGAGGCGGTTGAAATCGAGTTGCAGGACTCCCACGCCGGCCTCACGCAGCCGCCGGGCGGCATCGCTGTTCTGGGCGGAGCGATACAGGAGCACCAGGTCGGGCCGCTGGGCGAGCACCGCCTCGAGGTTGGGCGGGATCCCGTCCCCGACATCGGGTACGGCGGCCGCAGCCTCGGGGTAGTCACACCAGCGGGTGCGGCCGACCAGCCGCCCGCCCGCCCCCAGCGCGAATACCAGCTCGGTGGTGGCGGGGCTGAGCGACACCACTCGCCGGGCCGGGCGGGTCAGGCGCAGCGTGTCCCCGGCGTCGTCCACGGCGAGCAGGCGCGCGGGCGCGGCCGGCGGCGAGGCGCAGGCCACAAGGACGGCGGCGAGGATGGCAGCGGTGGCGTGCGGGACCCGCGACGCGAACGCCCATCCCCGGGGCCGTGGAGATGGGCGGACAGAAGCCAGCGAAGGGCTCAAGTCGCCACCGGTCCCTCCCCCGAGGGTGATCGTGGTGGCACGAGACGAGAGGTCTCCTGGCTTCGGGCATCCCGCTCGCCTTCCCGGTTTCCCAGTGGCGAACGTGAGCGGGAACAGTACTGCCCGTTACAGTGGCGGGGCCGCGCCGGTATCGCACCGGCTTCCGAGCATCCCGACTCGTGTTTGGATTGTGAACGACGGGGCTAACCTAAGGGCCACGCTCCTCCCGGACAAGCCCGGCGGCCAGGCTGGCCTTGAGCCGGGCCCGTTCCTCCTGGTACCGTGCCCACTCCTCCGGCGGCGTTTCGGCCTGCCGTCCGGCGTAGCGGGCATCCAGCCGCGCCAGCTGGTCCAGCGGCGGCAGCGGGCCGGGGCTGGGCGCGGGCCGGCGGAGCGCCCGGACCGTCATGAGCGCCAGCGCCAGCGCCACCAGGCTCACCAAGGCGGGCAGCAGCCACCTTGCCAGTCCGCCGCCGAAGCCGATCTCCAGCACCACCCCGCCGGCGACCGGGCCGTTCCACTGCTCGAAGGTGCGGTTCTCGATAGTGGTGGGGCCGGCCCGGGACAACCCGGCCCCGGTCACCGGCACCTCCACCTCCTCCAGCAGCAGGTTGAGCACCGCCACGGAGTCCACCATGGGAACCCGGACCCGGCCCGGGTTGGGCGGCAGCGAGTAGGTGTAGATCACCTGCTTGTCGCCCGGCGCCACCGGGGCGAAGAGCAGCACGCTGTCCCCCCGGAAGATCAGGGCCTCGGGTGAGTAGTCGCCGTTGCCGGCCTGCGCCCCGGCCGCGCCGCTGGGGAGCCGGGCCATCCACACCGGGTGGGTGCTGTCGCCGGCCACGCGCGTGACAGAGCCCTGGTTCTCCAGCACCACGATCTCGAGCGCGGCCCGCAGGCCATCCTCGCCCGGCTTGCTGATCACGATGTGGCGGGAGGCCACCCGGACCGGCGCCGAGCCGGAGGTGTCGGACACCATCAGGACGAGCCCGCTGTCGGGCACGGCGGCGCTGCCCTGCAGGGCGGTGGAGAAGTACTCGATCCCGGCAAAGCCGGCGCTCAGGAGGAAGACCGCGGCGGTGTCGGCGGCGTAGCGGAATCGGAAGCGGCCGCGGCCATCGGTGAGGGTGGTATCCACCGGCCCCTGGGCCTCGCGCGCCACCCGGTGGAGGACCACCGTGGTCCGCCCCACCGGGACGGTGTCGGGGCCGGCCACCCGCATCACCCGGCCGGACACCGTGACCAGCTGCTGGCCGGCGAGTGGAGTGGTGGCAGAAAGCAGGAAGGCGCACCAGGCGGCGCGCCTCACGGCTGGAATTTCCCGAAGTCCTCAGGGTCCATCTTTTCCAGGTAGGCCCGGAGCTTGTCCGCCTCGGCGGAGGGGTCCGGGTCCGGGGCGGTCACGTCGTCTCCCAGTTCCAGCAGGCCGTCATCGGTGAAGATCGGGGCCTGGACCCGGAGGGCCAGGGCGATGCTGTCGGAGGGGCGGGCGTCGAGCTGGAAGAGGTGGTCCTCGCGGGCCAGCCACAGCTCGGCGAAGTAGGTCTTCTCCTTGAGGCCGCTGATGCAGATCCGGCGCACCGTGGCGCCCAGGCCGGTGATGACCGACTTCAGCAGGTCGTGGGTCATCGGCCGGGGGGCCTTGATGCCCTGCAGCTCCATCGCGATCGCACTCGCCTCGGCCGGCCCGATCCAGATCGGCAGCATCCGCTGGCCGGTCTTTTCCCGCAGGATCACCACCGGGGTGTTGGTGGTGCGGTCGAGCCCGAGGTGGGCGACGGTGACTTCGATCATCCGACGGCGTCGAGCAGCTCGTCCACCCGGTTGGTTTCCTCCCACGGGAAGAACCGGAGTCCGCGCCGGCTGTAGGGCTTGCGGCCGAAGTGCCCATAGGCCGCGGTGGGCGAGTAGATCGGCTTGCGGAGGTCCAGCGCCTTGATGATGCCGCCGGGGGTGAGGTCGAACACCTCCTGCACCGCGGTCTCCAGGCGCCGGTCGGGGACGGCGCCGGTGCCGAAGGTCTGCACCATGACCGACACCGGCTCCCGCACCCCGATGGCATAGGCCACCTGGACCTCGCACCGGCGCGCCAGCTTGGCCTCCACGATGTTCTTGGCCACCCAGCGCATGGCGTAGGCCGCCGAACGGTCCACCTTGGACGGATCCTTCCCGCTGAAGGCGCCACCGCCGTGGCGGGCCATGCCGCCGTAGGTGTCCACGATGATCTTGCGGCCGGTGAGACCGGCGTCGCCGTGGGGGCCGCCGATGACGAACCGGCCGGTGGGATTGATGTGGATCCTGGTGCGCCGGGTGTCGAACCCGGTGCGGGCCAGCACCGGGCGGATGACCTCCTCGGTGACGCCCTCGCGAATGGTCTTCTGGGACAGCTCCCGCCCCTTCCAGGTGGCGGCGTGCTGGGTGGAGACCACCACGGTGCGGATCCCGACCGGCCGGTCTCCGGCGTACTCGACCGAGACCTGGCTCTTGCCGTCGGGGCGGAGCCACTCGAGGTGGCCGTTGCCGTTGTCCCCCCGGCGCACCGCCGCCAGCTGCTCGGCCAGGCGATGGGCCAACTGGATGGGGAGCGGCATGCGGGAGCGGGTCTCGTCGGTGGCGTAGCCGAACATCATGCCCTGGTCGCCGGCGCCGCCGGTGTCCACGCCCTGGGCGATATCGGGCGACTGGTTGTCAATGGCGGCGAGCACGGCGCAGGTGGTGCCGTCAATGCCGTAGTTGGCGTCCACGTAGCCGATCTTCCGGATGGTCTCCCGCACCACCTCGGGGAAGTGCACGTAGCAGTTGGTGGTGATCTCCCCGGCCACGATGGCCATGCCGGTCGTCACCAGGGTCTCGCACGCCACCCGGCCGGCGGCATCCTGCTTGAGGATGGCGTCGAGCACGGCGTCGGAGATCTGGTCCGCCACCTTGTCGGGGTGTCCTTCGGTGACGGATTCGGAGGTGAAGACGTGGCGGTGCGTGGTGGCCATGAGCGGGGGATGTGGGTGTGGGCGGAGGCTCGTACGGCGAGCCGGCAGTTATTCGCGCAAGCTAGTGCCAGTGGTCTGGCGCGGCAACGTTGTCACCGCGTCCAGCAGGCGGGCATCGAAGAGGTCCTGCACCGCCGCCCGCACCGCCTCCGAGGCGCCCTCGGCGGTGTCGGCGCCGAGCGCGGCTGCCGCGGCCCGTTCGGCCACGGGGATGGGGACGCTTCGCACCACCCACTTGACCAGCGGGAGGGCGGGCGGCGCCACACTGAGGGTGCGGTACCCGAGGCCGAGCAGCAGCACCACCGACAGCGGGTCGGAGGCCATCTCGCCGCACACGCTGACCCCGATGCCACCACGGGCGCCGGCCTCCACGATGGACCTGAGCTGCCGGAGGATCGCCGGATGATGCGGCGAGAACCGCTGGGCGAGGCGGGCGTTGCCCCGGTCCACGGCGAGGGTGTACTGCACCAGGTCATTGGTGCCCACGGAGAAGAAGGCGCTGTGCCGGGCCAGCTGGTCGGCCATGATCACCGCCGCCGGGGTCTCGATCATGACGCCGACCGGCACCGAGGCCGCCGCCCGCACCCCGGCCCGGGCCAGGTTCAGCGCCTCCTCCAGCAGCATCTCCTTGGTCTGGATGACCTCCTCCACCCGGGTCACCAGCGGCAGCATCAGGTCCAGTCGCCGGTCCGCCGCGGCCCGGAGGACCGCGCGCAGCTGGGGCCGAAAGATCTCGGGATGGTCGAGGCACACCCGGATGGATCGCCAGCCGAGGAAGGGATTGGCCTCCTGCGGCGCCCGGAACGCGGCGGGAAACTTGTCGCCGCCAAGGTCGAATGAACGCACCACCACCGGGTGGCCCGGGAAGGCGTCGCTCACCCGGCGGAAGTAGTCGGTCTGCTCGTCCTCGGTCGGCAGGGCGGCCCGGCCCATGACCAGGAACTCGGTCCTGAGGAGCCCCACGCCGTGGGCATCATGCCGGGCCGCAGGGACGATCTCGTCCGGCAGGTCCACGTTGCCCATCAGGGTGAGCTGGACCCCGTCGGGGGTGATCGCCGCCTGGGTAACCGCCGCCTCCAGCTCCAGTTCCAGCTTCTGGCGCCGGGAGAGCTGGGCCCTGGCCCGCTCGATCTCCGCCCGGGAGGGGTCGATCAGCACCACGCCGCTCTGGCCATCCAGCAGGAGCGGCGTCCCGTTGCGGATCCGGTCCAGCGCGCCCACGGCGCCCATCACCGCGGGAATCCCCAGCGAGTGGGCCAGGATCGCCGCGTGCGAGGTGCGGGTGCCTTCCTCGCTGATGAGCCCCACCACATGGTCCCGGTCGAGCTGCACGGTGAGCCCCGGCGAGAGTTCCCGCGCCACCACGATGACCTGCTCGTCGGCCGGCTGGGACCAGAGTTCCTCCTCGGGCCGGCCCAGGAGCCGGGTGAGCATCCGGTTGTGGATGGCGGAGAGGTCGGCCAGGCGTTCGCGCAGCAGCGCGCTGCCCGAGCCTGCCCAGACATTGCGCACCTCCAGGGCCTTGAACTCGTAGGCGGTCTCGGCGCTGAGGCGGTTCTCCCGGATGAGATGTTCGACGCCGCGCAGGAAGTCGCTGTCCTGGGCCATGAGGATCTGGGCATCGAAGATGTGCGACTCCTCCCGGCCGGCTCGCTCCCGAACCCGGTCCCGGAGCCCCGAGAGGGTCTCCACCACGCCCGCAACCGCCAGGTGGAGCCGGGTGACCTCGGCCTCGACCTCGTCGGGGGCGCAGGCCCGGTTGGGGACGTCGGGCACGTCGTGCCGGACGATCATCGCCGGGCCGAAAGCCACGCCCGGCGAGACGCCGACGCCGAAGAGCCGGTGGCCGTCGGTCACTCGCCGAATCCCCCGGCCACCAGCGCCGCCAGCGCCTCGACCGCCGCGGCCTCGTCGGGGCCGGTGGCCCGGAAGACCAGCGAACTGCCGCATTCAGCCGCCAGCATCATGACCCCCATGATGCTCTTGCCGTTGATAGCCATGCCATCCTTGACGATCTCGATCTCGGCCTGGAAGGCGCTGGCGGTCTTGACCAGCTTGGCGGCCGGCCGGGCGTGGAGGCCGAGCTGGTTGACGATGCGGGCTTCGCGTTCGATCATGGCAGTCCCCAGGCGATGAGCACCGCGGCGCCGAGGGCCGCGAGACCGAAGCGGACAGCTGTCACCCGGGGGCCGAGCGCCCAGCCGGCCCCCAGTCCGACGGCCAGGGTGGCCAGCGCCACGGCCAGGCCGGTGCCCTGCTGTCCCTCGAGCAGCCAGCCGGCCGCCAGCGGCAGCAGGGCGCCCACCACCGCCCCGGCCACGATCCCGGCCCGGACGGCCGTGGCAGGCAGCCACGACTCCCCCAGGGCGGCGCCGACCCGCATGCCCGAGCGGAGCCCGGCCTGCAGGGCCCACCACGATGTGGCCACCCGCACCACGTTGTAGGCGACCACTATTGCGACGATCGGCCACGGGCCCAGGCCGAGCACCACGGCGATCCCCGCGGCCGCCACGGCCGTCGGCACCAGCCCGGCCCAGAAGAGCTGGTCACCCAGGGCGCCCAGCGGGCTGGTCAGCGCGGTGCGGAGCCGGGAGATCTGGGCCCCGGGCACCTGGTCATACTCGGCGCGGACCAGCGCACCCAAGGCGGCACCGGCGAGGTACGGGTGCGAGTTGAAGTATTCCGCCGAGCGCACCGCCGCCTCGGCATGGCGGGCCGGGTCCGAGAGCTTGAGGTCCTCCAGCAGAGGCTCGGCCGCGTAGCCCATGCCGATCCCCGTGAGCCGCTCGTAGTTCCAGGCGCCCTGGATCGCGAACAGCCGGAAGAACGCCCGCAGCGCCCCGGCGTTCATTGGACCACCAGGTAGAGAAGGCCCAGGGCCGTCCCCACCGCCAGGGCGCGAAGCCGCGCCCCCCGCCCCGCGCTCCGGATGGCCCCGCCGAGGGCGGCGCAGAGTCCCGCCCCGACCGCCACCGCGGTGACCAGCATGAGGCGCGGGTTGCCTTCCTCGAAACGCGCCAGCAGGAGGCCGGCGCCGAGCAGGGCCACGAGGGTGAGGAAGAGGCTCCGGATCGCGTCCCCGGAGATGCCGCGCCAGTGCAGCCGGGCGATGGTCACGGGATCGCCGGCCGCGAGTCCCGCGGCCTGGTTGCGCAGCGCCCGGCCGCCCGCTTCCCGGTGCCACTGCAGGGTCCACCCGCCGATGGACGCCATGACCAGCCCGAAGAGCGTGGCCACGCCCAGCGACTCCTGCCAGGCGCCCGCTCCGTCGGCGAACACCACGGCGCCGATCGTCGCGGCCCCGTAGTCGGGGTAGCGCGAGGCGCCCACCGGCAGGACGTCGAGCGCGAAGAGCTCGAGCGCCAGCCCGACCACCAGGGCGGTGGGGACATCCCCGAGGATCAGCCCGGTGCCCAGCGCCGTGACCAGCGGCCGGGAGAGCAGTGCCTGGGGCACGCTCACCAGGTCCATGCCCACCAGCGTGCCCCAGGCGAGCAGGGCGGCCAAGGTGGTCCCCGGGCCAAGCGTCATCGCAGCTCCTCCAGCGGGACCGGCTGGGTGGTGGGCAGGTCCTGGGCGGTGATTTCGACTCCGCTGGCCGCCAGATCCTGCAGCACGCCGAACTCCTCGTCGGTGAGGTACACGTACGGCAGCCGGGGACGCCGGCCCGGCTTGTGATGCAGGCCGCCGAGGTTGACCTTGGCCACGGGGGGCGCCCCCCGGCACACGGCCGCCATGGTGGTTACATCGGCGGTGAGCACCAGGCCGTGGCGCGGGTCGGCCCGCCAGGCCGGCATCTGGGCCACCGCCTCGGGCACTCCCGCAAAGATGAGCTCCACTTCCGGCGGCACCCCCATGCGGTAGAGGTCCCGCTCCCACTCGCTGGCGTACACGGCGTCGTCCACCAGGATCACGAAGCCGATGCCCAGGGGCTTGCCCCATCCGATGACCACCTGGCCGTGGACCAGGCGGTCGTCGACCCGGTAGAGCTGGATCGGCATCAGCCCTTGCGGATCGCGTCCGCGCCCTTTTCGGCCGCCCGGACCACCCCATCGCCCGGCGGCAGGGCCCGGTTGTTCATGAAGTCGAGCAGCATGGGGAGGTTGACCCCGGTGACCACCCGGACATCCTGGCGCTCGTGCGCGAGGTGCATCGCGGCGAAGAAGCACGAGCCGCAGGGCATGTCCACGAACACCACGGCCGGCCCCGCCCCGGCGGCCTCGGCCAGCTTGCGCGCGATCTCCTCGCGGCCGCAGCCGTCGTTGGAGACGGCCACCAGCGCCCCCTGCTCGCCGCCGATGCGCTCGGCAGCCTCGATGAGGGCGGCGGCCAGCTCGCCGTGGGCGATGACGATGCCCCGTGCCGGTTCACTCATAGTCGTCCTGCAGGTACTCTCGCAGTCCCTGTTTTTCCTTCATCTTCCGGATCAGGCGCTCGTTGAAGGCCGCCGCCACGTCCACGCCAGAGTAGCGCAGCAGGTGCATCATCGCCACGACCTCGGCGATGACGGTGATGTTCTTGCCGGGGTTGAGCGGTACGATGACACGGGGGAGCGCCACCTCGAGGATCGTCGTCTCCAGCTGGCCCAGGCCGGTGCGCTCGGCATCCTGGGCGGTTTCCCAGGCCTCCAGCTGCACCACCACCTCAATGCGCTTCTGCTGGCGGACCGATCGCACGCCGAACAGCGCGGGGATGTCAATCAGCCCCACCCCCCGGATTTCCATGTGGTGGGCCGCCAGCTCGTGGCCCTGCCCGATCAGGATGTCGCTGCCCCGGCGGGTCACCTGGACGATGTCGTCTGCCACCAGCCGGTGTCCCCGCTCGATCAGGTCGAGGACACACTCGCTCTTGCCGATGCCGGACTTGCCGATGAACAGCAGGCCCACCCCGTAGACGTCCGCCAGCGACCCGTGCAGCGTGGTGGTGGGGGCGAACGCGGCCTCCACGATGGGCTTGATCCGGCGATAGAACTCGGCCGTCTTGAGGCGGCTCTTCAGGAGGGGCACCCCCCGCACCCGGGCAAGGTCGAGCAGGTCCGGGGGCACATCCTGGTTCTTGGTGACGAAGATGACCGGCAGCTCGAACTTGAAGAACTGCTCCAGCCGGGAGCGCCGCTCCCCGGCCTCGAGGGCATTGAGGTAGGTGATCTCGGTCTCGCCCAGCACGTGAAGCCGCCGCGGCATGAAGCGGCCGGTGTAGCCGGCCAGCGCCAGCCCCGGGCTGGCGACCTCGGGATCGGGAATGGGGCGGTCCAGCCCAAGCTCGCCGGTCAGGGGCTCGAGCTGCAGCGGATCGCCCTTGCGGGCCAGCAGGTCGCGAATGCTGATCGTCACACGGCGCCCCGGGTGCCCCGGCCCCGCCGGGTGCCGGCCTTCACCGCCTGGCGGCGGAGCTTGTCCTCCGCCCGGTCCAGCGCCGAGCGGTGGTCCTTCCCCTCCCCGGTGGCGACGAAGTCGTCGCCCCGGCTGCCGTGGAACCTGATCTCGGCGGTAGCCGAGGCCGGCCCGACATCGAACAGCACCATGCCCTCCACCGGCCGGTGCACCACCGAGGCCAGGCGGGCAAGCACCGCGGTGGCGCGCGCCCGGAGTTCCTCGGAGATCTCGCAGTGGCGGGCCGTGACTGTGGTCTGCATCGCGCTCCTCCCTCGCTGTCTCAGGTACGGTGCCCCGCGGGTGGACCGTCCACCATGCCCTGCACCCACGCTTCCGTCTCTGCCGCCGCCTGGTCCCAGCTCAGCGACTCGGCGAATTGCCGGGCCTGCCCGCCCAGCCGCTCCACCAGCGCCGGGTCCCCGGCCAGCTGGAGCATCCGGGCCGCCAGCGCCTCCGGGTCTCCGTGAGGCACCAGGAATCCGGTGATGCCGTCGCGCACCGAGTCCCGCAACCCCGGGCTGTCGGAGGCCAGCGATGGGGTGCCGCACGCCGCCGCCTCCACGTTGGTGATACCCCACCCTTCCTTGGGCGACGGGAACACGTTGGCCCACACGGTCTGCAGCAGCTCCAGTTTCCGGGCCTCGGAGACGAAACCCAGGAACTCCACCCCGTCCGCCAGGCCCAGGCGGTTCCGGAGTGCCTCCAGCCGGGGGCGATCCTCCCCCGAGCCGGCGACGAGCAGCCGCACCGACGGATTGGACCGCCGGGCCAACGCCACCGCCCGGATGGCGAATTCTACTCCTTTATATCTCCTCAGGCGCCCGATATACAGGAAGGCCGGCTGGGGAGTCCGGGCTGGGGAGGCCTCGGGCCGAAAAACGGTCGCGTCCACTCCCGGGTGAATCACCACGATCCGTTCCGGTGGCACCCCGCGCGCCACGAGGTCGTCCCGTGTGCTCTGGCTGATGGCATGGAACCACGCCCGGCGATACGCCCGGGGAATGGGCCGCTCGAGCAGCCAGACCAGGGCCGCCACCGGCCAGGGCGCCTCCTGGAAGACCGTGGTCCCGAAGAGGTGGGGGATGATCACCCCGACCGGCGCCCGGGTCAGCGTGGCGGTGAACAGCGGGATCTTGTTCACATCCTCGATCAGCACGTCGGGCGGCTCCCGGGAGAGCGCCTCGCGCACCGCCCGCCGCCCGGCGAGCGCGAACCCGTTGCGGTCGCTTCGCCGCTCGACATCGATACCATCCACCACCGCCCTCGCCGGAGCGCCCTTCCAGCCTGAACAGACCAGCCGGATGCGGTGACCGCGGGCGGCCAGGCGGCCGAAGATCTCGTGCAGGTGGATCTCGGCGCCCCCGGCCTGGGGATTCTCCCGGTCCTGCCAGTTCACCACGAGGATATTCACAGGCGCCCGAGCCGGTGGGCCACCCGGTCCAGCACCCCGTTGATGAATGCCGGGGCCTTGGTGCCGCCGAAGAAGTGCGCCAGCTGGAGCGCCTCGTCAATCACCACCTTGGGTGGCGCGGCGCCGAGCAGTAACTCGTGCACGCCGATCCGCAGGATGTTGCGCTCCACCGGCGCGATGCGGTCCAGCCGCCAGTGCTCCGCCGCCTCGATGGAATGCCGGTCCAGCTCGTCCCGCTCCCGGAGCACCGCCTGGGCGAGGGCCTCGGCCTGGTCGTAGACCAGCGGGTCGGGGCCGGTCAGCCGGGCCAGCCGGGTCACCGCGTCCGCCAGGCTGAGATCACCGACCAGTTCCATGGAGTACAGGATCTGCAGGGCGCGGGCCCGCGCCTTGCTTTCAGGCCTGAGCATTCGCGCTCCGCAACTGGGCCAGCACGTGGGCGGTGCGGATCGCCGCCTCGGCCGACTCGTAGCCCTTGTTACCGGCGGTGCCACCGGCTCGGGCCATGGCCTGGTCCATCGTGTCGGTGGTCAGGACGCCGAAGGCCACCGGCAGGCCATGCCGGACGGCGACCTCGGAGAGTCCCCGCGCCGCCTCGCCGGCCACGAAGTCGAAGTGGGCCGTCTCTCCCCGGATCACCGCCCCCAGCGCGACAATGGCCGAGTACCGCCCGGTGGCCGCGGCGCTGGCGGCGGCGGCGCCCAGCTCGAAGGCGCCGGGGAGCCAGATGACGTCCACGTCGCCCGCGCCCGCCTCACGGCAGCAGGCCAGCGCGCCGTCCAAAAGCCGGGCCGTGACGCGCTCGTTGTACTGGCTCACCAGGATGGCAATGCGCCCGGTGGCCCGGAGCTGCCCGCGGTAGTCCGGCATCGGATCAGTGGGCCAGGAGGTGGCCGAGCTTGTCGCGCTTGGCTTCCAGGTAGGCGCGGTTCTCGCTGTTGGGGTCGGTGATCAGCGGCACCCGCTCGACGATCTCGAGGCCGTAGCCATCGAGCCCGACCAGCTTGCGCGGGTTGTTGGTCATGATCCGGATCGAGCTGAGGCCGAGGTCGCGCAGGATCTGGGCGCCGATACCGTAGTTGCGGAGGTCGGGGCCGAATCCCAGCCGGGCGTTGGCCTGGACGGTGTCGTCGCCGTCATCCTGGAGAGCATAGGCGCGGACCTTGTTCACCAGCCCGATGCCCCGCCCTTCCTGGTCGAGATAGACGATCACGCCCCGCCCCGCCTGCCCGATGGCCCGCATGGCGGCGTGAAGCTGGGGGCCGCAGTCGCAGCGCTGGGAGCCGAACACGTCCCCGGTCAGGCATTTGGAGTGCATCCGCACCAGGATGTCCTTTTCCCCCTCGACCTGCCCCATGACCAGCGCCACGTGCTGGGCGCCGTCCACGTCGTTGCTGTAGGCCAGGATCCGGAAGTCGCCGAATTCGGTGGGCATCCGGGCCTCGGCCTGGCGGTGCACCAGCCGTTCCATGCGCAGCCGGTAGGCCACCAGCTGGGCCACCGTGATGAACGTCAGCCCGTGCTCCCGGCAGAACACCTCCAGCTCCGGGCGCCGGGCCGACTCGCCGTCGCGGCCCATGATCTCGCACATGACGCCCGCAGGGTAGAGCCCCGCCAGGCGAGGGAGGTCCACGGCCGCCTCGGTGTGCCCCACCCGCTGCAGCACACCGCCGGGCCGGGCCCGCACCGGGTCCACGTGGCCCGGCCGGCGCAGGTCCTCCGGGGCGGTCTTGGGGTTGATGGCGACGTGGATCGTCTTGGCGCGGTCAGAGGCCGAGATGCCGGTGGTCACCCCGAAGCGGGGGTCGGCGTCAATGGTGACCGTGAAGGCGGTCCGCATGGACTCGGTGTTCCGGCTCTCCATCTGCGGCAGTTCCAGCTCGTCGCAGCGCTCCCCGGTGAGGGCGAGGCAGAGGCGGCCCCGGGCGTGGGTGATGATGAAATTCACCATCTCCGGCGTCACCAGCTCCGCCGCGCAGATGAGGTCGCCCTCGTTCTCGCGTTCTTCGTCGTCCGCCACGACAATGAACTTGCCGTTGCGGAGGTCCTCGATGGCCTGCTCGATGGTGCCGAAAGTCATGAGTCGCGGCCCGCCGGCCGCTGCATCAGGTGGTCAACGTACTTCCCGATGGTATCGCCTTCCAGGTGAACCTGCTCGCCCGGCCGGCGCTGCCCCAGGGTGGTGTGCTGAAAGGTAAACGGGATGATGGACAGCTGGATGAGGCCCGGGCCGGGGATGGCGTTGACGGTCAGGCTCACCCCGTCCACCGTGATCGAGCCGAGCGGGATGGAGACCCGGGCCACCGCGTCCGGCACCCGGACATCCAGCAGCCAGGCATCGCCCTGGCGCACCACCCGCTCGACCGTTCCCACGCCATCCACGTGCCCCTGCACCAGGTGCCCACCCAGCCGGTCCCCGGCCTTGAGTGCCCGCTCCAGGTTGACCCGCTGGCCCTTCACGTACCCGCCGATGCGGGTGCGGGCGAGGGTGGTCTCGACCGCATGCACCGAGAACCAGCCGGCCCCGGTGCGCTCCACGGTCAGGCAGGCGCCATCCACCGCGATGCTCTCCCCCTTGCGGATACCGCGGTAGGGAGCCCCAATCCGGAGGGAGAGGCCCTCGGGAGTGCGGCCCACCGCCCGCACCGTGCCCATCGCGGTCACGATTCCGGTAAACATGACTCCCGATCCACCACCAAGAGGGTATCCTCCCCGAGCGCCCGGCGTTCCACCACCCGCCAGCGCTCGGCCTCCACCAGGGTCTGGCCTGGCAGCCCCGCCACGGCGGGGATGCCGGTCTCCCCCAGCCAGAGGGGGGACTGGATCCAGTAGTACCGGTCCACCAGGCCCTGGGCGAGGAGCTGGGCGGCCAGCCGGCCGCCGCCTTCCACGAGGATGGAGCCGATCCTCATCATCCGAAGTGACTGCAAGCCTATTGCCAGCGTCGGCGGTCGCTGCACCACGACCCCCGCTGCTTCCAGCGGCCCGAGCCGGGCCGTCGGGGTGGCCGGGGTGGCGATCACGATGGTCGGAATCTCGCTGGCCGAGCGCACCATGGCGGAGTCCAGGGGCAGGTCACCCAATCGGTCGAAGACCACCCGTTTCGGCGGCTGGCGCGGCTGCAGTTCTCCCCGCACGGTGAGCGAGGCGTCGTCGGTCCGGGCGGTGTGGCCACCCACGCCAATGGCATCGAACCCGGCCCGGAGCCAGTGGACGTAGTCGCGGGCAGCGTCCCCCGAGATCCACCGGGATCTCCCGCCATGGTCCGCGATCCGGCCGTCCAGCGTGGTGGCCAGCTTCAGGGCGACGAACGGGCGGGCCAGCCCCTTGAACGAGTGGAAGAAGAAGGCGCTCTGCGCCCCCGCCTCCTCGGCCCGAAGCCCCAGCTCGACCTCCACCCCAGCGGCCCGGAGCCGCTCGGCGCCACCGGCGGCCTCGGGGTTGGGGTCTGGGGCCGCGGCGACAACCCGCCTGATCCCCGCCTCAATGATGGCCTCCGAGCAGGGTGGCTGCTTGCCGGTGTGGTTGCAGGGCTCCAGGGTGACCACCAGGGTGGCTCCTCGAGCCCTCCCTCCCGCGGCCGCGAGCGCGTGGGCCTCGGCGTGCGGCCCGCCGTACTCGGCGTGCCACCCCTCACCGACCACGGTTTCATGCTGGAGCACGACGGCCCCTACCAGCGGGTTGGGGGATACCCGCCCCCAGCCGCGCCAGCCGAGTTCCAGGGCCCGGCCCATGGCTTCGAAATCGTTCACGGGCGGGAATTTAGGGGCAAAGGCGGGGCGGCGGAACGGAGGGGGTGGATTCGGGGGTCAGAACCGGAAGGACACCCCCGTACCACCGTAGAAGCGGCTGCTGCTGGGATCGTTGAGCTCGAAAGGTGTCGCGAGATCGGTCTTCTTCCCCACTTGAAGCCCCCCCTCGGCCCAGAGATGCAGTGGGCCGACCTCGAGGCCGGCATTGAGTGTGGTCATGATTCTGGAGGTGCTCAACTCGACCGTCACGGTGCTATCCCCACTGGCCTGGGTCGAGTCGGCATAGGTGACGACTCCGGTTCCGCTGTACAGGTCCATCCCCGCACCGGCGGCCAGCGTCAGCAGCCCGGCCTTCCCGCCGACCATGAGGCGGACGTTGATGGCGGAGAGGGAGGTGGAGGCCTGGAGCGGATCACCGTCAGCCCGGGCGCCGAAGCGGATGGCCGGCATGTCCCGCTTCATCACGCTCAGGGAGACGGTCGGCTTGGGCGCCGGCATCGTCAGCGCGGCGCGCAGCCCGAACCCCAGGCCCAGCGCCATGGACGCCACCTCACGGGCATTGGCGTCCACGGCAATGCGGGTGGTGGCGCCAGTTGGAATCAGGACGGCCGAGCCGAGGAGGTCCACCGCCGCGGTGCCTAGCGGCAGCGTCTTGCTGAAGAGCCCGAGGGAGATGTCCAGGCGGGGGACCGGGACCAGGAGCCGCTTCTCCGCCGGCACGGTGTCGGTAGTGCCGTCGTAGTCGCCCGCGGGGATGGTGACCCGGGCGAAGCCCACCCGCCCGGTCACCCGGAAGCGGCCCAGCCGCCCGATGGCTGCTGCGGTGCCCGGTACCGGGTTGCCGCCGCTCGCGAGGAGTCCCTCCAGCGGCAGGAAGGCGGTGAGCGCATCCACCCCGGCCTGGCAGAGCCGTCCGGTTGCAGCGGTGTCGGCCGGACAGGGACTCGACTGCGCCCGCACAGCGGGCGCGACGACCAGCAGCGCGAGCAGCGGGATTGCGACCCGAAGGGTGGGCACGGCTCGGGATGGTCTCATCGCCGCCAGTATCGGCGGCGGGGCACACGGACTTGAGCGCTGCGCCGTGTCACGAAAAAGGAAACCGCCGCCCGGGGCTGACCCCGGACGGCGGCTGGCAGGGTGGTGCGGGGCGGCCTAGAACGCGAAGCGGATGCCCCCACCCGCGAAAAGGCGCTTGTCCGCCGGGTCGTTGCCGACGAACGTGGTCCGCATGGACTGGTCCTTCCCGAATTGATAGCCGATTTCCGCGGCGATCTTGAAGACCGGGAAGTCGAGCGCGCCGGTCAGGAACGCCATCGTGCGGCTGTTGTCGAGGTCGACATTCACCGCGATGGGCGGCCCGGCCAGGGCCTGGTCTTCCAGCAGCAGGTCGGCGTTGCCGGTGTACTTGTCGTAGCCGAGGCCGGCGCCGATCATCAGCACCGTGAGCTTGTAGCCCGCCACCGCCCGCAGGTTGGTGGCCTTGAGGTCCACCGCGAACTGGGACTGGTCGCCACCGGCCACGTCACCCACCGTGATCTTCGGGATGCTTCGCACCATTCCGGAGACGGTCACCGTCGGAATCGGCCCCCGGCCGGTGAGCACGCCCACCCGCGCCCCGAACCCCAGCCCGAGCGCGATGCTGCCGATCTTCCGGGCGTCGTCATCCACGCTGAGCCCATCCACCTGGTCGGTGGGGAGCAGCTGGGCGGAGGCCAGCAGGTCCACCGAGAACATCCGGGTCGGGCCGAAGCCCTTGAGGATGCCGAGCGCGCCCTCGACCAGGGGCGCCGGGGCGAAGACCTCATCGTCCTGCCCGACGGTGGTGCCGGTGCCGTCGTAGTTGGGGTCGGGAATGCTGAGCTTGGTGGCGTTGACTCGCGCGGTCAGCGAGAGATGCGGGAAGCCGCCCAGCGTCTTGACGCTGCCCAGGACGGGATTGCCGCCGCTGACGAGGAGCCCGGCGACCGGGTGGAAGATGTTCGAGGCATCCACACCGGCGTTGCAGAGGTTGATGTTCTGCTGGGACACCGTGATCCTGATGTCCTGGCACTCCGAGTAGGCGGACTGCGCTGCCAGGGCGGAGGAGCCCGCCACCAGCAGGACCGACACGACGAGGGCGCTTCGCATGCGTGACTCCAGGTGTGGGTGCTAGGGGCTGAACCGCACCCCCTCTGTTCCCTGCCGAATTTCGCCGAGCGCCCAGGTTGGCACTCCGGCAGCCTCCGCCGCGGCCTGCGCCGCCGGCACCGCATCGCTGGGCAGGACGGCAATCAGCCCGACCCCCAGATTGAATACGTCCCTCATTTCCTCGGTACTCACCCGCCCTGCCTCCTGCAGCAGGCGGAAGAGCGGCGGCCAGGTCCAGCTTCCCGATTCGACCACGGCCTCGCATTCCTTGGGCAAAACACGGACCAGATTGCCCGGAATGCCACCCCCCGTGATATGGGCGACCCCGTGGAGGCGGGCCATGACGGGCATCACCGCCCGGCTGTAGCTGCGATGGACCGCCAGGAGCGCCTCGGCCACGGATGTTCCAGTATCGGCCAGCGGGGCATCGAGTTGAAGCTTGAGGACCTCCTGCAAGATCCGCCGGGCCAGGGTGTACCCATTGGTGTGGAGCCCGGTCGAGGCATAGGCAAGAAGCACGTCTCCGGGCTGAATGCGGTCCCCGTGCAGGGCCTGGTCCTCCTCCACGACCCCCACGATGGTCCCAGCCAGATCGAAATGGCCGGGCTGGTACAGCCCCGGCATGGCGGCGGTTTCCCCCCCGGCCAGAGCCATGGCGTGTGCCCGGCAGCCCCGGGCCACGCCCTCCACGATGCCGGCAATCTGCTGGACGGTCAGGCCGGTGCCGGCCACATAGTCCATGAAAGCCAGCGGGGCGGCCCCATGAACCAGGATGTCGTTGACGCTGTGGTTGACCAGATCTTCTCCGACTGTATCGAAACGTCCCGCCTGGAGCGCCACGAGCACCTTGGTGCCCACGCCGTCGGTGCTCATGACCAGGACCGGCTTCTTCATCCCCGCGGGGACGCGCACCATCCCGCCGAAGGCGCCGACCTGCCCGACCGAATGCGGCGTGCGGGTCCCGGCCACCAGCTGCCCGATCCGCGCCTTGGCCTCCTCGGCACTGACCAGGTCCACCCCGGCCGCGGCATACTGACGCTCGCTCATGCCAGCGCCTCCGCCACCTCGAAGTGGGTCAGGTCCTTGAAGCTCCGCACCCGGGCGGTCAGCGAGGCGGGATTGACGCCGTCGAAGCCGCCGACGCTGAAGCTGGCCACCGCGAAGGAGCCCATCGCGCTGCCGTAGACCATGGCCCGCCGGAATCCGTCGCTGCTCATGTCGCCGGTTCGGGCGATGTAGCCGAGGAAGCCGCCCGCGAAGGCGTCGCCGGCCCCGGTGGGGTCGAACACCTCTTCCATGGGATAGGCCGGGCAGAAGAACGACCGGCCCGGCTCCACCAGCAGCGCCCCATGCTCCCCGCGCTTGATCACCACCCGCGAGGGGCCCTGGGCGAGCAGCCACCGGGCGGCCCGCGGGACGTTCCAGTCGCCCGAGAGCTGGCGGACCTCCTCGTCATTCACGATCAGCAGGTCTACCCGCTTGAGGACCTCCATGAGTTCCGGCCGGGCGCTGCTGATCCAGTAGTTCATCGTGTCGCAGGCCACCAGCTTGGGAGACCGCATCTGGTCCAGCACCGCCAGTTGCAGCGAGGGATGGATGTTGCCGAGGAAGACATACGGAGTCTCGGCGAATGCGGGCGGGATCCTGGGGCGGAAGTCCGCGAACACGCCGAGCCGGGTCTCCAGGGTCTCCCGGCTCTGCAGGTCGAAGGAGTACTTGCCCTTCCAGCGGAAGCTCTCACCCGGGGCCCGTTCCACCCCGCTCCAGTCAATGCCGCGTCCGCTGAGGCGCTCCAGTTCGGCATGCGGGAAATCGTCCCCGACCACACCCACCACGCGGACCCCCGTCAGCAGGGATGCCGCCACCCCGAAGTAGACCGCTGAGCCACCCAGCGCGTCGGTGACGTCGCCGAACGGGGTGATCACGGAATCCAGGGCCACGCTGCCCACGGCCAGCAGTCTCATGCGCTACATCCGATCGGGGGCCGAGAGGCCCAGCAGGGTGAGTCCGTTGGCCAGCACGATGCGGGTGGCCCGCGCCAGCGCCAGCCGGGCCGCTTCGGTGTCGGGGGCCTCGCCCAGCACCCGGCACTTGTGATACCAGCCGTGCGCCACCCGGGCGAGATCCTCGAGATAGTCCGTGACTCGGTGGGGTTCCCGCGTCCGGGCGGCGCTGGCCACCACGTCGGTGAAGACCGGGAGCTTCTTGAGCAGCTCCAGGTCCTCGGGTGCGGTGAACCCCTCCAGGCGGATCTCCGGCGAGGCCGCCTCCGGCTCCAGGCCCGCCACCCGGAAGATGCCGGTCATCCGGGCGTGCGCCATCTGCACGTAGAAGATCGGGTTCTCGTCGGTCTGGCGCCGGGCCAGGTCCACATCGAACGTGAACGGGGACTGCCCCGGCCGGGTGAGGAAGAAATAGCGGGTGGCGTCCACCCCCACCCAGTCCACCAGGTCCCTGAGCGTCACGAACTCGCCGGAGCGCTTGGACATGCGGACTTCCTCGCCCTCCTTCACCACCTTCACCAGCTGGACCAGGGCCACCTCGAAAAAATCCTCGCCATAGCCCAGGGCCCGCAGCGCGGCCGTCATCCTGGGGATGTAGCCGTGATGATCCGCGCCCCACACGTCAATGACCCGCTCGAACCCTCGGTCATGCTTGCCGATGTGGTAGGCGATGTCCGGCACGAAGTAGGTCAGCGACCCGTCGCTCTTGCGCAGGACCCGGTCCTTGTCGTCGCCGAAGTCGCTGGTCCGGAGGAAGAGGGCCCCGTCCTGCTGGTAGGTGAGGCCCCGCTGCGTGAGCAGCACCAGGGTCTTCTCGACTTCGCCGGCATCCAGAATCGCCTGTTCAGAGCTCCAGGTCCTGTACACCACGCCGAGATCCCGGAGCAGGTCCTCCTGCTCCTGGCGGATCAGCCCCGGCGCCACACCGCAGGCCGCCAGCAGCGTGGCGTCGTCGGCCGTGGCCAGTTCGGGCCGCTCCCGGAGCAGCTGGTCGGCCAGCTCCACGAGGTACTGGCCGTGATAGCCGCCCTCGGGCACCTGCCCCGGGCGTCCGGACTGCTGCCGCACCCGGGCCGCGAGACTCTGGATGACGCGCTCGATCTGCACGCCGGCGTCGTTGATGTAGAACTCGCGGGTGACCTCGTGACCGGTCCATTCCAGCAGCGCCGCCAGCGCGTCCCCCAGGGTCGCGCCGCGGCCGTGGCCCACATGGAGCGGGCCGGTCGGGTTGGCCGAGACGAACTCGACGTTGATCCGCTGGGGGGGAGTCGCACGTGACCGGCCGTAGTGGGATCCCGCCGCGATGACCGTTGCCAGGATTGAGGCGAGCGCATCCTGCGCCAGCCAGAAATTGATGAACCCCGGCCCGGCGATCTCCGTCCGGGCCACGACATCCGCCGGCAGCGACAGCTCACCCAGGATCCGCTGGGCCAGCGCCCGCGGATTCTGCTTGAGCGGCTTGGCCAGCAGCATGGCGAGGTTGGTGGACAGGTCGCCGTGACCCGGGTCTCGCGGGCGCTCCACCACGAAATCCGCCGCCGGGACGCCAAGGGTGGCAGCCACGCGGGCCAGCTCGGCCCGGATCCGGTCACTCACTCCCGGCCTTCTTCTTGGCGGCAGCCTTCTCCGGCTTGGGGGTGGCGGTCTCGGCGGCCTTCGGCCCGGCGGGCTTGGCCTCTGCGGGCTTGTCGGCCGGCTTGTCGGCGGGCGCCTTGTCGGTGTCCTTGCGGGGCCCCTTCCCGTCCTTGCCGTAATCGGTGATGTAGAAACCCGAGCCCTTGAAGACCAGCCCCGCTCCACCGGAGATCTTCCGCGTCGCCGCCTGGCCGCAGGTGGGGCACTTGGCCCTGGGCTTGTCGGACATCTTCTGGAAAAGCTCGAAGTCGTGCCCTTGGGGGCACCTGTACTCGTACGTCGGCATACCACCCACGGGTCTAAGAGGAAACGGCGCAATATCTTAGCCGGTCGCTGCCCGGGGTTCAAGCTCTACTGGAGGAGGAGCTGGCGGGAGTCGAAGCTGGAGGAGGGACAAGGGCGCGCGACCCGCCCCGGCCGAGGAGTGGGCGCGGGCGACCCGCCGCAGTGGCGCGGCGCCGCGCCGGCTTACCCGCCGTAGCGGATCTTGCGGAGCGCCCGGTCCAGGGCGGCGACCACGTCCGGTGAGACGCTCCGGGCCCGCTGGCGTTCCAGCACCCGGCGCGCCGCCTTGGCATCCTTGCCGATGGCGCCGAGCGCGTCGGCCGAGGCGATCAGGAGCTGGCGGCCGCCCTCCAGCTCGTCAATCCGTTCCAGCACTTTCACCAGGCTCGGCACCGCGTCCTTGGCGTCAGGCCCGATGAGCCGGATGCCGCGAGCCGCGTCCAGCCGGACCGCCTGGGGACCCGCCAGCAGGGCCTCCCCGAGCGGGCGGGCCGCCTTCCGGCCCACCCCCGCCAGGGCCACCGTGGCCACCGACCGGAGCGAGTCGCCGCCGTCGAAAAAGACCGAGAGGAGCTGGGGAACGGCGTCGCCGGCGTGCCGCCCCATGCGGCCGAGGGCGAAGGTCACGTGCTCCACCCGGACACGCCCGGCGGGGGAAGCGAGTGCCGGGTCGCGGCGCAGCTCCTCCTGCAGCAGCGCCGACAGGGGCTTCACCGCCCGGCGCGCCTCGGGCCCGATCTGCCCGAGAGCCCACGCGGCGGACGCGCGCACCCAGAGCGAATCATCCGCCAGGAGTACGATGAGCTCCGGCACCACCTTCCCCCGGGCCTCGCCCACCACGCCGATGGCCTCGGCGGCGTTGGCCCGAATCCACGGATCACGGCTCCGGAGCGCGGGGAGGAGCACCGGGGTGGATGCCGGGCCCAGCGCCTCCAGGGCCCGTCGGGCGGCCTCCTGCACCCGGCGAACGTCGTCCGCCATCACGGTCAGGAGGGCTGGCGCCGCGGCACGGGCCTCCGCACCGAGGCCGCCGATGGCGGTGACCGCCCAGAATCGCACCTCCTCGCTCTCGTCCCGTGCGGCGCGAACCAGCACCGGCAACGCGCTGCTCGCCGCCGGCCCCAGCGCGGCGATGGCTCGGATGGCTTCGCGGCGCAGCTCCGGGATGTAGTGACTGGCCTGGGTGACCCACTCACTCAGGGGCTTGCCCCGGGCGAAGGGCTCGGCGGCCCGGGCCAGCTGGGCACGGGCGGGCACGGCGGCAAGCAGGATCAGCGTGGCGGCGGCGAGCAGGACTCGGGCGGGCGACGCGGGGATGGAATCGCCATGAAAGCGCATGGCGTGGGCCTCCACTGGGGGTCCCGTCCCGTCCCTGGGTCGAGTTGATGCGATTAGAGTCAATCTACGGGCCGCGCCCGGTGCTGGCCAGAGCGGGCCTTGACGCTCCGCCGGGGAACGGGGACTATCCTGCACCGCGTGGTCCGCCCGTTTCCGTCACCGGAGAGCTCCGTGTCCCGACACCTCCTTGCCGTCTGCGCCCTGCTCGCTGCCAGCCCGCTGGCTGCCCAGAACTACCGTGAGGTCCCCGACGAGTCACCCGCGAGGGCGTTCGGTGCGCTCAACCTCCAGCTGGGTTTTCCGCAGGGTGAGTTCAGCGAGTTCGTGGGGACCGGGGTGGGAGTGGGCGGAAACCTGACATTTCTCCTGGACCCGGCCCGGCGGTTTGGCATCCGGCTCCATGGCTCGTGGATCCAGTATGGCCGCACGTCGGAGCGGATTCCCTTCCCCGGGCTCCCCGGCATCTTCGTGGACCTGACCACCAGCAACGACATCTACTCCTTCGGTGTGGGTCCCGAGTTCCATCTGGCCACCGGCGCGTTCCGTCCCCACCTCTACGGCACTTTCGGCGCCTCCAACTTCGCCACCGTGACAAGCGCGGAGGGTTCCAACAACTCCAACCCGTTTGCCAGCAGCACCAACTTCAACGACTGGACCTGGGCCCTGACCGCCGGCGGGGGCATCATGTACCAGATCTCCCACGGCCGCACCCCGGTGTTCCTCGACGGCGGGCTCCGGTACCAGACCCACGGCCGTACCCGCTACCTGCGGGAAGGCAGCCTGGACACTGACTCCGGCGGCAATGTGATCATTTCCCCGGTCGAGAGCGAAACCAACCTGCTGGTGGTGCACATCGGGGTGCAGATCAAGCTGTAGGGGCTGGTCCACCGAGGGACAGCCTGGTTCCGGGCAAGAGGCGCCGCCAGGCGACGGCTCAGGCGGTGCTGTGGTACTCCCCCCAGGCCTCACGCAGGACGTCGCTGATCTCCCCGAGCGTGGCCCTTGCCCGCGCCGCCTCGATGATCGGCGGGACCAGCGGGCCGCTGCCGCGCGCCACCTGGCCCACGGCGGCCAGGGCGGCCGCCACCCGGGAGCCGTCCCGCTCCCGCTTCACCGCGGCCAGCCTCGCAATCTGGCGCTCGGCCAGGGCCGAGTAGTCCGGGCGGGTGAGCGCCGGAGGCTCGGACCCGTCCGTGAACCGGTTGACTCCCACCACCACCTGCGCGCCCGATTCCTGGGCCTGCTGCAGCCGCCAGGCGCTGGCGGCAATGGCCTCCTGGAACCAGCCCCGCTCGATGGCCCGGACGGCCCCGCCCATCGCCTCCACTTCCTCCAGAATGGCGCGGGCCTCGGCCTCGATCCGGTCGGTGAGGGCCTCGACGTACCAGCTTCCCGCCAGCGGATCCACCACGGCCCCGAGACCGCTCTCGTAGGCCAGGATCTGCTGGGTGCGAAGCGCGAGCGTGGCCGACTCGGCCGTTGGCAGGGCAAGCGCCTCGTCATACCCGTTGGTGTGGAGGGACTGCGAGCCGCCCAGCGTGGCCGCCAGCGCCTGCACCGTGACCCGCACCACGTTGTTGAGCGGCTGCTGGGCCTGGAGGGTGACCCCGCCGGTCTGGGTGTGGAACCGGAGCCGGCAGGTCGGGTCTCCCGCGCTGAACCGCTCCCGGGCCAGCCGCGCCCAGAGACGCCGGGCGGCGCGGAACTTGGCCGCCTCCTCGAAGAGGTCGTTGTGCGCGGCAAAGAAGAAAGACAGCCGGGGACCGAACCGGTCTACGTCCAGGCCCGCAGCGATGGCCCGGCCCACGTATTCGAGGGCGTTGGACAGCGTAAAGGCGACCTCCTGGGCCGCGGTGGCGCCGGCCTCCCGCATGTGATAGCCGCTGATGGAAATCGGGTTGAAGTTCATCTCCTCCTCCGCCACGAACCGGAAGAGGTCGGTGACCAGGCGAAGTGAGGGTTCCGCCGGATAGATGTAGGTTCCCCGGGCGATGTACTCCTTGAGCACGTCGTTCTGCACCGTGCCCTGCAGCTGCTGCCGGCGCACCCCCTGCTCCTCCCCCACCACCACGTACATGCCGAGCAGGATCGCGGCGGTGGCGTTGATGGTCATGGAGGTGGAGACCTGGTCGAGCGGAATGCCCCGGAACAGGTCGTGCAGGTCCTCGACAGTATCAATGGCCACGCCCACCCGCCCCACCTCGCCAGCCGCCATCGGATGGTCGGAGTCGAAGCCCATCTGGGTCGGGAGGTCGAAGGCGGTGCTGAGCCCGCTCTGGCCCGCCTCCAGCAGGTGGTGGAAGCGCTGGTTGGTTTCCTCCGCGGTGCCGAATCCCGCGTATTGCCGCATGGTCCAGAGCCGCTCGGTGTACATCCCGGGGTACACCCCGCGGGTGAACGGGAACTGGCCCGGCTGGCCCAGGGCCTCACCCGGATCCCGGTTCCAGTCGGCGGGGCCGTAGACCCGCTGGCGAGGCGCGTCCGTCACGAGTGGCTCCTGCGGGCGGGGCCGCCGGTCAGCATGCTAGGCCCGGTCCTGGTTCATGGCGCGCAGGGTATCGGCCACGAAGCCGACGTCCTCCCGCGAGCCGATGACCAGCGGGGTGCGCTGGTGCAGCTCGGTGGGGACGATATCCAGGATGCGGGCGATCCCATCGGTGGCGGACCCGCCGGCCTGCTCGGCGATGAAGGCCATGGGGCTGGCCTCGTACAGCAGGC
>CAZCVG010000003.1:28119-48383 GCA_964501735.1 uncultured Gemmatimonadaceae bacterium | reverse complement strand
GGCCGGCTCCGCCCGGCGTTCCGCGAGGCGGCGGACGAATACCTCCGCCGCCTCGGGCGTTACGTGCGGGCCGAGGAGGTGGAGGTGAAGGAAGCCGGCCGGAGCAGCACCGAGGCCGAGGCCCGGCGGGTGGAGGGCGCCCGGCTCCGGGAGAAAGTCCGGGAGCGGGCCCACGTGGTGGCGCTGGACCGCGAGGCGCCGCCCTGGAGCAGCGAGGCGCTCGCCAGGCAGACCGAGCGCTGGGAACGGCTCGCCCGGCCGGTGGCCATCGTCATCGGCGGCTCCACCGGGCTGGACGCGGCGCTGCTCCGGGAGGCGGACCAGCGCTGGGGCCTGGGACCGCTCACCCTGCCGCACGAGCTGGCCCGGGTGGTCGTCCTGGAACAGCTCTACCGGGCCTGGACCATCCGCCGGGGCGAGCCGTACCACAAGTAAGCGGCCCGTGCGGCGTCGCGTGAACGCCGGGGCCCGGAGAACGGAGAGTCATGGCCGAGTGGTTCGAGGAGTGGTTCGGGGAGGAGTACCTGCACCTGTATCCCCACCGGGATGACCGGGACGCCGAGCGGGCCGTGGCGCTGCTGGCCCGGGAGCTTCCCTGGCGGGCCGGCTGGCGGGTGCTGGACGTGGCCTGCGGGGCGGGGCGGCACCTGCTGGCGCTGGAGCGGGCCGGCGCCTGCCCGGTGGGGTTCGACCTCTCGCGGGCGCTGCTTCGGCGGGCGCGGACCGCCACCAGCCGGCCGCTCGTCCGGGCCGACATGCGTGCCCTCCCCATCCGGGCGGGAAGCATGGACCTGACCGTGAACCTCTTCACCAGCTTCGGGTACTTTGCCGCCGACGAGGAACACACCGATGCCCTGGGCCAGATGCTGGCCACGGTGCGGCCGGGCGGGTGGTTCGCGATCGACTTCCTGAACGCGGAACAGGTCCGGAGCGACCTAGTCCCCTGTGAGGCCGCCACGTTCGGCGCCCTCACCGCCGAGGTGCGGCGGGACCTCATCGAGGATGGACGGTTTGTGCGCAAGCGGATCACCCTGTCCGACGGCCGCCGGTTCGAGGAGCGGGTCCGCCTGCTCGGCCCCCGGGACCTGGAGCGGATGATCGCCGCCCACGGCGGCCGGGTCACGGGGCGCTTCGGCGACTATGCCGGGGCGCCGTTGGGGCAGGGCCCCCGGACCATCCTGCTGGCCCGGGTGGCGGCATGAGCTTTCGGATCGTCACCACGCCGCTCGACACGCCGCTGGCCTGGCCGTCCCCGCGGGCCGGCGGCGTGCACCCCGACCTGCTCGATGCCTTCGTGGGCGCCAACGGCGCCATCCGGAGCCTCGAGCGCCTGCGGGATCCCGCCACCCTGGTGGTCACCACCGGGCAGCAGCCGGGGCTCCTCACCGGGCCGCTCTACACCATCCACAAGGCGCTGTCCGCCGTGGCCCTGGCCCGGCTGTGTGAGGCGCGGTGGCGGCGTCCCGTGGTCCCGGTCTTCTGGGCGGCCGGCGGCGACCACGACTTCGCCGAGGGCAACCACGCCTCCTGGACCGCCCCCGACGGCAGCACCGTCACCGCCGTGCTGCGCGAGCGCCACCCCGAGGCGCCGCTCACCCCCCTGTACCGCGAGCCGGTCGGTCCGGAGATCGGCCCCATCCTCGACCGCCTGGCCGCGGACCTGCCGCCCTCCGAGTTCCGCGACGAGGTGCTCGAGCTGTTCCGCCGCTGGTACCGGCCGGAAGCCACCCTCGCCGACAGCTGCGCCCACACCCTGGCCGAGCTGCTGGCACCCTTCGGTGTGGTGGTGTTCGACGCCACCCACCCGGCCATGAAGCGGGCCCAGATGCCGCACCTCCTGGCCGCGCTGGCCCGGGCCGAGCCGCTGGAGCGCACCCTCGTGGCCCGGCACGCCGCCCTGGCCGCGGAGGGCCGCGACCCCGGCGTCACCGTGGGCGACGGGGCGACCCTGGTGATGTTCGAGGGCGAGCAGGGGCGGGACCGGCTCGCCGCCCGAAGCCCCGGCTTCGTCACCCGCCGGAGCAGGGAACAGCTGTCGTTCGCGGAGATCGAGCGGCTGGCGGCGGAGGATCCGGGACGATTTTCGCCCAACGTGCTGCTCCGGCCGGTCATCGAGAGCGCCGTCCTGCCCACGGTGGCGTACATGGCCGGCCCAGGCGAGCTGCGCTACCTGGCCCTGGCCGATGCCGTCTACGCCGAGTTGCAGGTGCCCCGGCAGCTGGCCCTGCCGCGGTGGTCAGGGATCATCGTGGACGCCCGCACGGACCGGGTGCTCGAGAAGTTCGGGGCCACCCTGGAAGAGCTGCTCGCCCCCGGCCAGCAGCTGGAGCGCCGCGTGGTCCTGGAGCAGCTCCCGGAGGAAGCCCGGCACGCCCTGGCGGACCTGCGGGCCGCCATCGAGGCGGGCTACGAGGTGCTGGCACGCGCCGCTGCCACCATTGACCCGACCATCGAGAAGCCCATCCTCAACCTGTGCAACCAGGCCATGACCGGGACGCAGGAGGCCGAGAAGCGGCTGGTCAACCACCTCCGCAAGCGCCAGGTCATCGAGAACCAGCAGATCTCCCGGGCCCGGGAACTGGTCCTCCCGCTCGGCAAGCCCCAGGAGCGGGTCCTGACGGTCGCGCCCTGGCTGGCCCGGTTCGGGCCGGCCCTGACGGAGGAGCTGCTCCGGGTGATCGAGGCGTGGTACCGCGAGGGGCTTGAAGCGGCCCGGGCACCGGCGTAGTCTCCAGCCATGGCCTTCCTCGGCATCATCCTGCTCGTGGCCCTCATGATCCCCATCGTGGGGATCGTGCTGGATTCGCCGGTCGGGAAGGCCCTCGGCCGGCGGCTCGAGGGCCCCGAGAATACCCCGCCGGCCCTCGCCGACCTGGCCCGCCGGGTCGAGGTTCTGGAGTCCGAGATCGACGAGCTCCACCGGTCGGTCAAGTCGCTGGAGGAGGAGAATCAGTTCCTGCAGCGACTGCTGGAGGACAGCCCCCGCACCTCCCTCCCGCCGCCACCGAAACCCTGAGCCAGCCAAGCCCCCCCGCGCCCCAGCAGTCTCGCACCGGCGCTCACGCCGCGCTGGTGGCCAGCGGCATCTTCCTCAGCCGAATCGCGGGACTGGTCCGCCAGCGGGTGCTGGCCCACTACCTCGGCCTGTCGGTGGGGAACGATGCCTTCACCGCCGCCTTCCGGATCCCCAACCTGCTGCAGAACCTGCTGGGGGAGGGGGTGCTGTCGGCGTCGTTCATCCCGGTCTACGCCCGGCTCCGGGCGGAGGGCCGGGAAGGGGAGTCCCGGCAGGTCGCCGACCTGGTCTTCTCCTTCCTGGCCCTGGTCACCGCCGTGGTAGTGCTCGCCGGCGTCGCGCTGGCCGGGCCGCTCACCGACCTGGTCGCACCGGGATTCGAGGGCGCCGCGCGGGATCTCACCATCCGGCTGGTCCGTATCCTGTTCCCGGGCGCGGGAGTGCTGGTGCTTTCCGCCTGGTGCCTTGGCGTACTCAACAGCCACCGGCGGTTCTTCCTGCCGTATGCGGCCCCGGTGGTCTGGAACCTGGGGATCATCGTCACGGTCCTGGTCGCGCCCGGGCGGCACGAGGAATTTCCAGCCGCCGAGGCGGCCGCGCTGGGTTCGCTGATCGGGAGCGTGCTCCAGCTGGCGATCCAGCTGCCCTCGGTTCTCCGCCTGCTGGGCGGCCTCAGGCCCGCGCTCGGCCCCATCGTGGCGCCGGTTCGTCAGGTGCTGGCGAACCTCGGACCGGTGATCCTGGGACGGGGCGTGGTGCAGGTGAGCGCGTTCGTGGATACCATGATTGCCAGCCTGCTCGGGGCCGGTGCCGTGACCGGGATCGGGACGGCCCAGGTGCTCTACATGCTCCCGGTGAGCCTGTTCGGGATGTCCATCTCCGCCGCCGAGCTGCCCGCCATGGCGTCGAGCCGGGGCAGCACCGCCGAGGTGGCGTCCGCGCTGCTGACCCGGCTGGAGTCCGGCCTGCAGCGGATCGGGTTCTTCGTAATTCCCTCCGCGGTGGCGTTCCTGGCCCTGGGTGGAGTAATCATCGCCGCGCTGTTCCAGACCGGCCGGTTCACCGCCGGCGACTCGGCCTACGTCTGGACCATCCTGGCGGGCTCCTCGATCGGCCTGCTGGCGTCCACCCAGGGCCGGCTCTACAGCTCGGCATTCTATGCGCTGCACGATACCCGCACGCCGCTCCGGGCCGCCGTGGTCCGGGTGGTCCTGGCGGGAGCGCTGGGTATCTCGGCCGCCCTCTACCTGCCGGGGATGCTGGGGATAGCCCCCCAGTGGGGAGCCGCGGGCATCACTACCGCGGCCGGCCTGGCAGCGTGGGTGGAGCTGCGGATCCTCCGGCGGACGCTGGCCCGGCGCATCGGGGCCGAACCGCGGGTGCGGCAGCTGCACCTCCTCGGCGCGGCCGCCCTGGCGGGACTCGTCGCCCGGGGCCTCTTCCAGCTGCTGCCGGCCATGGGCCCGATTCCCACCGCCGCCCTGGTGCTGGGCGGCTACGGCGCCGTGTATGTTGCGGCGACGGTGCTCAGCGGCGATCCCACTGCCCGTGCTCTGGTGACCCGACTCCGCCCGACGACGTAGTCCGCATGCCTGACCCGTTCGAGTCCCCCATCGAGATCTCCGAGACGCTCCAGCGCAAGCTGGACACCCTCCCCGAGGCGCCCGGCGTTTACCTGTGGAAGGACAGCGGGGGAAACGTGCTGTATGTGGGCAAGGCGAAGCGCCTCCCCTCCAGGGTGCGGAGCTACTTCTCGGCGGCCTCCGCGGGCAACCCCAGGCACCTCTTCCTGCTCCGCCAGATCGCGGATGTCGAGACGATCGTGGTGCAGAACGAGGCCCAGTCGCTGCTCCTGGAGAACAACCTGATCAAGGAGTACCAGCCCAGGTTCAACGTCCGCCTCAAGGACGACAAGAGCTATCCCTCGATCGCCGTCACCCTGGGCGAGCCCTTCCCCCGCGTGCTGGTCACCCGCCGGCGCGACCTCCCCGGCGCCCGCTACTTCGGGCCGTACACCGACGTCTCCCTGCTCCGGAAGACCCTGGCCATCGTCCGCCGGCTCTACACCGTGCGGAGCTGCCACGACAACCTCCCCGCCGAGCGCCGCGAGCGGCCCTGCCTGGACTATCACATCGGGCGCTGCAAGGCGCCCTGCGTCGGGTGGCAGGGCGCGGAGGAGTACGGCGCCATGATCGCCGAGGTGGTGGACTTCCTGGAGGGACGGACCGGAGACGTCCGGTCCCGGGTGCGCCAGGCCATGGTGGCAGCCAGCGAGCGCCAGGACTTCGAGCGCGCCGGCGAGCTCCGGGACCAGCTCAAGTGGCTGGAGCAGGTCGAGACGCCCTCCAGCGTGGAGATCATCGGGACCGGGGACGCCGATGTGGTCGGCTACGCCCGGGATGGCGATGATGCCGTCGGGGTCCTGCTGCGCGTGCGGGACGGCCGGGTGGTGGCGCGCGAGCACGCCTTCCTGGAGAACCTCACCGAGGACGGCGACGAGGAGATCCTCAACTTCTTCCTTGTCCGCTCCTACATCCCGCTCCCGGGGCGGGTGCGCCGTTTGGTGCTGCCGTTCCCGCCGGCCGACATGGACCTGCTCCAGGAGCTCCTGCCCGGGACCGAATGGAACATCCCGCAGCGCGGGACGGCCCGGCGCTGGCTGGACCTGGCCGACCAGAACGCCCGCCACATGATGGAGAGCCTCCGCATCGAGTCGTTCGAGACCGACGAGCGGGCGGGGGATCCTGTTTACGCCCTCGGCCGTGACCTGGGCCTCACCGATGTTCCGCGCACCATGATCTGCATTGATATCTCGACCAACCAGGGGCGCGACACGGTGGGCTCGCTGGTGTGGTTCGAGGCGGGCCGGCCAAGGAAGAGCGAGTACCGCAAGTTCAGGATCAAGGGCATCGCCCAGCAGGACGACTATGCCGCCATCCAGGAAGTCGTGACCCGGTACTTCACCCGGCGCCTGGAGGAGGCGAAGCCGCTCCCGGACCTGATCGTGATCGATGGAGGCAAGGGCCAGCTCAGCGCCGCGCTGGCCGCGCTTCGCACCCTCGGGCTGGAACAGCGGCCGGTGGTGAGCCTCGCCAAGAAGGAGGAGGAGGTCTTCTTCCCCGACCGGGGGGACAGCCTCCGGCTGCCTCGGCGCAGCCCGTCCCTGCGGCTGCTGCAGCGGCTGCGGGACGAGACCCACCGCTTCGGGGTGGCCTACAACCGGCGGCGGCGGACCGAGCGTACCATCACCTCGGCGCTGCTGGAGATCCCCGGCGTCGGCCCGTCACGCCGGCGGCTGCTGCTGGAGCGGTTCGGCAGCCTGGCCGGCGTCAAGTCGGCCACGGTCGCCGAGATCGCCGCACTGCCCGGGCTCTCCACCCGGCTGGCCGAGCGGATCCTGGAGGCGGTGGGCAGGATGTAGCCCACCTCGCTAGGTTCCGCAGCATGTCCCGCGCCTTCGTCAAGGAAGACCCCGAGGAGATCCCCGCCCGGTTCGACCTCCCGCCGGCCGACGACCCCGGCTTTCCGCTGGCCGCCGCCTGGGCCCTCCTGGAGGGCGCCAACCGGGGCGATTCGCTCGGCGCCGAGACCGCGACCGGCTATCGCTGGGGCGACGCCGCCCTCCGGCCCCACGTGGAAATGATCCGCCGCCAGGCCATCGAGCGCGGCGATGACCGCCTGGAGCAGCTGGCGGACCGGTACCTCGCC
This sequence comes from uncultured Gemmatimonadaceae bacterium, assembly GCA_964501735.1. Lineage (GTDB taxonomy): Bacteria > Gemmatimonadota > Gemmatimonadetes > Gemmatimonadales > GWC2-71-9 > JADJOM01. The sequence goes on along the minus strand of CAZCVG010000003.1, from coordinate 41,659 downwards.
CACGGCTGACCGCCGCCGTATCCGCGATACCAGATTCGTGTTCCTCCCTCACTCGATCCCGCTCCTATGGACTGGCTGCTCGAATGTTCCGCCTGCGGCAAGCAACGCACCCCCGAGGGCCTTCCGACCGTCTGCGATGCCTGCGGCCAGCCGTGGCTGGTCCGCTACCCCGACCGCCCGCTCCCGACCCTGACCGCCCGGGCCGAGGTGCGGCGAGGCCAGGGCATGTGGCGGTACCGGCCCTTCCTCCCGCTGGCCAACGGCGAGGTCCCGATCACCCTGGGGGAGGGCGATACCCCGCTGGTTGACGTTCCACGCACCGGCCGGCGACTGGGCCAGCCCGATCTCTGGATCAAGGATGAGGGCGCCAACCCGACCGGCTCCTTCAAGGCCCGAGGCCTGAGCGCGGCCGTGACCCGGGCCGTCAGGGCCGGTGCCACCCGTTTCGTCATTCCCACGGCCGGAAACGCCGGTGTCGCCGCCGCGGCCTATGCCGCGCGCGCCGGTGTCCCGGTCCGGGTGTACGCGCCCTCCACCACGCCGCAGCCGATCCTGGACCAGATCCGGACCTTCGGCGCCGACCTCGTCCTGCTGGACGGGCACATCGGTGACTGCGGCAAGGCCGCGCGGGCATGGGCGGCGGAGCAGGGGGCGTTCGACCTCTCAACGCTCCGAGAACCGTACCGAATCGAGGGCAAGAAGACCCTGGGGATCGAGCTGGCCATGCAGATGGGATGGTCCCTTCCCCAGGCGATCATCTATCCCACCGGCGGTGGCACCGGCCTCATCGGCATGTGGAAGGCGTTCCGCGAGCTGCGGGATGCCGGCTGGGTCACCGACGAGCCACCCAGGATGTTCACCGTCCAGGCCGCAGGTTGCGCCCCCATCGTGGAGGCCTTCGCCGCCGGCGCCGAGCAGGCCACCCCCTGGCCCCACCCCGAGACCGTGGCCAGCGGGCTCCGGGTACCGGCCCCCCTGGGCGACCGGCTCATCCTGAAGGCCCTGCGCGAGAGTGGTGGCGGCGCCGTGGCGGTGTCCGATGCGGACCTCGAGGCGGAGGCGGCCGAAGGGAGCCGGGAGACCGGCATTGATTTCTCGCCGGAAGGGGGGGCGGGGCTCGCGGCCGTACGCCTGCTCCGGGCCCAGGGAGCGCTCCGGCCCGACGACCGGGTCGTGGTCTTCAACACCGGCGCCGGGTGGCTTTACCGTACCCCCCCACGATTGCTCCCCACCTGACCGGCAGGCGATATTACGGGCTTATGGATTCCGGGCGAGTTCTCATCCTCGACCCCGCCGCGGGCATCAGCGGGGACATGCTCCTCGCGGGACTGCTCGACGTGGGCGCCCCGCCCGATCGGCTCACCAGCCTGCCGGGCCGCCTGGGATTCCCGGATGTCACGGTCGAGATCGGCCGCACCACCCGGTGCGGCGTGGCCTGCACAAGGGTGGAGGTCCGGCTGCCGGACGGGGCCAGCGAGGCGCCCAGCCGGGCCTGGGCCGAGCCCCACCACCACCCGCACGGGCCCACCGATCACCTGACGCACCACCATGTGCAGGGAAGCCACCGCCACCTCGGGGACCTGCTCGGCATCCTCGAGCAGGCGAACATCAGCGAGTGGGTGCGCTCACGGGCGGTGCGGGCCTTCCGGCTCCTGTGCGAGGCCGAAGGGGCAATCCACGGAATGGCTGCCGAGACCGTGGCCCTTCATGAGGTCGGGGCGGTGGACGCCCTGGTGGACATCGTCGGGGCCATCGAGGGTGTGGAAGTTCTGGGGGTGGCCCGCGTCTACAGTGGTCCGGTGACGCTGGGGGCCGGCTGGGTCCATGCCGCGCACGGGGTAATGCCGGTCCCGGCCCCCGTGGTGACCAGGCTCCTGGAGGGCATCGAGATCGGCCCCAACGGCCCGGTGACGGGGGAAGCCACAACGCCCACCGGGGCCGTGCTGCTCCGGGTGCTGGCTGATGGGGCGCCGCCGGAGCGGTGGCGCCCGGTCCGGACCGGCTGGGGGGCGGGAAGCCGGGATCCGGCGCAGTACCCCAACGCCCTGCGGCTGCTAGTGGCAGAGGCCTCCGCCGAAGCGTCCCGGGTCGTCATGGTGAGCACCGATCTGGACGACCTGAGTCCCGAGTACCTCGACCCGCTGCGGGAGGCGCTGTTCTCCGCCGGGGCGCTGGATGTGCAAGTCTGGACCACGCATGCCAAGAAGGGCCGGCCGGGGTATCGGGTCGAGGTGATCTGCGACACCGCCGGGGAGGCCGGGATCACCGAGGCTTTCTTCCTGCACAGCACCACGGCCGGTGTGCGCCGCGCGGTCCTGGAGCGGGTGACGCTGCCCCGGCGGCAGATCACGGTGACGGCCGCCGACGGCCAGCCGGTGAAGGTGAAGGTCCTGGACACGCCGTCGGGGCCCAGGGTGAAGGCGGAGTTCGATGATGTTCGCGCGGCGGCGGCCCGGTCGGGACGCCCCGCGCTCGAAATCGCGCGAGAGATCGAATCCTCCGCGCGCGCACAGGTGGCCGGCCCGGCCCCGGTGCGTTCACGCTCACTGAAGGAGCAGGGATGACCAGGATGGCATCGGCCGGCGTTGCGCTTCTGGTGCTCGCCACCCCATTGGCCGCACAGCACGACGGCGTGGCCAGCCGGGTAATCGGCGGCCTCGACACCCGGCTGGTCCAGCCGGAGTGCAAGCTGGATGGCGGGGATTTCCGGGTCTCCAGCGGCAAGACCTACCTCAAGACGGCGATCGAAACCAGCGAGCCCTCCAACAGGGCCCGGGCCGCCAGTTCCGGCATCCGGGTGGTCCTGGAGGCCCTCACCGAGGGGAAGCTGGCCAACAAGAGCGCCGCCGCCTGGTACTACCTTGGCCGGCTCTACCTCCAGGACGGCAACGTGGTCGGGGCGGATTCCGCCTTCACCAGGGCCCAGACCATGGCGCCCGACTGCAAGGCCGACATCGCCAAGTACCGCTACCGCGCCTGGGTCAGCCTCTACAACGCGGGCAACGGGTTCCGCCAGCAGAAGGATGACGATTCCGCGCTGGTCATGTACCGCGCCTCGAACACCATTCACCGGGATTCGCCGCTGGCGTACCTCAACCTGGCGGACATCTTCGGGCAGCGCCAGCAGACCGACAGCGCCCTGCACTACTTCGGCCGCGCCGCCGCCACTGAACCCACCGACGCCAGCCAGATCCGGGCCCGGAACCAGGCGGTCTTCAACCAGGGGGTCCTGCTCCTCAACAACGGGCGGGCGCCCGAGGCAGTGGTGGCGTTCCGCCGCTACGTCCGGCTGGAACCGGACGATGCCCAGGGCAAGAAGGCGCTGGCGCAGGCGTTCAGGACCGCCGGCATGGCGGACAGCGCCCAGGCGATCGAGCACGAGCTGGTCAGCAGCGTGCCCGGCGCGGGGGAGGAGGCGGAGGTCTCCGAAGGGGACCTGTTCGATATCGCCGTCCGGCAGTTCAACGACAAGAACTACAAGGACGCCGCCGAGACCTTCGGCCGGATCACCTCCCGCAACCCGTGGTACCGGGATGCCCTCTTCAACCAGGCCAACGCCTACCTGGCCCTGCAGGACGGCCCCAGCCTCGCGGCCACCGCGGAGAAGCTGCTGGCCATCGAGCCGCTGTCCGAGCACGACTACTCGCTCATGGCCCAGGGCCACAAGCTGGCCGGGAACCAGGACGGGGTGTTCAAGGCGATCGTGGCCCGGGAGGCCCTCCTGGTCAACCTCGAGGCCGAGGGCGTCAAGCGAACCGCCGATGGTGCCACCTTCACCGCCACCGCCACCGGCCGGGAAGCGCGGGACGAGAACAACCAGCTGATCTCGGCGCGGGCGCTGACCGTGACGGTGGAGTTCCTGGGCGAGGGGGGCGGGGTGGTGTCCAGCCAGGAGGTGACCGTCCCGGTGCTCAAGCCGGGCGAGAAGACCACGGTCACCGCCACCGGAACCGGGTCGGAGATCCGGGCCTGGCGATACAAAGTGCGCTAGGCACGTTCGATCCCAGTCCAGAGCGCCCCGGGGAAGTCCTCCCGGGGCGCTCGGCTTTCCGGCCCGGGAACATCCGGCGGACGGGCGGCGTTAGGAACCGCGAACGGACGAGTCCCATACCCAATCCCGGGTGTTCCCATGGACCGAGCCACCCATCCCAGAGCTCTCCCGCGGCCGGCGCTGCGCACCGCCATTCCGGTGCGCTATGTGACACACCGCAGCCGGGTGCTGGCCATCCTCACCCGGTGGGAGCGGAGCTACCGGCGGCAATGCGCGTCCTGATGTTCGGCTGGGAGTTCCCGCCGTTCCAGGCCGGCGGGCTGGCGACCGCCACCGTGGGACTGGTCAAGGGCCTGCTTGCCCAGGGCGCCGGCGTGACGCTGGTGGTGCCGTTCACGGCCCCGGAGGCGTCGCTCCCGGGGCTTCGCCTGCTTTCGGCCGATGGACCGTCGCCGGGCCCGCTGACCATCCACCGGGTCGAATCTCCGCTGCCCGCCTATGGTGGGGAGCCCGCCTATCTGGCGAACCTCGCCAGCATGGAGCAGAACCGGCGGGGCAGCGGCAGCGTTTATGGAACGGATCTCTTCGAGGAAGTCGCCCGGTACGCCGCGCTGGCCGGTGGCATCGCCGCCCGGGAGTCCCACGACGTGATCGATACCCACGACTGGATCACCTTCGAGGCGGGGATCGCCGCCCGGAAGGTCTCGGGCAAGCCCATGGTCGCCCATATCCACGCCACCGAATTCGACCGGGCGGGGGATGGGGCCAACCCGGCCATCGTCGAGCGCGAGCGGCGGGGGCTCGAGGCGGCCGACCGGATCATCGCCAACAGCCACGCCCTCAAGCAGACCTGCGTCAGCCGGCTGGGGATTGACCCGGCGAAGATCGATGTCGTGCACTGGGGACTGGATGCGGACGCCCATGAAGCGGGCAGTGCCCAGCCTCCGCTCCAGCTCCCGTCGCCGGTGACCGGGAAGGGACGGGCCCCGGTGGTCCTCTTCCTGGGGCGGGTTACCTGGCAGAAGGGCCCGGGGAATTTCATCGAGCTGGCCGGCCGGGTGGCCCGGCTGGTGCCCGAGGCGCGCTTCGTGGTCGCTGGCACGGGGGACATGCTCCCCTCGCTCATGGTCCGCGCGGCCGAACTCGGCATCGGGCATCGCACCCACTTCGCCGGCCCGGTGCACGGGGCGGAAGTGGTGCGGCTCTACCGGAGCGCCGCGGTCTGCGTGATGCCTTCCGTCAGCGAACCGTTCGGGCTGGTGGCCCTCGAGAGCCTTCGCCACGGCACGCCCTGCATCATGCCCAAGTCCTCGGGCGTGGCGGAGGTTGTGGCCAACGCCTTCAAGGCCGAGCACTGGGACCTGGACGAAATGACCGACAAGGTGGTGGCCATTCTCCGCTATCCCGAACTTCGGGACGAACTGGCCCAGAACGGACGGTCCGAGCTGGGCCAGCCTCGTTTCGGGCTGGAAGCGCCGGCCGGCCACACCCTCGCAAGCTACTCCCGCGCCCTCGCCACCCCTGCCGGAGCCGCCTGATGCCCGAGATCTGCCTGTATGCCCAGGTCCACCAGCCCTTCCGGGTCCGGCGCTTCCGGCTCTTCGACATCGGGACCGAAACGGCCCCCTTCGACGACGAGCTCAACGCCAGGATCCTCCGACGGGTGGCCGAGAAATGCTACCGCCCGGCCAATGCGCTGCTGGAGCGGCTGCTCAGCAGCGGGGAGGCGGATTTCCGGCTGGCCCTGAGCCTGACCGGGACGCTGGTCGAGCAGCTCCAGCGCTGGGCCCCCGAGACCCTGGAGAGCTTCCAGCGCCTGGTCGCGACCGGCCGGGTGGAGCTGCTGGGCGAGACCTACTTCCACAGCCTCGCCTCCCTGGGGGATGAGGAGGAGTTCCGGGAGCAGGTGGCCCGGCACCGGGGGATGCTGCGGCAGGTCTTCGGCGTGGAGCCGCGGGTCTTCCGGAACACCGAGCTGATCTACTGGGATGGGCTGGCGCCGGTGATCGCCGACATGGGCTTCGAGGGCGTGATGGTGGAAGGCGCCGACCGGGTCATGGAGTGGCGGTCCCCCAACCACGTCTACGAGGCCGCGACCGCCCCGGGACTCCGGCTCCTGCCGAGGAACTACCGCCTCAGCGACGACGTGGGCTTCCGGTTCTCGCAGCAAACCTGGGACGGCTGGCCGGTGACCGCCGACAAGTACGCCGAGTGGCTGGCGGGGTCGGCGGGGGACAGTGTGCACCTCTACGTGGACTACGAGACCTTCGGCGAGCACCAGTGGGCCGAGACCGGGATCTTCGACTTCCTGGCCCACCTGCCGGGGGAGTGCGCCCGCCGGGGCCTGCGGTTCACCTCCCCCAGCGAACTGGCGCGCCGGCCCGCAGTCGGCACCCTGTCCTTTGCCACCCCGACCTCCTGGGCCGACCTGGAGCGCGACACGACGGCCTGGCTGGGGAACCGCCTCCAGTCGGCGGCACACGGACGGCTCTACGGCCTGCGGGACCGGGCCCGCGCCGCGGCGGCCGGGGCCGACCTGGAGACCTGGCGCCGCCTGACCACGAGCGACCACGTTTACTACATGTGCACCAAGTGGTTCGCCGACGGGGATGTCCACAAGTACTTCAGCCCGTACGCCACCCCCTACGATGCCTTCGTGGCCTACATGAACGTGGCCGAGGACCTCGAGCAGCGGACCCAGCCCAGAGCGGGGACGCCGGCCTGGGTGACCGATTCCGATCCCTCCGGCGCTGAAATGGCCTGCGTGGCCTGAGCCGGGAACCTTCGGGGCGGCCCGGGCGTTGGCCCCCTGAGAGGTGGAAACCGCCGGCATTGCCGGTGGCCGGAAATCGAGGCACCTTCTACCGCTGGGGAGGGCCGGGAGAATGGCGATGGCCGTAGCGGACCGCGAGATCCCATGACATCCGAGACTGTGGCAACCAGTCCCCCCGCGGTCGAGCTGGAGGTGCTGCTGCTCCCCCTGCTCAACAGCGCGTACGGGACGGCCATGCACCTCACCCGCAACCGGGCCGATGCCGAGGACCTGGTGCAGGAGGCGTCCCTGCTGGCGTGCCGGGGGTTCGGTACTTTCGAGCAGGGCACCAACTTCAAAGCCTGGTTCTTCCGGATTCTCACCAACTGCTTCTACAGCAAGTATCGCAAGCGCAAGCGCGAGGGCACCCAGCTCGAGCTGGAGGACTCGCCCGAGCTGTACCTGTACTGCCAGACCGCCGCGGCGGGGCTGCACGCCCGCACCGAGGATCCGGCCGCCGCGGTCATGGCGCGGATGGACTCGGAGCAGGTGGGCAGCGCCATTGATGCTCTCCCGGAGGAGTACCGGGTGGTGGCGACGCTCTATTTCCTGCAGGACTTCTCCTACCAGGAGATTGCCGAAGTGCTGGATGTCCCGGTTGGAACGGTTCGCTCACGACTTCACCGGGGACGCCGGATGCTGCAGAAGGCATTGTGGACCGTGGCGCAGGAGCGCGGCATCATCGGCGACTTGACCCCCATGACCGAACCCGAGGCATGAGTATGCATACCCCGAATCGCTTGTCATGCGAAGAAGTCTTCGTCCGGCTGGATGACTTTCTCGACCGCGAGCTGACGCCGGAAGAGATGCGCCTGGTGGAGGAACACCTGGAGACCTGCGCGGCCTGCGCCAGCGAGCACCGCTTCGAGCGGCAGGTAGTGGACTCGGTCCGGGCCAAGCTGCAGCGCATCGAGCTCCCGGAGGCCCTGCGCCAGCGGATCGTCACCCGGCTGAGCCAGGGTCCGCAGGCCCCCTGAGCCCCTAGCCTCGGAGCAGCACCTCTGCGAGGAGCGCGGCGGTGCCCGTCGCGTCGAGGAAGTCCGCCGGCAGCGTCCCGGCCAGCAGGGTCGGCAGGTCCACCGTGGACTGGCTGATATGGCTCACCCTCTCCAGTCCCTCGGCCCGGTGGAGGGAGGGACACGCCGCCATCACCGTCCGCCCGAAGATCGCGCGGTCAAAGCACACCCCCTCCAGTTCAGCCTCGTAGAACAGCGCCCAATTGAGGTCCGCAGCCGTCAGCCGGGCCCCGCTCAGCCCGGTGCGCCGGAGGCAGGCCCCGGTCAGGTTGGCCCCGTGGAATGATCCCCGCTCGAAATTGGCGTGGCTCAGGTCGGCGCCGGAGAGGTCGGCCCCGGCGAAGCACCCCCCTGGCAGGTTGGTGTGGGAGAAGTCCGCCCGGGGCAGGGACGCATCGGAGAAGTCGGGCCCGTCCCCCGGCCCGGCGGCCAGCTTGAAGGCGGCGTGTGCCAGGTTGGCGCCGCGGAACACCGTCCCGCTCAGGGTCACGCCAAGCAGCCTGGCGTCGGGGAGCACCGCCCCGAGAAAGCTCGTCCCCGACAGGTTGGAGCCGCTGAAGTCGGCGGTACTGGCCTGCACCCGGTCGAGCCTTGCGCCGGTGAGGTTGGCGAGGCAAAGGTCCACCCCCCGCAGGTCCGCCCCCGTGAGGTCCGCCCCCCGCAAGTCGGCATAGGAGAGCACAGTGCCGGACAGGTCCGCGTCGGCCAGGCTGGCTCCGTCGTGCCGCAGGAGCACCTCGCCCGATCCCAGATGCCGTACCTCGATCATCAAAGGAGTCCCGGAAGAGAGGCCGAATAACATACCGCCGGATCCGGCCGGGAACCATCCCGCGCCCGCAGCCCTTATACCCGGCGGCTGGCCACCATCCGGGCACCACTTGCCGGCCAGCCAGGACTGCGATGACACGGGCACGACACGAACCAATGGAACCGCCGGTCGCGATGGACGCCATCATCCGGGCCCGCCTTCAGGCCGTGCAGGTCCCGGAGGCGCTGCGCGAGCGCATTCGTGCCATCATCGCCAACCAATCCGACGGTGAGGCGTTCAGCGACCGCAGCCAGTGGAGGATGTGATGGCCGAGACGGCAGAAGCCAGGCGGCTCCGGGAGGAGCGCGAGGGACGGGCGCGGTGGCGGCAGTGGGGGCCGTACCTGTCGGAGCGCCAGTGGGGCACCGTTCGGGAGGACTACAGCGCCGGGGGCGCCGCGTGGGACTACTTCCCCCATGATCACGCCCGCAGCCGTGCCTACCGCTGGGGCGAGGACGGGCTGGCCGGCTTCTCCGACGACCAGCAGCGGTTGTGCCTCGGCCTGGCCCTGTGGAACGGGCAGGATGCGATCCTCAAGGAGCGGCTCTTCGGCCTGACCAACGGCGAGGGGAACCACGGCGAGGACGTCAAGGAGTGCTACTACTACCTGGACGCCCTGCCCAGTCACGCCTACAACCGGATGCTCTACAAGTACCCGCAGCGGGCCTTCCCCTATGGTGAGCTGGTAGGGGAGAACCGCCGCCGGGGGATCGGCGCCCCGGAGTACGAGCTGCTTGACACCGGCGTCTTCGACGACGACCGGTACTTCGACGTCATGGTGGAGTACGCCAAGGCCGGTCCCGAGGACATCCTCCAGCGAATCACGGTGACCAACCACGGCCCCCAGGCCGCCACGATCCACGTGCTGCCCCAGCTGTGGTTCCGCAACGTTTGGAGCTGGCAGCCCGGCCAGGCCCGGCCGGCACTCCGCCAGCGGACCGAGGGCGGCCTGTCGGTGGAGCACCCGGACCTCCCGTCGCTCAGGTGGGCGGTGGAGGACCAGCCCGGGCTGCTCCTGACCGACAACGACACCAATGTCCAGCGGCTCTACGGGTCCGGTCAGGCCGGCCCGTTCAAGGACGCGTTCCACGAGGCCGTTGTCCACGGCCGCCTGGAAGCGCTGGGCAGCTCGGGCCAGGGCACCAAGGCGGCCGGCCACCTCGTGCTCGAGGTGCCCGCCGGCGGCAGCGTGGTGGTACGGAGCCGGCTGGCCGCGCTGCTGCCCGCGGCACCCTTCGCCGGCTTCGACGGCGTGGTGGCCACCCGGCGGCGCGAGGCCGACGCCTTCTACGGGGAACTGCAGCGGGACATCAGCGACGCCGATGCACGCATGGTCCAGCGGCAGGCCCTCGCCGGAATGCTCTGGAGCAAGCAGTTCTTCTACTTCGACATCCCGGCCTGGCTCGAGGGCGACCCGGGGCAGCCGGCGCCGCCCGCGGATCGCCGCCGGGGCCGCAACCACGAGTGGAGCCACCTCAACAACGCCGACATCCTCTCCATGCCGGATGCCTGGGAATACCCCTGGTACGCGGCCTGGGACCTCGCCTTTCATTGCATCCCGCTGGCCCTGGTGGACGCCGACTTCGCCAAGGACCAGCTGCTCCTGCTCACCCGCGAGTGGTACATGCACCCCAACGGCCAGCTGCCGGCCTACGAGTGGGCCTTCGGGGACGTGAACCCGCCGGTGCACGCCTGGGCGGCCTGGCGGGTGTTCCAGATGGACCGCAAGCGCCGGGGGGACCAGGGCGACCTGGAGTTCCTCGAGCGGGTGTTCCACAAGCTCATGCTCAACTTCACCTGGTGGGTCAACCGCAAGGATGCCCAGGGACGCAACGTGTTCCAGGGCGGCTTCCTCGGCCTCGACAACATCGGGGTGTTCGACCGCAGCGCGCCGCTCCCGACCGGCGGGTTCATCAACCAGGCCGACGGCACCGCCTGGATGGCGATGTACAGCCTGAACCTGATGCGGATCGCCCTCGAGCTGGCGCTCCACAACAAGGTGTACGAGGACATCGCCACCAAGTTCTTCGAGCACTTCCTGCACATCGCCCACGCCATGACCAACATCGGCGATGAGGGAGTGGGCCTGTGGGACGAGACCGACCAGTTCTTCTACGACGTGCTCCACACGCCCGACATGCGGCTCACCCCGCTCCGGGTCCGGTCCATGGTGGGACTCATCCCGCTCTTCGCGGTTGAAGTACTGGATGAAGACCTGCTCGAGCGGCTGCCCGAGTTCAACCGGCGCCTCAAGTGGTACCTCACCTACCGGCCCGAGCTGGCCAGTCTGGTGAGCCGCTGGGACGAGCCCGGCGCGGGCGAGCGCCGGATGCTGTCGCTCCTGCGGGGCCACCGGATGGGACGGCTGCTGCAGCGCATGCTGGACGAGGGCGAGTTCCTGGCGCCGCACGGCATCCGGGCGCTGTCGCGCCACCACGCCGACCATCCGTACGTGTTCGACGTCATGGGCAACCAGCTGAGCGTCCGGTACCAGCCGGCCGAGTCCGACTCGGGGCTCTTCGGGGGCAACTCCAACTGGCGCGGGCCCATCTGGTTCCCGGTCAACTACCTGCTGGTCGAGTCGCTGCAGAAGTTCGGACACTACTACGGCGACCGGTTCACCGCCGAGTGTCCGGTGGGGTCCGGGGTCCGGCTGACCCTGGACCAGGTGGCCGACGAACTGGCCACCCGGCTGTGCCGCCTGTTCCTGAAGGATGCCACCGGCCGCCGGCCAGCCCTGGCGGCCCATCCCAAGCAGCACGGGGACCCGCATTTCCGCGACTACCCGCTGTTCCATGAGTACTTCCACGGCGACACCGGCCGGGGCGTGGGCGCCTCCCACCAGACCGGGTGGACCGGGCTCGTGGCCAAGCTGCTGCAGCCGCGGCGCTGCCCGGTGACCGGCCACATGCTGGACCTGTCCGCCCGCGAGGCGCAGCGGGCCGCCACCCCCGTGGAGGTCGCATGACTCCCATGACACCTGAGCGGCTCGCCAGCGAGTGGCTCGAGACCGACGGCCTGGGCGGCTTCGCCAGCGGCACCGCCGCGGGATGGCGGACCCGCCGCTACCATGGGCTGTTCATCCCGGCCGTGACGCCGCCCAGCGGGCGGGCCGTCATGCTGGCGGGCGTGGAAGTCCGGCTGGTGACCGGCGAGAGGGAGGTCGCGCTCTCGTCGCAGCGCTACGCCCCGGACGTGACCCATCCCGATGGCGTGACCCGCCTGACCAGTTTCGGGATTGACCCGTGGCCCACCTGGACCTGGGACCTGGGCGGTGGTCGCACCGTCACCCAGGAGCTGTTTCTGCCGAGGGACCGGGCGATGGCCTGCCTCCGGTGGCGGCTCAAGGGCGGGGAAGGGCGGCTGATCGTGCGCCCGCTCCTGGCCGGCCGCGATTCCCACTCGATGCACCATGAGAATCCGGACTTCCGGATGTCCTCCGAAGTGAGCGGAGAGTGGCTGCGCTGGCACCCCTATGGCTCGCTGCCGGCGCTGCATTCCCTGACCAACGGGTCGTTCCACCCCGATCCCAGCTGGTACCGGAACTTCCTCTTGCAGGAGGAGCGGGCCCGCGGGTTCGACCACACCGAAGACCTCGCCTCCCCCGGCGAACTCTCCTGGGCGGTGGGCGAAACCGACGCCGTCTGGCTGGTCACGGTGGACGGTCCCCGCGGCGTGGAGTCCGTCGGCCGCGGCCGGGCCCTGGCCACCGTCAACCGTCTGGCCCAGGCCGAGCAGAAGCGGCGGGCCGCCTTCGCCGGGCCGCTGGAGCGCGCGGCGGACCAGTACCTGGTCCGCCGCGGCGAGGGCATGACGGTGATTGCCGGCTATCCCTGGTTCACAGACTGGGGCCGGGACACCTTCATCGCGCTTCGGGGCCTCTGCCTCGCCGGCGGCCGGTGGGACGATGCCCGGGCGATCCTGGTGGAGTGGGCCGGGGCGGTGTCGGAGGGCCAGCTCCCGAACCGGTTCGTGGAGGCCGGCGACTCCCCCGAGTTCAACGCGGTGGACGCGGCGCTCTGGTACGTGATCGCCGTGCACGAGTTCCTGGAGCAGGGGCGGCAGGCGGGCCGGCGGCTTCCGGCGCCCGAGCGGGACCGCCTGCTCACGGCGGTGGACGCCATCGTAGAAGGTTATGCCGCCGGCACCCGCTACAACATCGGGGTGGACTCCGATGGCCTGCTGCGGGCAGGGGTTCCCGGCGTGCAGCTCACCTGGATGGATGCCAAGGTGGGCGACTGGGTGGTCACCCCCCGCATCGGCAAGCCGGTGGAGATCCAGGCGCTGTGGATCAACGCGCTGCGCATCGCGGCAGCCCGGAACGACCGCTGGGCCCGGCTGCACGGCCGGGCGATCGCCTCGTTCCGCAGCCGGTTCGTGCGCCCCGACGGCAGCGGGCTCTATGATGTCGTGGACGTCAACCACGAGCGCGGGACCGTGGACTCCAGTATCCGGCCCAACCAGCTCTTCGCGGTGGGCGGGCTGCCGTACCCGGTGCTGGAGGGCGAGATCGCCCAGCGTATCGTGGACACGGCGGAGCAGCGTCTCTGGACCCCGCTGGGTCCCCGGAGCCTTGCCCCCGGCGAGCCGGGCTACAACCCCGTGTACGCCGGTGGCCCGGTGGAGCGCGACGGCGCCTACCACCAGGGCACGGTCTGGCCGTGGCTGGCCGGGCCCTTTGTCGAGGCCTGGCTCCGGGTGCGCGGCACCACGCCCGGAACGATCCGTGAGGCCCGGCAGCGCTTCCTCGCCCCACTGCTGGCGCATCTGGACTCCGCCGGGCTGGGCCACGTGTCGGAGATCGCCGACGCCACGGCGCCTCACACCCCGCGCGGCTGCCCGTTCCAGGCGTGGTCGGTGGGCGAGGTGCTGCGCCTCGAGCGGGTGGTGCTGGCTCCCCCGGCCGGGCGGCC
>CAZCVG010000003.1:0-28019 GCA_964501735.1 uncultured Gemmatimonadaceae bacterium | reverse complement strand
TGGGCGAGGTGCTGCGCCTCGAGCGGGTGGTGCTGGCTCCCCCGGCCGGGCGGCCCGCCCGGCGCGCGCTGCAGGCCCAGGGCGCATGAGAACCCCCTGGGCGGAGTATCTCGGCGAGGCCCTGGGCCTGGGGATCTTCATGGTGTCGGCCTGCGTCTTCGGGGTGCTGCTCTTTCATCCCGACGCCGCCGGCGTCCGGCATGTCCCAAATCCGATGGTCCGCTCTGCGCTGATGGGCCTGCTCATGGGGCTCACCGCCGTGGTGAACATCCACGCGCCTTGGGGCAAGCGCTCCGGGGCGCACCTCAACCCCGCCGTCACCATGGCCTTCCTGCGGCTGGGGCGGATGCGCCCGCGGGACGCCGCCGGCTACATGGTCGCCCAGTTTCTGGGCGGGGCTGCGGGGACGGGGGTGTCGGTCTGGCTGCTGGGCGCGTGGCTGGCGGACCCGGCGGTCAACTACGTGGCCACCGTGCCGGGCGCACAGGGCGTGGCCGTCGCGTTCGGCGCCGAGCTGGCGATCTCGTTCCTCCTCGTCTTCATCATCCTGCACGTCTCGTCGGCCCCGGGCCTGGCCCCGGCTACCGGGCTGGTGGCCGGGGCGCTGGTGGCGCTGTTCATCACCTTCGAGACGCCGCTGTCGGGGATGAGCATGAACCCGGCGCGCACCGTCGCGTCCGCGCTCTGGGCCCACCAGGCGCCGGGCCTGTGGCTGTATTTCGTGGCTCCGGTGGCCGGGATGCTGCTGGCCGTGACCGGGTTCCAGCGCCTGGCCGCGTCCCGGCGGGCCGCCTGCGCCAAGCTGGTGCACGACCCGCGCTTCCACTGCATGTTCTGCGGGCACCGGCCCTGACGGGAACCTCGGCAGTGTGTCAGGCATTACAGCTCCGTGCGGTCCGCATGGGGCGGGCCGCCAGACTCACAGTCCTGGAGGCAGGAATGCGCGGCATCACCAAGGCTCTCACTCTCCTCGTGGCACTCGTGGCGATGACCACGGCGGCGGCCATGCCGGCCAAGGTCTGGACCAGCAAGCAGTTCGCGGGCGCCAAGGCCAACACGGGCACCGTGACGGCCATGTCGGAAGGCGGCAAGATCACCCTGCGGCTGTCCGACGACTTCAAGGTGCCGGACACCCCGGCGCCGCACTGGCAGATCGTGGACTCCAAGGGCAACACCTTCCTCCTGAACCGCCTGGTCATCAAGGGCGACAAGTACAACCAGGAGATCGTGCTCCCCGCGCACATCAAGGATGTCGCGAAGGTGCAGATCTGGTGTGCCTGGGCCGAGGCGCTGCTGGGCGAGACGTCCTTCGATACCATCGTCAAGTAACCAGGGTCGTCCGGGGGCCGGTGCCGAGCGGCGCCGGCCCCCGGGCTGTTCCCGCTCCGCCGTGAGGATTCCCATGACGCACCGCACCCTGTTCTGCGGGCTGCTGCTGCTCTCGCTCGCCGTGTCCGGCGCCGAGGCGCAGGTGGCCCAGAAGCGCACCCTGACTCTCGAGGGGGCCCGCAATGTCATCGCCGGCGCCACCGCCTATGCCCGGACCAAGGCCGGCACCGGCGTCATCGCCGTGGTGGACGACGGTGGCAATCTCATCGCCGTGGAACGGCTCGACGGCACCTTCGCCGCCGGGGCCAACATCTCGATCGGCAAGGCGCGCACCGCGGTGCTGTTCAAGCGGCCCACCAAGGTGTTCGAGGACATCATCAAGAATGGCCGGACCCCGATGCTGGCCGTCAACGACTTCACGCCGCTGCAGGGCGGGGTGCCGATCGTGGTGGACGGCGAGGTAGTCGGCGGCGTGGGCGTGAGCGGCGCCGCCAGCGCCCAGGAGGACGAGGAACTCGCCTTGGCCGGCGCGGCCGCGGTCTCCGGCATGGTCCGTCAGGCCCAGGCCGGCGGCATGGCCGGCGTGCACTACTTCACGCAGGCCCAGGTGCAGCAGGCCTTCGCCAAGGGCAGCGCCCTGGTGGACTGGCAGGGCCGGAACTACATGGTCAACGCCAGCCGCCGAGACAAGGCCGGCGAGGCCGAGGTCCACGTGCTGGACACCGACCTGATCTACGTGCAGGAGGGCAGCGCCACGTTTGTCACGGGCGGCACCGTGGTCAACCCCAAGACCGTCGAGCCCAACGAGATCCGGGGCGACATGATCGAGGGCGGCGAGTCCCGCCGGCTAGCCAAGGGCGACGTGATCACCATCCCCAACGGCACCCCGCACTGGTTCAAGGACGTTCGCGGCGCCTTCACGTACTACGTCGTCAAGGTGAAGTGAGGGCCGGCCCGATGCGCACCCTGACCCTCATCCTGGCCGGCCTGGCGATGGCGGGCGGCCCGGCGGCGGCCCAGGTCACCGGGGACGCCCCGGCCGGCCTGCCCGCCGCGATCATTGACCTGTCCACCGAGCCGGGCGTGCAGCTGGTCGGCGGCCAGTGGCGTACCGCCACCGCCCGGCTGGTCGAGACCGACCACCGTGCCCCCGGCCCCGACCTGCGGGCCTCGGGCGCGCCCATCCGGACCCTGGACCTCGAGCCGAAGGCCGGCCCGGCCGACTTCGACGACCGGAGCTGGGAACGGATCGCCCCTGCAACCCTCGACACCCGACGCGGCAACGGCCGGGTCTCGTTTGTCTGGTACCGGATCGGCGTCACCGTGCCGAACCGGATCGGCGACCTCGACCCGACCGGCACCACCCTGGTGTTCGAGCTGGTGGCGGATGACTACGCCGAGGTCTGGGTCAACGGGCAGCTGCCGACCGTCCTCGGCCAGACGGGCGGGGCCCTGGTACGCGGCTTCAACGCCCCCAACCGGGTGGTGCTCACCCGGGACGCCCGGCCGGGCCAGCAGTTCCAGCTGGCCGTCCTGGTGGCCAACGGGCCGTTTTCCAGCCCGCCGCCCAATTTCATCTGGGTGCGCTCGGCTACCCTGGACTTCTACCGGGCCGACCAGGCCAGGGTCGCCATCCGCACCGAGGCGCGGGTGGATCGCCACCGCTCGGCCATTGACGCGATCGTCCCCCAGAACGCCGCCGTCGAGCGCCTGGCCACGGGGTTTCGCTTCACTGAGGGCCCGGCGTGGGTGCCGGAGGGGCAGTACCTCCTCTTCAGCGATCCCAACAGCAACGCGATCTACCGCTGGACCACCGACGGCGAGGTGTCCGTCTACCGCACCAAGAGCGGCTACGCCGGCATCGACATCGGCTCCTACCGCCAGCCCGGCTCCAACGGCCTGGCGCTGGACCGCGAAGGGCGGGTCACCATTGACCAGCACGGCAATCGCCGGGTGATCCGGGTGGAGCGCACCGGGGCCGTCACGGTCCTGGCCGACCGCTACCAGGGCAAGCGGCTCAACAGCCCCAACGACCTGGTCTACCGCTCCGACGGGGCGCTGTACTTCACCGACCCGCCGTTCGGGCTGCCCCGGGTGTTCGACGACCCGGCCAAGGAGCTCGATGTCAGCGGTGTCTACCTGCTCCGGGACGGGGTGCTGTCGCTGGTGTCCACCGACCTGCGCGGGCCGAATGGCATCGCCCTCTCGCCCGACGAGAAGACGCTCTACGTGTCCAACTGGGATCCCGCCCGGAAGGTGATCATGGCCTACGATGTCGCGGCCAACGGATCGCTGAGCCGGGGCCGGGTGTTCTTCGACATCACCCGGAGCGAGCCCGGCGAGGACTGCTGGGACGGGCTCAAGGTGGACCGGGCCGGCAACCTGTACGCCGCCGGGCCCTCGGGGATCTACATCCTCAACCCGGCCGGGGATCACCTCGGCACCATCCGGCTGCCGGAGCACGTGGCCAACTTCGCCTGGGGCGACGCCGACCTGAGGACCCTCTACGTCACCGCCTCCACCGGGGTCTACCGGGTGCGGCTGGGCATCGAGGGCTACACGCCGTTCGCGCCGATGCAGGCCGCGGCGCGCTGAAGCGACCAGGCCCGGAGCGCGGCCGGCGAGGCCGGCCGCTGCCTCCCGGCTCAACCATCACACTGGAGCCAGCTCCATGCGCGGTCTGATCTGCAGCCTGTTCGGCCTGGCCGGTGTCCTGACCGCCCCGCTGGCGGCCCAGGCGCCGGACCCGGTGCCGCTCTACCCGGAGAACTACAAGGTGCTGGTCGAGAACGACCAGGTCCGGGTGCTCGACTTCACCCTGCGGAAGGGCGCCACCGAGGTGCCGCACCGCCATCCCGCCCACGTGCTCTACGTGCTGCAGGGCTTCCGGGTCCGGTTCACGCTGGGTGACGGCACCGTCCGGACCCGTGACGTGAAGGCTGGCGAGGTGCTGTACAGCGACGCGGTGGTGCATTCCCCCGTGAACATCGGCGAGACCGACGCGCACGGGATCCTGATCGAGCTCAAGACCGCCCCGGCCGCCGGGGCGAGCGCGGCGCCGGGCATGCCCGAGGTGCTCACGGCGTTCACCTTCATCCGGGGCCTCCCGGGGCAGGGGGACTCCCTGGAGCAGCACCTGCTCTCGCTCACCGCTCCCACCCGGGCCGAGCCGGGCGCCATCCGGTACGACCTGTACCGGTCGGTGGAGCGGCCGGACGATTTCATCCGTCACGAGGTCTGGCAGGACAAGGCATCCCTCGAGCGCCACAAGGCGACGCCTCATTTGCGGGATTCCTTCTCGCGCCGGCAGCGCGAAGGGTGGAGCACCCAGATCACCCTCTGGCGGCCGGAAGAATGACCATGCGCATCCTTCGTCACGCGGCGCTGCTGCTGCTGCCGGTCGCGCTGAGCGCCCAGGCCCCGGGGACTGCGGCGGTCCAGGGACGGATCACCCGGCTGGACCCGCGGTTCGACCGCCTGATCCCGTCCGGCGCCGTGCTCGAGCCGGTCACCGACGGGCACGAATGGGTGGAGGGCCCGCTGTGGGACCGCCGTACCGGGTGCCTCCTCTTCTCCGACATCCCGCGCAACGCCGTGTACCGCTGGTGTGAAGGGAAGGGCGAGGCGGTGTTCCTCCAGCCCAGCGGGTACACCGGCAGCGACCGCTTCACCGGCGCCGAGCCCGGCTCCAACGGGCTGGCGTGGGACCGCGACGGCCGGCTGCTGCTGGCCGAGCACGGCGACCGCCGCATCAGCCGGCTGGAGCCAGATGGCCGGAAGGTCACCCTGGTGGACCGGTACGATGGCCGGCGGATCAACAGCCCGAACGACGTGGTGCAGCTCGCCAGCGGCGACCTGCTCTTCACCGATCCGCCGTGGGGCCTTCCCAAGTGGTGGGACGACCCGGCCAAGGAGCTGCCGTGGAACGGGGTGTACCGGCTCTCGGCTGGCGGGGAACTGAGGCTGCTCTCCACGGAGTTCCAGGCGCCCAACGGCATCGCCCTCGCGCCCGACGGCCGGACCCTGTTCGTGAGCGAGTCGAAGCCCGACATCGGCGGGTGGTACGCCATCCCGGTCCGCCCAGACGGGACCCTCGGCGCCCGACGGCGGCTGCTCGATGCGGTGCCCTGGTCGGCCGGCCGCAAGGGCGTCCCCGACGGGCTCAAGCTCGACCGGGAGAGCCACATCTTCGGCGGCGGCCCGGGCGGCGTCTACGTGATCCATCCCGACGGCACGCTGCTCGGCATCATCGAGACCGGCTCGGCCACGTCCAACACCGCCTGGGGCGGGGACGGGTCCACCCTCTACATCACCGCCGGCACGAGAGTCTTCCGGATCGCCACCACCACCCGGGGCCAGTAACTGGCCCACCCGCGGGGAGGTCCCGGCCTCCCCGCACCGGCCGGCCCGCCTGGCCGGGAACCTCCCACCCGTTCCGGCGTTCTGGACGGCGAGGAGGCACCATGACCCACGATTCGACCGATACCCTGCTGGATCACTCTGCCCTCGCGGGCCGCACGGTGTACGTCCGCCGCGGACCGCGCTGGGAGACCTACGTCGTCCGCGCCGGCGGTGGCCTGCGCCCCGGGCAGTCCGGGGTGCCTCAGGTTCACCATTGGCGACTGTCCACTGCGAGCTGAGACATGACCAACTACGACGTGATCATCATCGGATCGGGGGCCGGCGGCGGGACGCTGGCCTGGAAGCTCGCGCCCTCGGGCAAGCGGATCCTGCTCATCGAGCGGGGCGACTTTGTCCCCCGCGAGCCCGACAACTGGAGCACCCGGGCCGTCAACGTGCAGGGCCGCTACCAGACCAGGGAGATGTGGAAGGACGGCGACGGCAAGCCGCTCCATCCCCACACCAACTACTGGGTCGGCGGCAACACCAAGTTCTACGGCGCCGCCCTGTTCCGGCTCAGGGAGCGGGACTTCGGGGCGCTCCGGCACCACGGCGGGATCTCCCCCGCCTGGCCGGTGGGCTACCAGGAGTTCGAGCCCTATTACACCCAGGCGGAGCATCTCTACCACGTCCATGGCGAGCGCGGCGTGGATCCGACCGAGCCGTGGGCCTCGGCGCCGTACCGGTTCAAGCGGGTGTCGCACGAGCCCCGGATCCAGCAGCTGCACGACGACCTCCAGGCCCGGGGGTTCAAGCCCTTCCACGTGCCCATCGGCATCCAGCTCGACGAGGACAACCCCCGCCAGAGCCTGTGCGTCCGTTGTGCCACCTGCGACGGGCATCCCTGCCTGGTGAATGCCAAGGCGGACGCCCAGGTGATCTGCGTGGATCCCGCGCTCAGGCAGCACCCCAACCTCGAGCTGATGACTGGCGCCAAGGTCACCCGGCTGGAGACCGGCCCCTCGGGGCGTGAGGTGACCCGGGTGCACCTGGAGCGCAACGGCGGCACCGAGACGGTGTCGGCCGGCATCGTGGTGGTGGCCTGCGGCGCGATCAACTCGGCCGCCCTGCTGCTCCGCTCCGCCAATGACAGCCACCCGGCCGGCCTGGCCAACGGCAGCGGCATGGTCGGGCGGCACTACATGGGGCACGTCAACGCCGTCCTCATGGCCATCTCCACCACGCCCAATCCCACGGTGTTCCAGAAGACCCTGGCGCTCAACGATTTCTACTTCGGGGCGCCGGACTGGGACTACCCGATGGGCCACATCAGCTTCGTCGGCAAGCTGGACGCCGATACCCTGGCCGCCGGCGCCCCCCCGGTGGTGCCCGGCTTCACCCTGGACCTCATGGCGCGCCACTCGCTGGACTTCTGGCTCACCTCGGAGGACCTGCCTGATCCGGAGAACCGGGTGACGCTCGACCGCCAGGGCAACGTGGTGCTCCAGTACAAGCCCAACAATCTCGAGGGCCACGTGCGGCTCACCGACCGGCTGCGGGCCATCATGCGCGACGTGGGCATGAGCCATGTCGTGCCGCGCCAGATGTTCGTCGGGCAGCGGATCCCGCTGGCCGGGGTGGCCCACCAGAACGGCACCCTGCGCTTCGGCCACGACCCCCGGACCTCGGTCCTGGATGCGACCTGCCGGGCCCACGAGGTGGACAACCTCTACGTGGTGGACGGCAGTTTCTTCCCCTCGAGCGGCGCGGTCAACCCGGCCCTGACGATCATGGCCAACGCGCTCCGCGTGGGCGATCACCTGCTGGAGCGCCTGGCATGAGCCGCCCGCTCGTGCGCCTGGGATGGCGCGTCTACGGCTGGGTCCTGCCGATCTCGCACCTGTGGTTCGCCGTAGCGGTGGTGCTCGGCGCCCTCGCCGCCCCGGCGGCGGCCGCCGCCCAGTCGTATCCCTGCTGCGGCGCCGGCATCGGCGCCGAGCCGCCGGCCTCCGCCGGCGCCCAGCGGGTACGGCAGATCGGCATGACCGTCGCCGACATGGACCGGTCGGTGGAGTTCTACACCCGGGTTCTCGGCTTCACCGTGGAACAGGAGGATGAGCAGGCCGGCGGGGAGTGGGAGCGCCTGACCGACGTGTTCGGGGTGCGCCTCCGCCGGGTGACTCTCAGGCTGGGCCAGGAGCGGCTCCAGCTCACCGAGTTCCTCGCGGCCACCGTGGCGGGGCGGCCGGTGCCCGTGGACAGCCGGAGCAACGACCGCTGGTTCCAGCATATCGCCATTATCACCAGCGACATGGACAGCGCCTACCGGCGGCTGCGCGCCCACCGCGTGCGCCACGCCTCCACCGGCCCGCAGCTGCTGCCCAAGTCCATCCCCGGCGCGGCCGGCATCCGGGCCTTCTACTTCCGTGATCCCGACGGGCACGCCCTCGAGATCCTGCAGTTCCCGCCCGACAAGGGCGAGGCCCGCTGGCACGCCCGCGGGGCCCTGTTCCTCGGCATTGACCATACCGCCATCGTGGTGGCCAGCACCGAGCGGAGCCTGGCCTTCTACCGCGACCTCCTGGGCCTCACCGTCGCGGGCCACAGCGAGAACCGTGGCCCCGAGCAGGCCCACCTCAACAACGTCGAGGACGCCCACCTCCGGATCACGACCCTGCGGGCCCCGTCGGGGCCCGGGGTGGAGTTCCTGGAGTACCTGCACCCGCAGTCCGGGCGGCCCTACCCGGCCGATGCCCGGAGCAACGACCTGCTGCACTGGCAGACCACGGTGGTCGTCCCCATGCCTGACTCCGCCGCCGCCCGGGCGGCCGGGGCGGGAGGCAACGTGCTCTCCCGGCTGGCAGGACGGAACCGTTCCGACACCGCCGGCGTTCTGATCCGTGACCCCGACGGCCACGCCGTCCACCTCGTCGCCCCCTGAGCAGGGAGGCCGCCATGGCCACGATGTACCGGCTCCTCGCCCCGCAGGACCTCCCCGCCGCCGTGGAGCGGATTGTGGCCTGGCACCGCGCCGAGCGCCGGACGGTCAGCCCGGGGGCGGTGCAGGGGAGCCTCCGCCGGGTGCTGGAGGATTCCCGGACCGGCCACTGCTGGATGGTGGAGACCCGTGACCGGGTGGTGGGCTACCTGCTCCTGACCTTCTCGCGGGGCACCGGCGGCGAGCCCCGGGCGTACGTCTCCGCACTTTACATCGAGCCCGCGGCCCGCGGCCAGGGCCACGGCAACCGGGCGGCCAGGTTCCTGGATGAAGTGGGCAGTTGGCTGCGCATCCCGGTCCACCGCTTCGGCACCGACACCGAGGACAAGCACTCCGCCCTGTTCACCCGGGGGGCCGTCGAGCCGGCCCGCCTCAGCCTCAGGATCTCAGCATGACCATCGCGACCCCCATGCCTGCGTCGTCCACCCGCGCGTCCGCCGCGACCATGCGGGCCATCGCCGTGCTGCCCGGCCAGCCCGGCACCGCCCACCTGCGCGAAGTCCCCAAGCCCCAGCTGGGCGAGATCGCCAATGGGCGCGGGGTCCTGGTCCGGGTGCTGCGGGTCGGCGTGGACGGGACCGACAAGGAAATCAACGCGGCGGAGTACGGTCAGGCCCCCCCGGGCGACGACTACCTCATCATCGGCCACGAAGGGTTCGGGCGGGTCGAGGCGGTGGGCCCGGCGGTGACCGACCTGGCCGTCGGTGACTACGTGGTGGCCACCGTGCGCCGGCCAGGCACCAGCCTGTACGACATCATCGGCACCAACGACATGACCACCGACGAGACCTACTACGAGCGGGGGATCAACCTGCGCCACGGGTACCTCGCCGAGTACTACGTCGAGGATGCCGAGTTCGTGGTGAAGGTGCCGGTCGGCCTGAAGGAGGTGGGCGTGCTGCTGGAACCGCTCACCGTGGTGGAGAAGGGCATCGCCCAGGCCTACGAGATCCAGCGGCGCCTGCGGGTCTGGCATCCGCGCCGCGCGGCGGTGATGGGCGCCGGGACGATCGGCCTCCTGGCCGCCATGGTCCTCCGGGTCCGCGGCATGGACGTGACCGTCTTCGGCCTGCGCCAGCGCCCCTACCGCAATGCCGAGCTGCTCGAGGCGATCGGGGCCCGCTACATCTCCACCAAGGACACCCCGATCCCGGAGGCCGCCAAGGAATTCGGGCCGTGGGACCTGATGTTCGAGGCCACCGGCAACTCGTTCGTGGTGTTCGAGAGCATGCAGGTCCTGGGGAAGAACGGCGTCCTGGTGCTCTCCAGCGTCACCGGGGGCGACAACCGCATCGAGGTCCCGGCCGACCGGATCAACCTGCAGTTCGTGCTGGGCAACAAGGTGATGGTGGGCACCGTCAACGCCAATCGCGAGTACTTCGAGACCGGCGTCAAGGACCTGGCCCAGTGTGAGGCACAGTTCCCGGGGTGGCTCCGGCGCCTGCTGACCCACCCGGTCCCCGGGCTGGAGAACGTGGCCGAGCTGTTCCAAACCCTCACCACCACCCGGGACGCCATCAAGGTGTACTGCGAGGTCGCGCCCGACTGAGCCGTCCCATTGACAACCCGCCGCGCGTCCGGGCACATTATCGGGCGCGCTGCGGGCGTAATTCAGTTGGTAGAATGCCAGCTTCCCAAGCTGGACGTCGCCGGTTCGAGTCCGGTCGCCCGCTCTCTCCTCACTGCCGTCCCCTCCCGCGCCTGATCGCCTCGGCGTCAGGTGCCGGGGATCGCCCGCACCCGGGTCTCCCGGGTTGTCTCGATTCCGGGAATCCAGTGTCTCCACTGGAGACAGACGTGGCGGCCCCGCCCCTCGGCGGATGGCAGTAAATGATTGCAATTCAAAAACTTAGCGAGCACACGACGGCCGGAAAGCAAGACGGTCTGGAAGTTGCCCTTGGGCTCCGTGCTCACATGCCGCACCCATCGACTCACGACCAGCACCCAGGAGTGGAACACGCGATGCGCCGCCTCATCCGATCGACCGTCCTGCTTATCGTCCTCACCGGGCTCGGCGCCGCCGGCGCCGCCGCCCAGAGCCTCCCCGAGGGCGTCACCCAGGCGATGGTGGACAAGGGCAAGGAGATCTACGCCAAGCAGGGGCTCTGCTTCGCCTGCCACGGTCAGGAGGGCAAGGGCCTGGTCGGGCCCAGCCTGGCCGACGACGTCTGGCTCCACAGCAAGGGGTCCTACGAGGAAATCGTCGCCCAGATCGTGAAGGGCGTCCCGAAGGAAGAGTCCAAGAGCGGCGTTCCCATGCCGCCCAAGGGCGGGTCCAGCATCACCGACGAGGAGGTCAGAGCCGTAGCCGCCTACGTCTACAGCCTGAGCCACAAGAAGTAAGGGCGCGTTGCGTCGCCATGCGTCGCGGTCGTACTTTGGCAGGACGCCCAGCGACCTGCCGTGGCGGGGCTGGCGCAACGGGTCACGGGAAAAGCTGGCAAGATCTTACCGAACAATGACTTACGGCATCAGGATGGGTCTTGGCATACCCATTGCCAATCCATCCTGAGGTCTCCCCTGGGTGCCGTTTCCATCCGGGGACCCTTCCGCTGGGAGTGGGTATGTCAAACCGCGGGTTCACGCTCATCGAACTGCTTATCGTGGTGGTGATCATCGGGATTCTCGCCGCGATCGCCATCCCGAAGTTCGCCAACAGCAAGGAGAAGGCGATCCTCGCCTCGATGAAGTCCGACCTCCGCAACCTGGTCACGGTGCAGGAGAGCTTCTACTTCGACAACTCCGATTACGCCGGCAACTTCGGCCCCGGGCCGCAGGTGCCTGGCGGCGGCGGGGCCGGGAGCGTGACCTTCATCCCCTCGTCAGGAAACGTCCTGACCATCACCTACGTGGACGTGAACGGCTACTCGGCCGAGATCACCAATCCGGTCCTGCTCGGCGGGGTGTCGACCTGCGGCGTCTTCGTCGGTGGCATCGCCAACGCGCCCGATCCCCAGGTCACCCAGGAGGGTGTGCCCGCCTGTTACTAGGCGCCGGCAGGCGGGGAGTGGCCGAGGGGCCGGGATCCTGGGGGATTCCGGCCCCTCGCACGTCGGCGGGCTATATTCCCCCCCGCCATGCTCAAGGTCACCAACGTCGCCCCAGAATCCCTCGGCGCCGAGCTGGGTCTCCAGGTCGGGACCGAGCTGGTCTCGGTCAACGGCCGGGAGATCGAGGACTTCCTCGACTGGGAGTTCTTCACTGCCGATGACCAGTTCCTGCTGCACGTGCGGCAGCCCGGCGGCGAAGAGGTCGAATTCGACATCGAACGCCCGGAAGACCTCCCCATGGGGGTGTCGGTCGAGCCGCCCCGCATCCGCCGGTGCGCCAACCGCTGCGATTTCTGCTTCGTGGATGGGCTGCCCGAGGGGCTGCGCGAGGCGCTCTACATCCGTGACGACGACTACCGCCTCTCCTTCAAGTACGGGAACTTCGCGACCCTCACCAACCTGAAGCCGCGGGACGTCGAGCGCATCATCGAGTTCAGGCTCTCCCCGCTGTACGTTTCGGTCCACGCCACCGACCCCGTCATCCGCCGCTGGCTGCTCCGCAATCCCCTCGCCCCGGACGTCCTCGAGCAGCTACGGGAGTTTGCCCGGCACGGCCTGGTGTTCCACACCCAGGTGGTCATGTCGCCGGGAGTGAACGACGGCGCCGTGCTGGAGCGCACCCTCAGCGACCTCTATGCTTTCGGCCGCTCGGTTCTCAACGTGTCGGTTGTCCCGGTGGGGCTCACCACCTTCAGCAAGCACCACCTGGTCCGCGAGCCGACCCAAGCCGAGTGCCGGGCGGCCATTGGGCAGCTGGAGCGCTGGGCCACCCGGGCCCGGGCGGAGCGTGGGGTGACCTGGGCCTTCGGGGCCGACGAGCTCTACTTGCGCGCCGACCTGCCGCTTCCCCCCGCCGAGCAGTACGACGGGTTCGAGCAGGTCGAGAACGGGGTGGGGGCGGTCCGCTTCCTCCAGCAGCAGGTGGCCGAGGGACGGGAAGAGCTGGCCGAGTGGCGGGGACGCCGCATCGGCGTGCTGACAGGAAGCTCGATGGCCGCCTTGATGCCCCAGGTGCTGGAACCGCTGGAGCAGGCCACCGGCGCCCGGTTCGAGCTCATCGCCCTCGAGAACGGCCTGTTCGGGAAGTCGGTGACCTGCGCGGGCCTCCTGCCGGGCGCCGACTTCCGTGAGGCCCTCGCCGGCCGGCAGGATCTCGACTTGGCCCTCATCCCGGCCGAGGCGCTCAACGACGAGCGCCTCTTCATGGACGACCTGCCGCTGGCCGAGTTGCAGGCGGCGATCCCGATGCCGCTCAGGCCGTCCCACTGCTTCACCGATGCACTCGACCATCCCCTGCCGTGACCAAACCCACCGTCGCCATCGTCGGCCGTCCCAACGTCGGCAAGTCCACCCTCTTCAACCGGATTCTCGGCGGGCGCGACGCCATCGTGTCGGAGCAGGCCGGCACCACCCGTGACCGGCACTTCGGCGATGCGGAGTGGGCCGGACGGTTCTTCTGGCTGGTGGACACCGGGGGCCTGATGCCGGGGTCCACCGACTCGATGGACATCGCGGTCCGCGAGCAGGTGAACCTGGCGCTGGAGCAGGCCGACCTGGTCGTGCTGGTGGTGGACGGGAAGGAGGAGCTCAACCCGGTGGACCGGGAGATCGCCGCCCAGCTCCGCCGCTCCGGCCGGCCGGTGCTCGTGGCGGTCAACAAGCTCGACGATTTGCCCAGCACCACCGCGCAGTACGCCTTCCACCAGCTCGGCCTGGGCGACCCGCTGCCCGTCTCGGCCGCCGTGGGCAAGGCCAGTGGTGACCTCCTCGACGCCATCGTGGCCCGCCTCCCGGCGGAGCAGGAGGGGGAGGGGGAGGAGGCGATCCAGGTCGCCGTGGTGGGCCGGCCCAACGCCGGGAAGTCCTCCCTGATCAACCGGCTCCTGGGCGAGACCCGCCTGGTGGTCTCGGCCGAGCCGGGGACGACCCGGGATGCCATCGACACCCCCTTGCGGTATCACGGAAAGACGCTCAACTTCATTGATACAGCGGGGTTACGGCGCAGGGCTAAAGTAGAAGATGACATTGAGTTCTACTCCACCCTCCGGACCCACCGTGCCATTGAGCGCGCCGACGTGTGTGTGCTCGTCGTGGACGCGCTCAACGGGATGCACGCACAGGACCTCCGCATCGCCACCGAGGCGTGGGAGCAGGGCGCCGCGGTCATCGTCGCGGTGAACAAGTGGGACCTGATCGAGGACAAGGACCCTAACACGGCCCGGCGGGGGCAGGCGTTGCTGGAGGAGAAGGCTCCTTTCCTTCGCTACGTGCCCTTCGTGTACATCTCGGCGGTGTCGGGGCAGCGGGTGACCCGGCTGCCGGAGCTGATCCTGGAGGCGGCGGCGGCCCGGGAGCACCGGGTGACCACCTCCGAGCTGAACCGGGTGCTGCAGGAGCTGATGGCGCGTAACGCGCCGCCCCAGTCGCCCGGCGAGGAAGTGAAGCTGCTGTATGCGTCGCAGGTCGGCACCCGGCCGCCGGTGATCGCGATCGTGACCAACCGCCCGGACGATGTCCCCGAGGCGTACCAGCGGTACCTGATGAACGGGTTCCGGGCGGCCTTCGGGTTCGCCGGTGCGCCGCTCCGGATCAAGTTCACGGGCCGGGGAGCCAGCCGGCACCAGTCGCGGGACGACGGGCGCCGGATACGACGGTAGCGCCGGGCTGGGGGCCAGGGGGCCGCCGGCTCCGGCGGACCGGCCTCTTGCGGAGAGAGCTCAACGTGCACCTGACGTGGCACCGCGCGCCGTTCCTGGGTCAGGGCTGACGGCCGATGGCCTTGCTCTGGCTGTTCGCCTCCTACCTCATCGGGGCCTTCCCGACCAGCTACCTCGCCGGGCGCATGCTCGGCGGGATCGACCTGCGCGAGCACGGCAGCCGGAACCTGGGCGCCACCAACGTCTATCGTACCCTGGGCTGGCGGGTGGCGCTGCCGGTGGCGCTGGTTGACGTGCTCAAGGGGGCGCTGCCGGTACTGGTGCTGGGGCCGCGGCTGCCCGGGTTCGGGTGGTTTCCGACCCTGTGCGGGGTCGCGGCGATGGTCGGGCACACGTTGTCCCCCTTCGTGGCGTTCAAGGGGGGGAAGGGGGTGGCCACCGCGGCCGGGATGTTCCTGGCGCTGGCCCCCGGGGCCGTCGGGATCGCGGCCCTCCTCTGGGCCGTGCTGGTGTGGCTCACCGGCTATGTGTCGGTCGGGTCCATCGCCGCGGCGGTGGCTTTTCCGGTCGCGGATTTCCTGCTCTACCCGGCCCGGCGCACGGTGCCGGACCTGGGGCTCGACCTGGCGATCGCCGCGTTCATCATCTGGAAGCACCGGGCCAACCTCCGCCGGCTGGCGGACGGCACCGAGAACCGGTTCGGCAAGCGCGGGGTGACGGGAGCGGAGACCCCGCGCGCATGACCACCGTCGCCGTCCTGGGCGCCGGCAGCTGGGGCACCACGCTGGCTGATCTCCTGGGCCGGAAGGGGCACACGGTGCGGCTCTGGGCCCATGAGCCGGAGGTCGTGGCCGCCGTAAACGCCCGGCACGAGAACCCGCTCTTCCTGCCGGGGTGTCCGCTGGCGGAGTCGGTCGTCGCCATGGGGAACGCCGCGGAGGCGTGCCAGGGAGCCGGCGTGGTCCTGGGGGTGGCCCCGAGCCACGTGCTCCGGCGGGTGGTGGAGAGTGCCCGGCCGGGCATCGCCGAACGGGCCGTGGTGGTGAGCGCCACCAAGGGGATCGAGGGCGGCACCCTGGCGCTCATGTCGGAGGTGCTGGCCGAGGTGCTGCCCGGCCGGCCGGTGTGCGCCCTGTCGGGCCCCAGCTTCGCGCTGGAGGTGTACCAGCGCCAGCCCACTGCCGTGGTGGCGGCTTCCGCCAGCGAGGCGGCGGCGCGCGAGGTCCAGCAGGTGTTCTCGACCGGGCGGTTCCGGGTCTACTCGCACACCGACGTCACTGGCGTGGAGCTGGCGGCCGCGCTCAAGAACGTGATCGCCATCGCCGCCGGCATCCTCGAGGGGCTGGGCCTCGGCAACAACCCGCGCGCGGCGCTGATCACCCGCGGGCTGGCGGAGATGACCCGCCTGGGGGTGGCGCTGGGGGCGGACCCGCTGACCTTCGCCGGCCTGGCGGGCATGGGGGACCTCATCCTCACCGCCACCGGCGGGCTGAGCCGGAACCGGGCCCTGGGGATGGCGCTGGCGGAGGGGCAGACGCTGGAGCAGTATGCCGCCGCCCACCGGACGGTCGCCGAGGGCGCCAGCACCGCCCGGGCGGCATTGGCCCTCGCGGCGCGGGCCGGGGTGGAGCTCCCCATCTGTGCCCAGGTCTCGGGGATCCTGTTCGACGGCAAGTCCGCCCAGGCCGCGGTGACGGACCTGATGGAACGAACCCTCAAAGCGGAGCAGTGGCGTTGACCATGGCCCGGCCGGTCCAGGAATTCTTCTCCATCGGCGAGGTATGCGCCCTCACCGACCTCAAGCCGCACGTCCTGCGGTATTGGGAGAGCCAGTTCCGGTTCCTGAACCCCGCCAAGAACCGCTCCGGCAACCGGGTCTACAAGAGCCGGGAGGTCGAGCTGATCATGCTCGTCAAGCACCTCCTGTACACCGAGAAGTACACCATCGAGGGCGCCCGGCAGCGCATCGAGCACTACCGCCGCACCGGGGAGCTGCGCGGTGCCGCCCGCAGCGCCACCGAACGGGAGACCCTGCGCGAGCTGCGCGAGTCCATCGAGGAGATCACCATGATCCTCGACGGCAAGGTCCCGCCTCCCCGGCCCGACCCTTCCGCGGAGTAGCCCTCCCGGCGCTGTTATCTTCCTCCGCGATGAACATCCTCGTATCAAACGATGACGGGATCCTCGCCCCCGGCCTGGCCATGCTCGCCGAGGTCTGCCAGACCGTCGCGCAGGTCACCGTCGTTGCCCCCGACCGCGAGCAGAGCGGGACCTCCCACAGCCTCACCATGCACCGGCCGCTCCGGCCGGCCCGGCGGCCCGACGGCTCTTTCCAGGTGGACGGCACCCCCACCGACTGCGTGCTGCTGGCGCTCGGGGCGCTGATGCCGGAGCGGCCCGACTTCGTCTTCTCGGGCGTCAACCACGGCCCCAACATGGGGGAGGACGTGCTCTACTCCGGCACCGTGGCCGCCGCCATGGAGGGGGTCACCCTCGGCGTGCCCAGCGTGGCCATCTCGTTCGCCGGCCGCGCCAGCGACATCGAGACCCTGCACAGCTACCGCGAGGTGCTCACCCGGCTGGTGCACAAGATCGTGGCCGCGCCAGAATTCCCGCCTGAGACCCTGCTCAACATCAACCTGCCGCCCTGCGGCGCGCCGGCCGTCAAGGGCATCCAGGTCACCGCCCTCGGCAGCCGGTACTTCAAGGAATCCCTCACCCGGATGACCGATCCGTGGGGACGGGAGATGTTCTGGATCGGCGGCGGGTCCATCCACTGGACCGGCGGGGCCGATTCCGACCATCATGCCGTGGCGGAGGGCTACATCTCGATCACGCCCCTGCACATGGACCTCACCAACTACAAGCTGCTCGAGACGGTCCGGGGATGGTCACTCGAGGGCTAGGGGCGGGGGACAGCTACGGCGGCTACCGGGCCCAGCTGGTGGCGGAGCTGCAGGCCAAGGGCATCAGGGACCTGGCGGTGCTCCGGGCGATCTCCCGGGTTCCCCGACACCTCTTCGTGCCGCCCAGCGTGCGCCATCGCGCCTATGAGGACAGCGCCCTCCCGATCGGGGCGGGGCAGACCATCTCCCAGCCCTGGGTGCAGGCGCGCTCCCTCGAACTGGCCCGGCTGACCGGGAAAGAACGGGTGCTCGAGGTCGGGACCGGCTCGGGATACCAGACCGCCCTCCTCACCGAGCTGGCCGGCCAGGTCTTCAGCGTCGAGCGCATCCCGGCCCTCGCCGCCAGCGCGCGGGCGGTGCTGGAAGAGGCCGGGGTCAAGCATGTCACCGTGCTCACCGGGGACGGCACGCTGGGGTGGAGGCCCTACGCCCCCTACGAGGTGATCATCGTGGCGGCGGCCTCGCCGGAGATTCCCCGGCCGCTGGTCGAACAGCTGGCTCCCGGAGGCCGCCTCATCCTCCCCCTGGGCGACCGCAATGCCCAGGTCCTGACCCTGGTGACCCGTGACCCCGAGGGCGAGGGTACCCAGGTGCGGGAGATTTCCGATGTCCGGTTCGTCCCCCTGATTGGCCAATTCGGCTTTGCCGCCGACCTTCCCACATAGCGGAGCCCAATGGAGCTGCTGAAGGACTTCATCGACCTGTTCCTGCACCTCGACCGGCACCTGAGCGAGCTGATCGCGGCCTACGGCACCTGGACCTACGCGATCCTGTTCCTCATCATCTTCTGCGAGACCGGCCTGGTGGTCACCCCCTTCCTGCCGGGGGATTCGCTGCTCTTCGCGGCCGGCACCTTCGCCGGCATGGGCGCGCTCAACCCCTGGCTCCTGGGTGTGCTCCTCTTCAGCGCCTCGGTCCTGGGCGATTCCACCAACTACTGGGTGGGGCGGTACGTCGGACCCCGGGCCTTCAGCGGCAGCATCCGCTTCCTGAAACAGGAATACCTCGACAAGACCCACGCCTTCTATGAGCGGCACGGGCGGAAGACCGTGTTCCTGGCCCGGTTCCTCCCGATCGTGCGGACCTTCGCCCCGTTCGTGGCCGGGGTCGGCGCCATGTCCTACCCCCGATTCCTCGCCATGAGCCTGGGGGGGAGCCTGTGCTGGGTCGGGCTGTTCGTGAGCACCGGGTACTTCTTCGGCAACCTGCCCGTCGTGCGGGAGCACTTCAGCGTGGTGGTCATGGCGATCATCGCCATCTCCCTGCTGCCGATGGGGTTCGAGGTCCTGCGCGGCTGGCTCGCGACCAGGAAGCAGGGATGACCAGGCGGTATCTGGTCCAGGGCAGGGTCCAGGGGGTCGGGTTCCGCTGGTTCGCCCGGACCCAGGCGGTGCGGCTGGGGCTGGCGGGGTGGGTCAGGAACCTGCCGGACGGGGCGGTGGAGGCGCTGGCGCAGGGCGAGCCTCAGGAACTCGAGAGCTTCGAGGCGGCCCTGCGGGCAGGCCCGCCGCACGCTCGCGTGGAACGGGTGGAAATCTCCGAGATTTCGGACGAATTCGATTCAGGCAAAGTGTTTGAAATCAAGTAGTTAGCCCAGCCACCTCAACCGAAATCCAGAGCCGATGCTTACCCCTGTGACCGACCAGCTTCGCCGGGCCCTGCGCTCCATCCCGGATTACCCCAAGCCCGGGATCATCTTTCAGGACATCACCCCGGTGCTCCAGAACGGACTCCTGTTCCGGCAGGTCCGGGAGGCACTCACTGACCCGTTCCGGGCGACAGGGATCACCCACGTGGTGGGCATCGAGGCGCGGGGCTTCATCCTCGCCGCACCGGTCGCCGTGAGCCTCGGCGCGGGGTTCATTCCCCTCCGGAAGCCGGGGAAGCTGCCCTGGAAGACGGTGCGGCACGAGTACGAGCTGGAGTATGGCACCGACTCCCTCGAGGCCCACATGGACGCCTGCCCGCCGGGGGCCAAGGTCCTGGTGGTGGACGACGTCCTCGCCACCGGCGGGACCGCCGAGGCGGCGGGCGCCCTGATCCGGCGGCTGGGCGGGGAAGTGGCCGGCTGGTCCTTCCTGATGGCCATCACCGGACTCAACGGGGTCAGCAAGCTGAAGGGCGCCCCAAGCCACATCGTCCTCGACATCTAGTGCGTTGACGCCACAGGGCTTGGACGGGTATTTTGAGAGGCTTTGCCCCCGTAGCTCAGCTGGATAGAGCAGCGGTTTCCTAAACCGTTGGTCGGACGTTCGAATCGTCTCGGGGGCACCTGACGACCGCTCGGGCCTTCGGCCCGGCCTCCTCGATGGAAGTGACAATGGCAGCGACCGTGGAAGCTCCTCAGCATAGCGCCGGCGCCCAGGAGGGCAGCGGCCTCATGGGCTGGCTCAGCCAGACCAGCAACCGGTACCTGGCCATCGGGGGCGGGCTGGCGGCCGTCCTGCTCATTGGCTGGTTCGTGATCCTGAGCGGCCAGCGGAAGGAGAGCTTCGGCCAGCAGGCGCTGGATCAGGCCCGCAGCGTCGCCGAGACCGGCAACCTCGCCCAGGCCGCCAGCGACCTCCAGAAGGTCATCACGACCTACTCGGGGACCAAGGCATCCCAGGAAGCCATCATCACGCTCAACCAGGTCCGGCTGATCAACGGGCAGCATGAACTGGCCGTGGTGGGGCTGCAGGACTTCCTGAAGGCGGGGCCAGCGAAGCAATTCCGGTCACCTGCACATGGCCTGCTCGGACGGGCGCTCGAGAATGCCAAGCGGCCCGCCGAGGCGGCGGAGTCCTACCTGGCTGCCTCCGCGGCCGCCGACGTGGACTACCTCAAGGCCAGCTACCTCCTGGATGCGGCGAGGGCCTACGCGGACGCGGGGAACAAGGAGCAGGCCATTGCCACGTACCGCCGGCTGATCGCCGACCTGGGCAAGACCAATTCCAGGACTGAGGCCGAGATCCGGCTTTCGGAACTGACCCAGGGCCAGATGTAACCGGCGGCTTTTGCGATTGCCGGCAGTGGAGCGCCCCCGGGCAACGGAGCCGGGGGCGCTCTTCTTTTTCCCGCCTCGCCCGGCCGGCCCGAGCCCCGAACACGCAGGCAAGCGGGCTGGCCGGTGTCTGGGGTGCAAATCGGCGGTGCGGCCGCATCCTCAGGGCGCGAACCTGAGCTGGAGCGACACCGGGTGAGCGCTAGTGGCAGCCCTGGAGACGGCGCCGTCGGGTGAACGAATCCTCCCGGAATTGCTCCAGAGGCGATGATTCCGGTGGATCTCTCAATGACGTATAATATGTATTATGTTAAGTAGCGACGTGGACAACTGGGGATAACTCATCCCTCCCCTCGACTCCTCACCCTATCTGTTTGCGGTAGCTGGTCTTACGGGCTGGTTAAACGGCCACTTCAATGGTCTGACAACGGCCCAGGCGCGAAGATCCCCGCCCTCGTTGGGGCCTTCTAACGGCGGGACACTGTCGCAGTGATGTAGAGGTGTCAGGAGTCTCTGGAACGGCACCGCATCGGCCGGTGGGCGTCAATCCGCTCCTTCGGTGAGCTGCCCGACTCGACAGCCCAGTCTCTCAGAGCTCCCCCCGGAAGACCATCCGCCCTTCCCCGGCCAGCCACACGTCGGTGGCCCGGCCGCCCCGAAGGGTTGCCTGGATGCGGAGCAGTCGGCCGCTCCGGGTAACCAGGTCGAGCGGGAGCGCCACCCGGCCGGCCGCCGCCAGGGCCACCCCCGCCGCGACCGCTCCGGTCCCGCAGGCCAGCGTCTCGCCCTCGACCCCCCGCTCATAGGTCCGGAGGCACCACCGGCCCTGCCCGTCCGGGGCGACGAAGTTCACGTTGGCGCCGGCCGGGCCGAGCGCCTGGTGGAAACGGAGGGTCCGGCCCCGGCCCATGAGGTCCAGGGCCTCCAGGTCCTCGACCGTCAGGACCAGGTGGGGCACCCCGACCGTGGCGAGGGTCGGCGCCGACTCCCCCGGCGCCAGCGGGAGCCCCACCGGGGCCGCCGGAAGATCGAAATCGGGCAGGTTGAGCTCGGCCCACTCCCCTTCCGGCCGGCACCGGGTCGGAAAGGTCCCCGCCCGGGTTACCAGCCGCATCCCGTCCGCTCGCGCCATACCCAGGGCGGCGGCCAGCCGGGTGCTGCAGAGGGCGGCATTCCCGCACATGTCGGCCCGGGAACCGTCGCAGTTCCAGAAGTCCATGCGGACGTGGTTCCCGGACTCCGGGGTCAGGATGACGACCCCGTCGGCACCGACCCCCATCCGCCGGTCGCACAGCGCCACGATGGCCTCCGCGGGCCAGGCGGCGGCCGTGGTGTGCCGGCCGTCGAGCATCACGAAGTCGTTGCCCGAGCCGGTCATCTTGAAGATGCGGGTGCCCATCACCCGATCCGTCCCAGCATCCCCTGGATCCGGAGCCACCAGACCATCCAGATGGCCTCCCGCACGATTCGCTTGCTCATCTTGCTGTGCCCCTCCACCCGGTCGGTGAAGACGATCGGGATCTCCTTGAGCCGGAACCCCTTCTTCCAGGCCCGGAAGCTCATCTCGATCTGGAAGGCATACCCGTTGGACCGGACCTGGTCGAGCTTGATGGCCGCGAGGGTCTCCCGGCGGAAGCACTTGAACCCGCCGGTGGAATCGCTGAGCGGCAGGCCGGTGACGATCCGGGCATAGAGATTGGCGCCGAGTGACAGGAGCAGCCGGGAGATCGGCCAGTTGATGACGTTCACCCCGGTGGCGTAGCGGGACCCCAGCACCAGGTCCGCGTCCTCCAGCGCCTCGAGGAAGCGCGGGATGAAGGCCGGGTCATGGGAGAAATCGGCGTCCATCTCGAACAGGGCATCGTACTCCCGCTCCAGCCCCCAGCGGAACCCCGCGATGTAGGCCCGGCCCAGCCCCTCCTTGGCCTGGCGATGGAGCACATGCACCCGGCTCTTGGTCGAGGCCATGCGCTCGGCGATGTCGCCGGTGCCATCGGGGCTGTTGTCGTCCACCACCAGCACCTCCAGCCGGGGATCCTGGCGCAGGATCGCCGGCACGATCTGGGGGAGGTTGGTGGCCTCGTTGTAGGTCGGGACGATCACCAGAATACGCTCAAGCACCCGCCGACCTCCGGGCCTGAAGTGCCGGCACGACAATCATCCCCAGGGCCACGAGCAGCGCGAGGAGCGACACGACCTTCCCCCGGGCGTAGGTGGGGGACTCGAACCGCAGGGAGACCTCCCGGGCCCCGGGCGGCAGCACCACGCTGAGCAGGGTGTGATTGGCCCGGTGGACCGGGGCCGGCTGGCCGTCCACGGTCGCCCGCCAGTCGGGATACCAGTTTTCCGCCACCACGAGGTACGACGCCTCCGGGTTGGCGCCTTCGAGGGTGATGCGCATCGCGCCGGGGCTCCAGTCGGCCACCGTCGCCAGTGCGCTGGACGCCGGCAGCGACTCGCCCAGCGGCGCCGGAGTGAGTGATGCGGTGTCGGGATAGAGCGCGATCAGGTCGGCCGGGAACTGCCGGTTGATCACTGTCGGCGGGACCTGGGGTTCCGGCGCCTTGGCGGCGGAGCGCACCACCCGGGCGTAGGGCGGCAGCGAGTCCCGTTCGAACAGCACCGCCTGGGTCCCGAAGGTGGAAGTGATCGGCCCAAGTACCCTGTGGAAGCCGGGCACCGGCTGGTCCTGCTGCAGGATGAGGAAGCGGATCGCCAGCAGGTCCAGAAAGTTGGGCGAGAAGACGCCCTGCCACCCCTGGTCCTTCCCGCCCAGTTCCTGGTAGGTGCGGAGTTCGTTGCCGTGATAGCCCAGCGCGCTGGGAATCCGGTAGGCCATGAGGGTGGACTGGGGATACGAGTTCTGCGCGTCCAGCACCCGGAACGGCATCCGTTCCTGCCTCAGGCGGGTGGTGAGCTCGTCGTCGCGGAACAGCTCCCCCGCCCGGGGGGAGAAGAGGTAGAACTGCCGGTCCACGCTCCAGAGGTCGGCGGCGATCGCCGCCGCGACCACCAGGCCGGCCAGCGCCCCGCGCATCCGCCCGGCCGCCACGGCCCACAGTGCCGCCCCGCCGAGCAGCACGAACACCAGCAGCCTGGCAGCGCCGAGGCGGAGTTCGGCCGCGTTCGCCTGCACCGCCTCCATCCGGCCGGCGCTCGCCACTCCCTCCGCGATGGCCTGCAGGATCCCGCCGAGACCGAGGAGTGCCAGGAGGCCGAATACGGCGGACACGACCAGGACCCGCCGTGGGGCCACCTGCCCCGCGAGCACCCGCTCCAGGCCGATCCCTGCCAGGAGCGCGAGCGGGAAGGCCACCAGGAAGAACACCATGCCGACCGCCCGCATCTTCTTGAGCATCGGCAGGAACTCGAAGAACGGCCGGTAGAACGGCGTATGGCCGGCGAAGGCAAACAGCTGGAACAGGACCACCCCGACAAGCAGCGCCACCACCAGCCGGCGCCGGGAGGTGTCGCCCCAGGCGAAGCAGGCGAGGATGAGGGGGACCACGCCCACATACTCGGTGTGGAACTTGATGGGATTCTCGCCCCAGTAGTGGTCCAGCACCCCGTTGAACTCCGGCAGCACCCAGGTGAACACCTCGGCGGGCGGCATGGCGTAGCTGTTCACCCACTCCCAGCCGGTGTTGGGACCGCCGGTGGCGCGGGGTGAGTAGGGGATGTACTCCAGGAAGGGGAGCACCTGCAGCGCAGTGATCCCGATCCCGACCACCACGGCCAGCGCTGCCAGCCCCACGGCCAGCCAGGGGTTCTGCCCCGGCGGCCGCCGGTCATCCCAGAAGGCGAGGTAGAGGGTCCACAGCCCCAGCGCCAGCATCAGGAAGTAGCACATCTGATAGTGGCCCAGGACCAGCAGCGCCACCACCAGCGCGAAGGCCCCGAACGCCCAGCGCCGGGCGTCCCGGATGGCGCTGAGCAGCACCCAGAAGCCCAGGGGGGTGAGGGCGGAGACGAACAGCTTGCCGTCGTGGCCGGGGCTCATCTGGGAGGCCACGATGCCGCTGAGTTCGTAGGCCACCGCGGCGGCGACCGCCGCGCTCCAGCTCAGCTTGAGCGCGCGGGCAAAGCCGTAGGTGAGCCAGCCGGCCAGCACGAAGTGCACCGCCATCCCCCAGGTGATGGCCAGGTCCACCGGCATGATCCAGCGCAGCCAGGCGGTGGGATAGAAGATGTCGCCGTGCATGGCGGCGATGTATGGCAGCCCGCCATACAGGTAGGGGTTCCACTGGGGGATGGCGCCGGTGGCCAGGAACTGCTCCGCCCCGAAGAGCCGGAACGAGTACCCGGCGATGAACATGTCGGACCGCGACCCACCGAAGAGGATCTGCCCGGTGAGGAGCGGCCACAGCAGGGTCAGCGCGGCGAGGGTACAGGCCAGCAGCGCGGTGGCGCGGGGCCAGCGAGGTTCCCAGGGCATCGGATCAGGCGACACGGGACATCCTTCGGCGTAGGAGCAGGAATGGCACCGCTGCCCCGAGTTCAGTGATTGTGAGCAGCAGGCGCGACGCGACCGCCAGCGCCGTGGCCGGCCCCAGCCCCAGGCTCCCCTGAAGCAGCACGATCAGCAGGCCCTCACGCACCACCAGCCCGCCGGGCGCGAACAGCGCCACCAGCCCCGCCACGTATGATGCCGCAAAGGCCGCAACCGCCGCCTGCGGCCCCAGGGCCGGCGCCGGGAGGGTGGCCAGGGCCAGGAGCCAGAGCGACATGCCATACCCCAGCCAGGCGATGACGTTGGCCAGCAGGCCCACGAAGAGGGGCTCGGTTCCCGGTGTGAGCGCCCCGTCAGGCTCTACCCCCGCCAGCCGCACCACCCGCCGGGTGACCGGCGGCCAGGCCAGCACCGCCACCGCCAGGAGCGCCACCGCCCCGCCCGCCAGCAGCCACGGCAGGAGCCCGGGACGCTCGGCGTGGATGGCGCCGGCGCCGAACAGGCCCGCCACCGCCGCCCCGCTCCCGACGGCCAGCGCCTGCAGGATCACCGCCGACGCGGTCGCGGCCCAGGCGGCGACCCCGGCCTCCCTGGCCATCAGCGCCATCCCGGCGATCGCCCAGAC
This sequence comes from uncultured Gemmatimonadaceae bacterium, assembly GCA_964501735.1. GTDB lineage: Bacteria > Gemmatimonadota > Gemmatimonadetes > Gemmatimonadales > GWC2-71-9 > JADJOM01. Next base: position 2,680 of record CAZCVG010000003.1, on the reverse strand, counting down.
CTTGCCGGGGACGTATTTCCCCAGGCTCGACAGCACCCAGATCCGGGCCGCCTCGGCATAGCCGAGCCGCTGTCCCCAGCCGGCCAGCATGCGGCGCCAGGCCTCGATGAGCACCGCGTACATGAGCCAGACGAGCAGGACACTGGCCGCGGCCGGGCCGGGCCGGAAGGTCCACTGGACCGGCTGGCCGGCGAGGTCACCCCAGTTGCGCCGGAGCGCCAGGGCCACGAACACCAGGATCACGCCGGCCACGGCCAGCCGGGCCACCCGCACAATCCTGTCAGGCACTGAGGACCTCACGGTACCACCCTTCGCACTTCTCGGCCACATGGGCGGGACTGAGCTCGGTCCTGAGGCGGGCGCCCAGCTCCCGGGCCGCGGCGCGGGCCTGGAGGTTGCCAAGCAGGGCCCGGATCCCGTCGGCCAGGGCGGCCGGATTGGGTTCGACCCGCCGCCCCGCCCCATGGACCGGCACCACGTCCAGCACACCGCCGCCGTCGAGGCATGCTACCACCGGCACGCCGGCCATGAACGACTCGGCCGCCGCCAGGCCATAGCCCTCGTTGCGGGCGCTGAAGATCGAGAGATCCGCCCGGCTCAGGCGCTCGGCGACCGCCGCCGGCGGCTGGGCGCCCTCGAACCGGACGCAACCGGCCAGGCCGAGGGTCTGGCAGAGTCCCTCCAGGCTGGCGCGCTCGGGGCCGTCGCCGATGATGGTGAGCTGGAGGCTCGATCCCACCCGGGTCACTCGCGCGAGGGCCCGCAGGGCGAGGTCCACCCGCTTCTGCCGGGTCAGCCGGGCAACGATCACCAGTCCCCCGCCCCCCTCGCTCCAGCGGGTGAACCGTGCCGTGTCGGTGGGCATGGGCTGCTGCCGGGTCGGGTCCACCACCCGTCCGGTGGCGTGGTGCACCACCCGGGCGAGCGGGGCGGAGACGGTGGTCACCAGTCCGGCCCGCCGGAGGAGCGGCCGGGCCAGCCAGCGCGCCACGGCGGAGCGCTCCAGCAGGGCGGCGTCAGTGCCGTGGAGGGTCACCACCAGCGGCGCCTCGGGCGGCGCGGCCAGGCCGCCGGGCACCCACCAGTGGGCATGCACCAGGTGGGCGCCCGCGCGGAGTTCCTCACGGGCCGCCCGGCGGAGCGCCCGGCCCAGCGCCAGGGCGCGGAGCACGCCGCCCGGCGTCCGCCCCGCTTCGGCCATAGTCCCGCGGTAGGCCAGCGTCTCCCGCGCCGCGGCGGCGTAGCGCACCCGGCGCACCGGGATGCCCTCCAGCTCATCGGGCCCGGTCTCTCCCCCGTCGGCCGGGGCGATGACCCGCACCTCCACCCCCCGGGCGATCAGCGCCCGGGCCAGCAGGGCGAGGAACGTCCCCGACACGTCGCCGGGATGGCGGGGAAAGTTGTGGGTGAGGAAGATCACGCGCAGACGGCCGGCCGGAGGGGCCGAGGTGCCTGACATGGCGGGGGCTCAGTCGGCGTCCCGGGCGCGCCGGGAGTCCCGGAGGTCCTGGCGGACCTCCTCCCGCAGTCCCGCCAGCATCTCGCCCAGGAAGCCGAACCCGAAGAGCACGATGCCGCTGATCACCATGGTCTCGACCAGGTTGAGCAGCGGGCGGAACCCGATGCCGTACCCGAAGCGCAGCACCAGCGCCACGACGCCGGCCAGGAACCCCACGAGGAACAGCCCGGCGCCCAGCACCCCGAAGAACAGCATCGGCTTCCGGCCGAAGCGGAGCTGGAACCACACCGACAGCAGGTCCAGCACGCCCACCGGGATCCGCCGCCAGTTGAATTTGGACACCCCTGCCCGCCGGGGGTACAGCGGCACCGGCCGGCTGGTGAGGCGGTACCCGTCGGTGGCGGCGATGACCACCATGTAGCGGTGCCAGTCGGGCCGGAGCGGCAGGCCCCGCATGATCTCCCGGCGGTAGGCCTTCACCGAGTTGAGGTCACTCACCTGCACCCCGAACAGAGCCTGGCAGAGCCGGTTGTAGATCCCCGAGACAAAGGCCTTCTCGTACTTCCCCTGCTTGGTGCCGGTGACGATGTCGGCCTCCCCCGCCAGGATGGGCGCCACCAGAGCGGGGATGTCCTCGGGGAGGTACTGGAGGTCGGCGGGATAGAACACATAGACATCGCCCGCGGCCGCGTCGCTGGCCGAGCGCAGCGCATCGGCGATGCCCCGCTGCCGCCGGTGGGTCACCACCCGCAGGAAGGGGTGCCGCGCCGCCAGGTCCGCCAGCACCGCCGCGGTGGCGTCCCGGGAGCCGTCGTCCACCACCACGACCTCGAAGCTGAACGGGGCGCGGCCCAGGCTCTCGGCGCAGAGCCGGATGAATTCGGGAAGGTTCTCCGCCTCGTCCTTCGCGGGAACGAGCACGCTGACCGCGGGCGGGCGGCCGGTCATACCCGCTTCCGCATCCTCGCGGGCAGGATCCCCAGCTGGTCGCGGTACTTGGCCACGGTGCGCCGGGCGATCTTGATCCCCTGCTCCTGGAACAGGTGCACGATCTGCTGGTCGGTGAGCGGGTCGGAGGGGTTCTCCTCCTGCACCATCTTCTGGAGCTTGGCCCGGATGGACCGGGCGCTGGCATCCTCGCCGCTGGAGGTGGCCAGGGCGCTGGAGAAGAAGAACTTGAGCGGCAGCACCCCGCGCGGGGTCTGGACGTACTTCTCGTTG
>CAZCVG010000002.1:45500-51859 GCA_964501735.1 uncultured Gemmatimonadaceae bacterium | reverse complement strand
CTCAGCGAGGAGGAGGAGCTGTTCCGGTCCACCGTCCGGGAGTTCGCCGAGACCGAGGTGAAGCCCTACGTTTCCGAGATGGACGAGGCCGCCCGGTTCAAGCCGGAGCTGATCGCCAAGTTCTTCGAGCTGGGGCTGATGGGGATCGAGGTCCCCGAGAAGTTCGGCGGGGCCGGCGCCAACATCTTCCTGGCCACCCTGGCCATCGAGGAACTGGCCCGGGTGGACGCGTCGGCGGCCATCTATGTGGACGTGCACAACACCCTGGTGAACAACGCGGTGCTGCGGTGGGGCAGCGCGGAGCAGCACGCCCGGCTCTTCCCCCGGATGACCACCGACCTGCTCGGGGCCTTCGCGCTGTCGGAGCCGGCCAGCGGCAGCGATGCCTTCGCGCTGGAGACCAAGGCCGCCGACAAGGGTGATCACTGGGAGCTGACCGGGCGGAAGTTCTGGATCACCAACGGGGGGGAAGCCGGCATCTTCCTGGTGTTCGCCAACACCGACTTCGCCAAGGGCTACAAGGGCATCACCGCGTTCATGGTCGAGCGGGACTTCCCGGGCTTCAGCGTCGGGAAGAAGGAGAACAAGCTCGGCATCCGGGCCTCCAGCACCACCGAGCTCATCCTCGAGGGCTGCCGGGTCCCGAAGGACAATGTCCTCGGCCCGGTCGGGCAGGGGTACAAGATCGCCATCGAGACCCTCAACGAGGGCCGCATCGGCATCGGGGCCCAGATGATCGGGGTCGGACAGGGCGCCATCGAGGCCGCCACCGCCTACGTCAAGGAACGCAAGCAGTTCGGCAAGGCCATCGCCGAGTTCCAGGGGGTGCAGTTCCAGCTGGCCCAGATGGCCACCGAGCTGGAAGCGGCGCGGCTGATGGTCTACAACGCAGCCCGCCTCAAGGACGCGGGCCTGCCGTTCCAGCGGGAAGCCGCGATGGCCAAGCTTTTCAGCTCCCAGGTGGCCGACGAAACCACCAGCCGCTGCCTCGAGCTGTTCGGCGGCTACGGATACTCCAAGGAGTACCCGGCGGAGAAGTACTACCGGGACGCGAAGATCGGGACGATCTACGAGGGCACCAGCAACATGCAGCTCCAGACCATCGCGAAAATGGTCCTGAAGTAGGCCGGTTTCCGGCCGATACTCCCATACCTCTCCAGCGCTCTCCCGACCCCTTCAAACCAGGGGGATGGCTCGCGGCTTGCTATCCATTGGCGGGGCTGGGCGGACCGCGCCCGGGGGAAGCGTCTCAACCTGTTATGCCTGAACGGCTTGCCCATTTCCGGTGGGGCGGTACCTTACCAGTCCTGCCGAGCCGTTCCAGTCACCCGGCAATTTTGCCGGGGAATTGAAAGAACCAACCAGGGTCCTATTGTGCGCTGGCTCACCAAGCTCGGCCTGTTGCTGGTCGTCACCGCCCTGTCCGGGGCGGGCGCCCCGGCGCGGGCGGCCGCGCAGGAGCTTCCGGCGGCCCTCAAGCTGAAGCTGGACGGCTGGTATCGCACCGCCAAGCGGAGCGCGTCCGGCACCTGGGGCATCGCGGTCTCCGACCAGCATGGCAACGTGCTGTGGAGCGTCAACCCCGACCTGCCGATGGTCCCGGCCTCCACCGTGAAGCTGCTCACCACGGGCTATGCCCGCACCGTGCTCGGCGCCGAGGCGCGGCGCTCGACCCGGGTGCTGGGCTACGGCCAGGTGGATGAATCCACCGGGGAGTGGATGGGACGCTGGGTGCTCGAGCTGAACGGCGATCCGTCGCTGGAGAATCCCTCGGGCGAGGGCCCCCGCTTGCAGGATCTAGCCCGGCAGCTTCACGCCCTGGGGATCCGCCGCCTGCGCGGGCCCATCACCGCGCTCAGCGGGGACGGCGCCCCGGCCGAGGCCCACTTCCCGTCGGCCTGGCGGGCGGCCAACTGGGGCAGCCTCTACGCGCCGCTGGTCGGCAGCCTGACCCTGCACGAGAACATCGTCACCCTGTACGTCCAGCCCGGCGCCAAGGCGGGGCAGCGGGCGCGCCTGGTCGAGACGGCGCCCGACGGGCTCAACGCGCTGGTCTCCGTTCACGCCACCACGGTGGCCGGGCGGCGGTCCCGGCTGCGCATCACCCGCATGAAGGACGGCGGCTACCTGGTCACCGGCTCGGTGGGGACCGGGGCCGGCACCCGCCGGCTGATCTCGGTCGCCGGCGACCCGCGGGCGGTGCTCGCCGCGGCCTGGGCCCGGGCCCTCCAGCAGGCGGGCATCGAGTGGGACCGCACGCCCCAGCCCATCCTGGTGGAGAACCCGGCGGACCAGGTGCTGGCCCAGGTGTTCTCGGCGCCCTTCGATTCGCTGGCGTATGACATCAACCGCCGCAGCCACAACCTCGGAGCGGAACTGCTGCTGAGCTGGGCTGGCGGCGGAGCCCAGGCGGCGGAACTCCTCACCGAGCACGTGCAGCAGGTGGCGGGAGTCGCGGGCGGTGTCAAGCTGGTGGACGGCAGCGGGATGTCCCACGAGGACCGGGTCACGCCGGCCACGTTCATCTACTACATGGCCAACTTCCAGCGTACTCCGGCGGGCCGGAACTTCCCCTCCCTGCTGCCCGCCAACGGGGTAGGGACGCTGGCGCGCCTGGCGTCGGGGCTCCCGGGCCAGGGTGTGGTGCGGGCCAAGACCGGCACCCTGAGCGGGGTCTCCACGCTGGTGGGCTACCTCGGGCGCCGGGACGGGATGTTCCTGGTCTCGCTGATGTACAACGGACCGCGGTCACGGACCGCCAAGCGCCATCAGTGGGCCATGTTCCGGCTGCTGGGCGCCGACGGGACGTCAATCCCCGCCGAGGAGCAGGAAGAGATCGCCGAGCCGGCCCTGGAGCTGGGCGGCGACCGCGCCAGCGACTAGACCGGCCACCAGCTACATCATCAGGTGGGCCAGCTCCGGCCCGGCCGGAGCGGAGCCCACCGACCCCTCCGGCTCCATCGTCAGGGCAGCACCCCGCACCACTGCCGCGCCAGGCGGCATTCCCAGCGTCAGGAACGCGGGACTGCGGCCATCCGTCTTGACCTCCACGCTCCGCACCATCCCCCCGTCGGTGATGAACCAGAACTGGCAGGTTTCCCCCGCCGCGCTGGCCGGCAGCCCGTAGATCACCACGTTCCAGCGGTGGGTGCGTTCGTCGGCGAAGATCAGCATGCCGCCCCGCATGTCCCCCTTGGCGATGGTCGCGTGCCGGACCATCGCCGCCTGCCGGATGATGCCGAGGGTGTCCCGGGCCAGCATCAGCTCGCGCCCGAGCCGGTCGCGCTCGGCGGCCAGCTGGCCCTCGAAGGCCTGGACGGTGCGGAAGGCCCAGAACCAGGCGCCCAGGGCCAGCACGAGGGATGCGGCCAGCGCGGCCGGCACCAGCCACCGCCCCGGGCGGGGGCGGGCGCCCAGGGTACCCTGCACCAGGGTGTGGGTCAGCCCGGGACGCGGCGTGACCGGCCCGGCGCCCATCGAGAGCCAGCGAAGCTCCTGCTCCACCCGCTCGACCTCCTCCCGGCACTCGGCGCAGCCGAGGAGGTGCTCCCGGAAGGCCCGCTCCTCGTCAGGCTCGAGGGAACGGATCACGAAGGCGGTGCGCTGCTCGATGAACCAGTCATGCGTGCTCATACGACCCAATCCCTGATGGAGGCGAGTCTGGAACGGAGCTTGTCGAAGGCGAGGCGGAGGCGGGTCTTCACGGTACCCAGCGGAATGCCCAGGCGGCCGGCGATCTCCGACTGGGTGAGCCCCTCGAAATAGGCGAGCTGCACCACCGTGCGCTGGTCGTCCGGGAGCTCGCGCAGGGCGCCGTGCACCGTCTCGTGCACGTGCCAGCCCGGGCGGGCCGATTCGTCCGGCTCCACCGGGGCGGTCCGGCCCTCCCCGAGAGCCCCGAACGCGAGGAGGCGGCTGGCCTTGAGGGTCCGGCGCTTGCGGCCGCGCAGTCGGTCAATGGCGCGATTCCGCGCGATCCGGAGCAGCCAGGGGATCAGCCGCCCGTTGTTGCGGTCGAAGAGGTCCACCCGGCGCCAGACGATGGTGAAGGTCTCCTGCACCACCTCCTCGGCGTCGTCGCGGTCGGAGAGCATGGCATACGCGACGCCCAGCAGCCAGGGGGTGGCGAGGTCAATCAGCTCGACCAGGGCCCGCTCCTCCCGGGCCAGCAGGCGGGCCTGCAGCGACGCTTCGCCCTCCAGCGTGAGCAGGCGCCGGTCCGGAGGCGGCGGGGCCGGGGCGGGCGACTGGCCCGGACGGTCGGCAGTCATGAGACCACAACGCGCGGAGCCGGCCGGTGGATCTCCCTGCCGCGTGTCTCCCGCCGCATGGTAACCCGGCACCGGGCCGGGGGCCGGACCGCGCGAACTTCCGTCACCGCTGCAGGTCCCTCGCGTCCCGGCCGCCGCCGCCCGTGAGGCGAAGCGCCGCCTCCTCGAGCAGGTCGTCGGTCTTGCAGAAGACGAACCGCACGTAGCGCCGCCCCAGGTCTCGATGGCTGAAGAAACTCGAGCCCGGCACCGGTGCCACGCCCCGCTCCCGCGCCAGCCAGTGGGCAAAGGCGGTGTCGTCCAGCTCGGAGAGGCCGGAGAAATCGGCCAGGATGTAGTACGCCCCCTCGGGCGCCTCACACCCGAACCCCGCCTGCACCAGCGCCCCGTGCAGCCGGTCCCGGCGGCGGCGATAATCGGTGGCAATCCCCGCGTAGTACTCCGGGCCAAGCTGGTCCATGGCCGTGGCCAGGCCCTCCTGCAGCGGCGCCGGTGCCCCCACGGTCAGGAAATCGTGGACCTTCCGGATGGCATCGGTAAGGGCCGGCGGCGCCACGATGGTGCCGATGCGCCAGCCGGTGATGCTGAAGGTCTTGGAGGCGCCGCTGATGGTCACGGTGCGCTCGGCCATTCCCGGCAGGGTCGCCAGAGGGATGTGGTCGCCGGTGAAGCGGATATGCTCGTAGATCTCGTCGGTCACGGCGTAGGCGTCGTGCCGCTGGCACAGCGCCGCGATGCCTTCGAGCTCGGCGCGCGTCAGCACCCGCCCCACCGGGTTGGCGGGCGAGTTGACGATGACCGCCCGGGTGCGGTCGCTGAAGGCGGACGCCAGCCGGTCGAGATCCAGCGGCTGCCCCGGGAAGAGCGGGACATACACCGGGCGGGCGTCGCAGAGGATGGTGTCGGGGCCGTAGTTCTCGTAGAACGGCTCGAAGACGATGACTTCCTCGCCCGGATCCACCAGGGCCAGCAGCGAGGCGATCATCGCCTCGGTGGCCCCGCAGGTGATGGTGATCTCGGTCTCCGGATTGACGGTCATGCCGTACCAGGCGGCGTATTTCCTGGCCACGGCCTCCCGCAGGTGCCGGGCGCCCCAGGTGATGGCGTACTGGTTGATGTCGGCGTGGATGGCCCGGGCCGCGGCGTCCTTGAGCAGGTCGGGAGCCGGGAAGTTGGGAAACCCCTGGGCCAGGTTGATGGCGCCATGGTCCGCGGCAATTCGGGACATGCCGCGGATCACCGACTCGCGGAAGGACCGGGTGCGCCGGGCAAGGAAGGGCATTGAGACCGGGGGTGGAGGCGGAACGTGCTGGTGAGTCCGATCCCCGGAATCTAGCCACGGTCCCTGTGGTGGGCGGCGCGCGCCCGAAGTCCTCCCGGCTACGGCACCCGGCCGGTGGCCACGACCAGGTCGTCCACCCACATCGTCTGGGCCACCGGCGAGCCGTCCCCGATGTACGGCGCAATCACGAACTGGTTGAACTTCATGGCCGGATGCTGCGCCGTCCGGAACAGGACGTTCTGCCGGTCAATCAGGAGCTGCCCGTCGAACCAGTACTGCGCCACGCCGTCGGCCACGCCCCGCCCATTCTGGATGGTGTTGAGCTGGAAATAGACCTCCACCTGGTGCCAGTCAGCCTTGTAAGAGGGGCCCGGCGTGGGCAGCAGGGCCGGCCCCGGGGCGTCCCACTCCTTCACGTTGCGCCACTGGTTCCCAAGCAGGTAGCAGTCACCGGCGATCCCGTCCATGGTCCCGTTGCAGCCGGCCACCGCCCGCTGCTCGGTGACGGCCGTCAGGTCCACGTTCAGGCGGGTCACGTCAATGTTGAGAGCGTCCTGGATCGCCAGCCGGGGGACCCCGCCCCCGGGCCGGTAGTTGTGCTCGATGTAGGTGGTCAGGTGGGTGACCGAGGGGCCGACCCAGGCGTCGTCCTGGTCGGTGATCACGTGAAACTCGTGGGGGTGGTAGCTCTGCCCCGAGCCCACCCAGTTGCTGCTGTACTTCACCCAGAAGCGCACGTAGACCCGGTCGCTGCCGGTGAAGAGGTGCCGGAGCGCCCCACCCTGCGCCGCCAGTTTTCCGCCCGC
>CAZCVG010000002.1:26496-45400 GCA_964501735.1 uncultured Gemmatimonadaceae bacterium | reverse complement strand
GTGTCGGCAAATCGGTCGTCGGTGGACCGCGCCACAATTCTCGCCGTGCCGGCGATCGTGTCCGCCCGGAAGATCCCGCCGGCAGAGATGGTGCCGAGGGTGGCGCTCCAGACCACGGCGGCCGGCCCGGTCGACCCGTCCGACATCGCGGCCTCGGCACCGAACTCGGCCGAGTCACCGGCAGGAATGGAGATACTGGCCGGAGTCACGGTGATGCCGGTCACTTCCGGCAGCGGCGCTGGTCCGCCGGCCTGCGAGGGTGCGGCACAATGCATGAGACCGGCCGCGGCGGCGGCCGAGACAAAGGGGGCACAGCGCACGTCGAATGCTCCGGGGGTCGGGACGCACACGATAACGGCGAGTGCCGTGCCAGTCAGGGATGGTAATCTCCTGACTGCGGTGATTCTCGACACCTTCCCGGGCCGCTGGACTTTCTGCCCGGTTTCCGCAGATTCACCCTGCATCGTTTCCTCCACCATCACCGAATGACAGATCATGGAACCACGCGCCCTGGCGTTCCTCAAGCAGCTGCTCGATTCCCCCGGTCCGAGCTCCTTCGAAGCCATCCCCTCGCGGGCGTGGCGTGAGGAGGCGGGCCGGTTTGCGGACCGCGTGCATGCCGATATCAGCGGGAATTCCTTCGCCACCCTGACGGGCCGGACCGGGCCGCGGGTGATGCTGGCCGGTCACATCGACGAGATCGGGGTGATCGTCACCCATATCGACGATGAAGGATACCTCAGCTTCGACACGATCGGCGGGTGGGACCACCAGGTGTTCGTCGGGCAGCGGGTCAGGCTGCTGACCCGGGGCGGCGAGGTGACAGGAGTGATCGGCAAGAAGGCGATCCACCTGATGAGCAAGGAGGACCGGGACAAGGTCTCGAAATCGGAGGACCTGTGGATTGACATCGGCGCCGCCGGCCGGAAGGAAGCCGAGGCGCGGGTGCAGGTGGCGGATGCCGGGGTCATCGCCTCTGGCGTGATGGAGTTTCCCAACGGGCGGCTGGTGAGCCGCTCGCTCGACAACCGGGTGGGCTCGTTCGTGGTGCTGGAGGCGCTCCGGCTGCTGCATCAGGCCCGCGCCGAGGCCGAGGTCATCGCGGCGGTGACCACCCGCGAGGAAATCGGCTCCAGTGGTGGCGGCGCGCGCCCGGGAGTCACGGGCATCGATGCGACGGTCGCCGTGGTGGTGGACGTCACCCACGCCACCGACTATCCCGGCGTGGAGAAGCGCAAGCATGGCGATGTCAGGCTGGGCGGGGGGCCGGTGATCACCCGGGGGGCGTCCATCAACCCGGTGGTCTTCGACCTGCTCCGGGAGACGGCCGAGGCCGAGCGGATTCCCTGCACCGTGGAGGCGGCGGGCCGGGACACCCACACCGACGCCGACAACATCTTCACCGCCCTGCGCGGCGTGGCCACCGGGCTGGTGTCGGTGCCGCTGCGCTACATGCACAGCCCGAACGAGATGGTGGCGCTGGAGGACCTGGAGCGAACGGCCCGGCTGCTGGCGGCCTTCGCACGGCGGGTGGGGGCGGAGACCGACTTCGTCCCGCGCTGAGCGGCGGTCCCGGAGGCGGCGGGGCTACTGCCACAGGCCCTGGAGCGCCTGCTCCACGGCCGTCCGGACCTTGGTGTCCTCGTCCTGCAGCAGCTCCTTGAGCACGTTGGCGGCGGACGGCCCGGCCAGCTTGAGTCCCTCCACCGCCGCCAGCCGGGTGGCCGCCGGCTTGCGCCGGAACAGCTTGCCGCCGGGCTCCGCCGCCTTGCGGAGCGCCTGCAGGGCCTCGCTCGAGGCAATCCGGCCCAGGGCCAGGTACATCTCCCGCTGGACGTCGGGCTTGCCTTCCTCCTCGGCGGCCACCGCCAGGCTCATGGCGAGGTTGCGGTTCTTGCGGCCGTCGAGGTCCTGGGCCGCCTGCAGCCGGACCGGGGCCGCGGGGTCCTTGAGGGCGCGCCGCAGCGGCTCCACCGCGCCGATCCCGCCGATCTTGGCCAGCGCGCCCGCCACGGCCCGGCGCACCCGTTCATCGCTGTGGCCCATCTGCCGGGCCAGCGCGTGCACCGCGTTCTCCTGCCGGAGCTCCCCGCACAGGTCGGCCACGTTGCGGACCACGTACCACTGGTCGTGGCTCAGCATGTGGACCAGCAGCTCGCCCCCCTCGGTCATCTCCTTCAGCGCCGAGAAGTAGCCCCGGCGCTCGGCCACGTCCTCCGAGTTCACCAGCGCCGAGAGCAGGACCTCCGTGCCGTCGGCCCCCATGCGCTGGAGCACCTTGGCCGCTTCGGCCTTGTGGTTGCCGTAGGCGCAGAGCCGGGCCACGTGCTCCAGCACCGAGCGGGGCAGCATGCGCCGCAGGGCGATGCCGTAGCTGCGCGATTCGGCGTCCTTGGGCTGGCGGCTCTCCAGCGTGATGAGCCCATGGGCCGCCCGCACCAGCTCACCCCAGTCGCCCTGCCGGGTGGCGAACTCGGCCGCGGCCATGATCTGGTTGAGCAGTTCGGTGGCGCCGCGGTCGGATTCGGTGTGGCCCAGCCGGTCCACCAGTTCATCGAGCGGGTTGAGCGCCCGGTTCTGCATGGTGGCGAAGTGGATCATGCCGACCTTCGCCTCGGTCAGGGCGTCCGGGCCGATGGCGGTGAGCCGGCCGTCGTCGTCCACCTTCTTGCGGAGATCGGCGGCGGGCGGTTCGGTCCGCCGGCCCTCGGTGGGCGAGACCTCCCAGAGCGGCCGGACCACGCCGGGGCCCAGCGGATCAGCGGCCGGGGCGGGACTGGGCAGCGTGGTAACGCCCTCCGGCGGGAGCGGCAGGACGGTGGCGGCCCCGCAGCCGGCCGCATCGAGGCGCGCGATCAGGTGATCGAAGGAACCGTACGTGCCCGGCGGGGATGCCAGGATGCGCATCAGCGACACCAGGGTGCTGGTCATCAGGCCGCGCGGGAGGCGCACCTCGCCGACACCCAGGCCCCGGAGCTGGTCGTGCAGCCCGATCAGCTCGGCCCGGCCCACGGGCACGTCCACGCCGTTCCACAGGAACCCGGACGGCGTCACCTTCAGCACGTAGTCGCCTCCGCCGAGCCCCGCGGCGAAGCGCTTGAACGCCTGGCGTTGTTCCTCCTTGAGCTCCGGGTGGTCGCGGAGCAGGAGGAGCACGGAGGCGAACTCGGAAAGGGTACCGGCGGGCGTGGTCATGGGATCGTGGATCCGTCTCCAACATAAGTCTCACCCTGAAGCACGGCAACGGGTTAGCGCCTCATTTTCCCCCGGCGCCCGGGCTGCTATTGTTCGCCCATGCGCATCCATCCTGCCCTCTGCGTCCTGGTGCTCGCGGCGGTGCCCGGCGGCGTGGCGCCGGCGTCGGCCCAGTCCACCGAGGAAGCCGTCGCCCTGCTGAACGATGTCCGGACACTTGCGGCCGACGAGCTGGGGGGCCGCCTGATCGGCACCAGCGGCGCCGACTCCGCCGCCGCCTTCCTGGCCCGGCGATTCCGGCGGGCCGGCCTGCGGCCCTCGCCGGGCGGCTGGTACCAGACCTTCACCGTCTCCCGCGATGCCCCCGCGGCGGTCCACGCGGGGATCGGCGGCGCGATCGGGAAGAACGTCATCGGCGTGCTCCCGGGCCGGGATCCCGAGCTGCGCAACGAGATCGTGGTGGTGGGGGCGCACTACGATCACCTCGGACTGGGCCGGTTCGGCGCCCTGGATCCGGACAGCGCCGGCCAGGTTCACAATGGCGCGGACGACAACGCCTCAGGATCCAGCGCCCTCATTCATATCGCCATGAAGCTGGCGGCCGCTCCGCCCGCCCGCACGGTGGTCTTCATCGCCTTCAGCGGCGAGGAGGCCGGGCTGCTGGGCTCGGATTACTACGTCAAGCACCCGGTCTTCCCGCTCTCCCGCACCCTGGCCATGGTCAACCTCGACATGGTCGGCCGGCTGCGGGAGGACCGGCTGCTGGTGTACGGGTCGGCCACGGCCCAGGAGTTCGGTGCGCTGCTCGACTCGCTGAATGCCACGGCCCGGTTCGATCTTCGCCCCTCGGGAGACGGCTGGGGCCGGAGTGACCAGTCCTCCTTCTACGCCGCGGGCAAGCCGGTGCTGCACATGTTCACCGACCTGCACGAGGACTACCACCGCGCCAGCGATGACTGGGAGAAGGTCAACGCCGACGGCCTCGCCCGGGTGGCCAACTTCACCGCTGCGGTGGTCCGGGCGCTGGCCGACCGCCGGGAGCCCCTGACCTTCGTGAACGTGCCGCCCCCGGCGCCGGTGGCCTCGGGGAGCTCCACGGGGTACGGGGCGTACCTCGGCAGCATCCCGGACATGTCGGAGAATCCGGGGGGCGTGCGCCTGACAGGCGTGCGGGCCGGCAGCCCGGCGGAGAAGGCGGGCCTCCAGGGAGACGACATCATCATCGCCATCGGCGACCGGACGGTCCCCGACCTGCAGGCGATGACCAACGTCTTGCGGCAGCACAAGCCCGGCGACGTGGTCCGGGTGCGCTTCCTCCGGGGCGGCGTGGAGCAGGAGACCTCGGTGACCCTCGGCCAGCGGGGCGGCTGACGGTGGCGGTCCTCGAACCGGCGCCCATCCTGGCCGGGCTGCGCGGCCTGTTCTGCAAGGACGCCGGGCGCCAGGCGCTGCTGGACTACGCCGCCACCCGCATCCAGGCCGCCGGGCCGCCGTACACGTCGGTGTACCTCTACATGCTGCACGGCGACACGCTCGTGCTGGAGGCGTGGAGCGGGCGGGATACCGAGCACACCCGCATCGCGGTGGGCCACGGCGTCTGCGGCACCGCGGTGGCCACCGGCCAGGACCAGAACATCGGCGACGTTCGCGCCATCTCCAATTACATCGCCTGCAACACCTTCACCCGGTCGGAACTGGTGGTCCTCATCCGGCGGGGGACGGTGATTCTCGGCCAGATCGACGTGGACAGCGACGTGCCGGATCCCTTCAGCGACGACGAGGAGGCAGCCGTCCGGCAGGTCGCGGATGGCCTCGCCGCGCTGCTCTGACCGCCCCATGACCGCGGTCCCCCTCCACCAGCGCCGGGTGGGCACCGGCCCCGCCGTGGTGATCCTTCACGGCGGGCCGGGGGCCCACCACGACTATCTCCTCCCGGGGTTCGATGCACTGGCCACCGGCCGCACCCTGATCTACTACGACCAGCGCGGCGGCGGCCGGTCGGCGGTCGGGCGCGACGTGCCGGTGGGCTGGCGGGAGCATGTGGCCGACCTCGAATCGCTGCGGCAGGAGTGGGGCCTGGCCCGGCTCACCCTCCTGGGCTACTCCTGGGGCGGCCTGCTGGCGATGCTCTACGCCGTGGAACACCCGGCGCAGGTCGAGCGGCTGGCCCTGGTCTCCCCCGCCCCGGCCTGGCGGGAGGCGCGCGACCGCTTCGAGCAGCGCTTCAGCGAGCGGACCATGACCCCGGAGCTGCAGGAGGCCCGGACCGAGCTGCGCCGGAGCGGGCTGCGCGAGCGCGACCCCGAGGGCCATGCCCAGCGGCTGTTCGAGCTGGCGGTGGCCGGCTACTTCCACGATCCCGCGCAGGCCACGCGCCTCACGCCGTTCCGGGTGACCGAACGCACCCGCGCGGAGGTGTGGGAGAGCCTGGGCCAGTACGACCTGCGCCCCCGCCTCCGGCGGCTGGCGGTGCCCGCCATGGTGGTCCACGGCGACGACGACCCGATCCCGTGGGAATCGGCCCGGGAGGCGGCGGAGTGCCTGGGCGCCGAATTCGTTCTCCTGCCGGACTGCGGCCACGTGCCCTACGTGGAGCAGCTGCCCGCGTTCGTGGCCGCGCTGGACCGCTTCCTGCCGGCCGGCGCGGAGACTCGTTAGGCACCGGACCCCGGGGCGGGCGGCCACCCCGCCGCGGGACGGCTCGCCACCCGGGACGCCCGGCCCGGCCGGGGGTGTTAGCTTTGGCGTTCGTCCGGCGCCCGCCCCGGCGCCGTCCCCTGGCCCCCGACCCACGTCACCACGCCGCATGCCGCGCCTGACCCCGTACGACCTGGCCTTCGGCGCGGACTCCGAGCAGCGCTTTGCCGGCATCCGCGATTCCCTGGCCCGCTCCGGCGCCGACCCGCACGACCTCGATGCCTTCGTGCTGGACCGCGAGGTCTCGGCCTACCTGCGCGAGCTGGTGCCCGAGGCGGGGGTGGGCGTGGCGGTCCGGGAGCACCTGGCCCTGCTGCATCATGCCTGGCTCTACTGGGCCAGCGGGGGCTGGCTGATCAGCCTGACACGGGACGCCACGCGCCGGCTGCTGGCGCCGCCCGGCCCGGCGGCCGCTCCTGCCACGCCCCCCGACCTGCCGCGGGCCTTCTACCTCCAGCTGCCCGAACGGCTGGTGTGGGCGGACCTCGGCGACGGGGCCGCCCACCAGCCCCTGGATGGGGCCTTCGTGCGGCCCTGGCCCGGTGGCGGGCTGTTCATCCTCGCGGTGGCCGGCATGCACCCCGGCCACGAAGGATTCACCGTGGTGGAGGCGGACGGGTATCCCGGTGAAGGCCCGGAACGCCCGGACGGCCGGCCCCCGTTTGCGCCGGTGATGTCCGGCGGGGAGGCGGCGGGGCTGTACTCCGTCGACGGCGAGGCCGAGCTGCTCGAGCTCGGCGCCCGCGGGCTCCTCGCCGCGGCGGAAGCCCGTGCCTGCGCCGGCGCGAGCCGGCGGGCGCACCACCCGGTGGAGGTCCGCTGACGTGATGGACAAGAAGGCGGTCGCCCAGGTCCTCGAGCAGATCGGGTCCTTCCTGGAACTCAAGGGCGAGAACACCTTCCGGGTGCGGGCCTTCCGCACCTCGGCGCGCGCCGTGGCCTCCCTCCCGGGGGACCTCGCCGACGCCCTGGCCGACGGGTCGCTGGCCGGCACCAAGGGGATCGGCCCGGCCACGCTGCAGATCGTGCAGGAACTCGTCACCCACGGCCGCTCCTCGCTGCTGGAGGAGTTGCGCGAGCAGGTTCCTCCCGGGCTGGTGGAGATGCTCCAGATCTCGGGGCTGGGCGTGGCCAAGATCCGCCAGATCCACGCGGCGCTCGGCATCGATTCCCTGCCGGACCTCGAGGCGGCGGCGCGGGACGGCCGCCTGGCGGGGCTGCCCCGCTTCGGCGCCAAGACCGCCGACAACATCCTCAAGGGCATCGCGTTCCTGCGCCAGGCCAGCGCCTTCAAGCTGGCCCACCACGCCGCCGACGAGGCGGAGGGGCTGCGTGCCGCCCTGGCGGCGCTCCCCGGGATCCTGCATGCGGTGACCGCGGGTGATGTCCGCCGGCGGGCCGAAGTGGTCCGCGATATCGTCGTGGTGCTGGTGGCCGAGGTCGCCCCGGCCGACCTCTTCCGGCACATCGGGCAGCTGCCCGGTGTGCACGAGTTCGCCGGCCAGGACGAGCGGCGGGTCACCCTCCGCGTCAGCGGCGGGGCACAGGCCCAGATCGTCGTCACCACCGCCCGCAACACCGGCACCGTGCTGGTGCAGGCCACCGGGAGCGACGAGCATCTCGCCCAGCTCACCGCCCACGCCCGCACCCGCGGCTTCACGCTGGACGGGGCCGCGCTGTGGCAGGGCAGCCAGTTCATCCCCACCCCCGACGAGGCCACGTTCTACTCGGCCCTGGGCCTGGCGGAGATCCCCCCCGAGTTGCGCGAGGGCCGGGGCGAGATCCCGGCGGCCCTCGCCGGCACCCTGCCCCGCCTGATCGAGCGGGATGACCTGGCGGGCTTCCTGCATTGCCACACCACCTACTCCGACGGCTCGACCTCCGTCATGGAGCTGGCGGAAGCCTGCCAGGCGGCGGGCTACCGGTATGCCGGCATCACCGACCACAGCAAGGCCGCCGCCTACGCCGGCGGCCTCGCGCCGGACGACCTCCGCCGGCAGGCCGACGAGATTGACGCCGTCAACGCCAGGATGAACGGGTTCCGCGTCCTCAAGGGAATCGAGGCCGATATCCTGGCCGACGGCGCCCTGGACTATGATGACACGGTCCTCGGCCGGCTCGACTTCGTCATCGGCTCGATCCACAGCCGATTCAGCATGAGCCGGGACGAGATGACCCGCCGGGTGCTCTCGGCGATGGACAATCCCCACCTGGCCATCCTCGGGCATCCCACCGGCCGGCTGCTGCTCTCCCGCGATCCCTACCCGCTCGATCTCGACGCCGTGTTCGAGAAGGCCGCCCAAACCGGGGTGGCGGTGGAGATCAATGCCGACCCCCACCGGCTCGACCTCGACTGGCGGTCGGTCCAGCGCGCCCGCGCCGCGGGCGTGCTCTTGTCCATCGGCGCCGACGCCCACAACCTCGCGGGCCTGCGGAACGTGGACTACGGCGTCGGGACGGCAAGGAAGGGCTGGCTGACGAAGGACGACGTGCTCAACACCCGCCCGGTGGAGGGATTCCTGGCCCACGTGGCGGCGCGGAGGAACCGGTGACCCTCCGGCGGCCGGCGGCGGCGCCCGCCGCCCGGCGCATTCCCGCCATTCTCAGCCGGCTCAAGACGGCCTATCCCGGCGCCTCCTGCGCGCTGGAGCACGCGAATGCCTACCAGCTCCTGGCCGCCACCATCCTCTCGGCCCAGTGCACCGACCAGCGCGTGAACATGGTCACGCCGGCGCTGTTCCGGAAATATCCCGGGCCCGCGGCCCTGGCCCGGGCGCGCCAGGCCGATGTCGAGGCGATCATCAAGTCCACCGGGTTCTTCCGGAACAAGGCCCGGAACCTGATCGCCATGGCCCAGGCGGTGGTGGCCGAGCACGGCGGCGAAATCCCCCGGACCATGGCGGAGCTGCACGCGCTCCCTGGTGTCGGCCGCAAGACCGCCAATGTGGTGTTGGGGAATGCCTACGGGATCAACGAAGGGGTGACCGTGGACACCCACGTGACCCGGCTGGCGGGCCTGCTCCGCCTCACCCGCCACACCGATGCCGTGAAGATCGAGCAGGACCTGATGAAGCTGGTGCCGCAGGAAGACTGGACCGTGGTGTCCCACCTCTTGATCCTCCACGGCCGGGCGGTCTGCATCGCCCGTCGCCCGCGCTGCGGAGAATGCGTGCTGGCCGATCTCTGCCCCAGCCGGGTCCGGTCCCCGGCCTCCTGAGCCCGCCCGGCGGGCGGCGGCTCAGTCCCCGGCCACCTCGTATTGCTCCTCCCCCACCTTCCGGAATCCCCGCTTGAGATAGTTAGGCAGCGCCCCCGGGTGGTCCAGGGTGCAGGTGTGGAGCCACACCCGGCCCGGCCCCCCCGCCCAGGCCGCCTCCACCGCGCGGGTGAGGAGGAACTTCCCCAGCCCGCGGGACTGAAACTCGGGGAGCACGCCGAAGTAGGCGATCTCCACCGAATCGTCAGGATGGGTCCGCAGCTCGAAGAAGCCCGCCGGCGCGCCCTCGACGGTCAGCAGCCAGAGCACACTCGGCCCGGCCAGCCATTCCCTGAACTGGGCCTCCGACCAGGGCAGCCGGTCACGCCAGTGGTAGGGACGGCCGACCTCGGTGTACAGGTAGCGGTAGAAGTGCCAGGGGCAGCTGGCCATCGGTTCCAGCCGCACGCCGGGTCCTGCCACGCCGGCGGGCTTGAGGTCGGCCGGGGAGGTCATCTCCAGGTAGGTCCGGGTCACGGCGATGGTGGGCATGTCCCAATTCTAACCGGCGCCGGCCGCCGGGGCGCCAGGGCTGTGCAACCCCCGCTGGGCCCCGCATCCCCCGGTCGTCCCAAACAGCCATAGAGGTTGCATGTACCAGCACATCCTGGGCGCTCTGGCGCTCATGGCCGCCGCGTCTCCCGCGGCTGCCCAGGGTTGGATCGAAATCGAGCGGCCCCGCACAGTGGCCGTGCCGTCTCCCAATGTCACCCGGGTTGGCTCCGAGGTTCGGGTCACAATCGATGGCCGGGTTGCGAGGGTCGAGGTGGAGGAGCGTTTCCAGAACACCGGCCGGGGCATCGCCGAGGGCAACTATCTCTATCCCCTGCCCGGCGAAGCGGTCTTCCAGAACTTCTCGCTCTGGATGGGGGAGCAGGAGATGCGGGGTGAGATGCTCACCGCGGAACAGGCACGCGGGATCTACGAGGACATCGTGCGGCGCCAGAAGGACCCCGCCCTGCTCACGCTCGCGGGGCACGGCCTGGTTCGCGCCCAGGTGTTCCCGATCCAGCCCGGCGAGACCCGCAAGGTGGTCCTGCGCTACACCCAGCTGCTCGAGCGCAGCGGGGACGCGCTGCGGGTGCGGTATGCGCTGGGCCAGCGCGGCGGATCCGCCGGCAGCTGGCGGCTGACCGCCCCCGCGCCGGACGGCTTTGGCACGCCGTATTCTCCGACCCACCAGCTCTCCACCCGCCAGGACGGCGGCCGGCTCGAGGTCACGCTGGACGCCACGCGTGGCGGCGACGTGGAACTGTTCCTGCCCCTTCGCCGTGGCCTGGTGGGGACCAGCGTGGTCACCCATGCCCCCGGCGGCGAGGACGGCTACCTGATGCTCCTGCTCGCGCCGGCGGCGGTGGAAGAGGGCGCCATGGTGCCGCGGGATGTCTCGTTCGTGGTGGATGTTTCGGGATCCATGTCCGGCCAGAAGCTGGAGCAGGCCCGGGCGGCGCTGGTCCAGGCCCTGGGTACGCTCCGCGCCGGGGACCGCTTCCAGCTCATCGCTTTCAGCTCGGGCGTGCGGCATTTCCGCGAGGGGTTCTCCCCCGCCACCCGGGAGAACCTCGCCGCCGGGCGCCAGTTCGTGGATGCGCTCCAGGCCGACGGGGGGACCAACATCGCCGGCGCCCTCGAGGCAGCCCTGGGATCCGCGGTGAGCCAGGAGCGGCTGCCGCTGGTGCTGTTCCTGACCGATGGCGTTCCATCGGTGGGCGAGCAGGAACCCGACCGGATCGCCGCGATGGCCGCGGGCCGCGCCGGGCGCTCCCGGATCTTCACCATCGGGGTGGGCCACGACGTGAACACCTACCTGCTGGACCGGCTGGCCAAGGAGGGCCGGGGCGCGGTGGAGTACGTGGCCCCCGACGCCAGCGTCGAGGTGGCAGTGGGCAGCCTGATGGGCAAGCTGCGGCGGCCGGCGCTGGTCAACCTGCGCATCGTGTCGAGCCCGGTGGCCTTCCGCGACCTCTCCCCGGCCCAGCTGCCGGACCTGTTCTTCGGGGAGGAACTGGTGATCTTCGGGCGCTACAGCGGCGAAGGCCAGGGGACGATCATCCTGGAGGGCGAGCGTAACGGGCGGCGGGAACGCTTCACCGCCGAGGCCCGGTTCCGGCGGGTGGAGGGCGGCAACGACTTCATCCCCAAGCTCTGGGCCGCGCGCCGGGTGGGAGACCTCACCCGCCAAGTGCGGCTGGAGGGCGCCAGCGATGGGCTGATCCGCGAGATCCGTGACCTCGGCCTGCGCTACGGGATCCTCACCGAGTTCACCTCCTACCTGGTGCTGGAGCCCCAGATCGCCGCCCGCGACGATCGCGCACTCAGGGCCCAGGCCAACGGCGCCGCGGCCGCCCCGGCGGCCCAGACCGGCCGGGCCGCGTTCGAGCAGGCCAAGGCCAGCGGGCGCATGCGCGAGGCCCGCAGCCTGGCCGAGGCCGATGCGGTGGCCGACGAGAAGCTGGCCTCCCTGGCGAACGACCAGGAGGTCCGGCGGGCGGGCGGGCGGATCTTCCGCCAGACGGCCGGTGTCTGGACGGATGTGGGCCACGGCGATAGCCTCCGGGTGCTCAGCATCGCCCCGTTCAGCGCCGCCTACTTCGCGGTGGTCCGGGCCCTCCCCGAGCTGGGCCAGAGCCTGGCGGTGGGCGAGTCGGTGGTGATCGCCGGGCAGCGCGCCAGCATCAGGATCGCCAGTGACGGGCTGCAGTCGCTGGGCGCGCTCGAGCTGCGCAACCTTGTTCGCGACTTCCGTGGAGGCGCCTGATGCGTCGAGTAGTGTCGCTCCTCGCCCTGCTGGCCTGCAACGGGCCAGCCGGGGGGGAGCCGGCGGAGACCTGGCGGTACGCCGTTGCCCGTGCCGACTGCGCACCATGGGACGGGGCCGCCGCGTCGGTCTACCTGACCGACACGCCGGCCGACAGCGCAGGCCCGATCGCCGCTCCGTTGCTGCGGCTCAGCGTTTACCACGAGATGGCCGGCGTGCGCGGCCGGCGATGGCACCTCGGCGAGACCGGCCCCGATGGCGCGGTGGCGGTCTACTGCGATGCCGGGGAGGCCTGCGTGAGCGCCAATGCCGGCTGGATCGAGTTCAGCCGGGGCGGACAGGGGACGCTCGCGGGACAGTACGAGGTGACCTTCCCCGATGGTACCCGGAGGGCCGGACGGTTCGCGGCGCCGGTGCAGGACATCCTGGTGTTGTGCGGCTGAGCCGCAGGAGCCCATGACCGGCCAATCGATCGAAGAGCTTTTCGCCCAGTACCACGCGCCGCTGCTGCGGATGCTTTATCGCCGCACGGGTGACCAGGACCGCGCCGAGGACCTGGCCGCGGAGGTGTTCGCCCGGGCCCTGCAGGCGCCGCCGGACAACCCCCGGCCCTGGCTGTTCGCCGTGGCCCTCAACCTGGTGCGCGACGATGGCCGGCGGGCGGTGCGCCAGGGCCGGCGCCTGCAGCTGCTCAAGGGGGAATCCCCCACCAGCGCCGAGCCGCCCGACGACGACTACGAACGCAACGAGAAGACCCGGTTCGTGAAGGCGGCGCTGGGGCAGCTGCGGGACGTCGACCGCGAAGTGCTGCTGCTGAAGGCCGAAGGCTTCGACTATGACGAAATCGCGGCGACCACCGGCCTGGCCAAGGGCGCCATCGGAACCACGCTCTGCCGGGCCCGCAAGCGGCTGGTGGAAGCCTACCGTGCGCAGGAGAAGGATAAGAATGTCGCATCTTGATGAAGGCACCCTGACCGCGCTCTTCGACGGCGAGCTGGCCGCCGAGGCGCGCCAGCAGGCCGAGCGGCACCTGGCCGACTGCGCAGACTGCCGCCGGCAGTACGAGGAGATCCGGGGCTTCGCCGGCGAGGCCGAGGCGCTGGTGGAGAGCCTCCAGCCGGCGCCGGTGCCGGCGCCGGGCCAGGCGGCCCGGGCCGCCCGGACCCGGCCGGGCTGGGAGCGGTATCGTCCCCTCGCCTGGGCAGCCACGCTGGTCCTGGCCGCCGGGCTGGGATGGTCGGCCAGTACGCTTCGCCTCGCCCGGCCGGAGGGAGGCCCGTCGGGCGATGAGTCGGCGCGGCCCGGGCCCGCGGCGCCGGCCCTGCTGGCCCTCCCCGATGAACAGACCGCCGAAACGCCGGCCCGCGACGCGCCGCCGCCGGCCGCTACCCGTGAGGACGACGCCGCACGCCGCCAGACTGCCCCACCGGCCGCCCAGGCAGCCATCGGCGCCGCCAAGGCAACCGCGACACCCCCGGCCGGTGCCGCGGACGCGTCCCTCAACCGGGCCGTCCGGGAAGAGCCGGCGCCCGCCGCCGACCTGGCCGCGGGGATGGCCGCGGCGGAGCAGCCACTCCAGGCCCGGCCCGCCGAGGCCCGCGCCCGGCGCGATGCTGCCGCCACGGCGGCCGGGTACCGGGAAGCCAGCCTGGAGGAGGTGGTGCGAGTCCTCGGCGGCACCGTCAAGCTGATTGACGGCATGCAGCCGGCCCGGGTCGAGCTGGGGCCGGCCGAGCGGGTGGCGGGTGGACCGGCCACGGAGATGGTGCGCGTGACCTACCTCGACCCCCCGGGGCGCGAACTGTGGCTCGATCAGCAGCGCAGCACCGGGCCGAGTGAAGGCCGGGCCCCTCCGGCCACCCCCGGCCTCCTGGCCGGAGATACCGTGGTCACCGCCGCTGGCGGCGGCCTCAACCGTGTGCGCTGGATCACTCCCGATGGGTTCCGGCTCACCCTGACCGGCTACCTCCCCGGGGATTCGCTCCGGACACTGGTGCGCCGGGTGCGCTGATCCGGCCCGGGCGGGATAGATTCCCGGGATGTTTCACCTGAACGACCGCCTCCTCGAGCGGCTGATTCTCGGGACGGCCTCCGGTGCGGAAGTGGAGCGGATCAGGCGCCACGTGGACGAGTGCCGCGCCTGTTCCCGCCGGCTGGAGGAGTGGCGTGACCACTTCGTCGAGGTGGACCAGAACTTCCCCCAGCTCGCCTCCGAGGCCGGCCCCGCCGCCACCGTCACCGCCGGCGGCATGGTGGTCATGCCGCCGGAGGAATCCCGCCGCTCATTCCCGCTGGACTTCGCGACCGTGCTCTGGGGCATCGCCGCCATCCTCGCCGGCGTCAACATCTACGGGCTGACCCGGCTGGACCGGGTCCAGAACGACAGCGGCGAACTGGCCTTCCGCAACGACTCCCAGGTGGCAGTGCTGCCGCCCCGGCCCGCCACGCCCACCCGCCCGGCCATTGCCGACCCCCAGCCCGAGACAGACCGCACCGACCCGCCGGCCCGACCTGCCGGCCGCGACCCCCAGGAGGATACCCCGCCGCCGCTAGGGATTTCCCCCCGGTTCCGAGCCATCTCCCGGGCCGACGCGGTCCGGCGACTGGGTGGGGCCCTGCGGGGCGTGGCGGGACTCACCCCCGACCATTACGAAACCGCCCCCCCAGGCGTCGTGCCCGGCGTCCAGCGGACCCTCGACGTGATCCGGGTTGTCTACCGGCTGGGGACCAACGGGCGCCTGACCCTCGACCAGCAGCTCATCCCGGTGGACGCCTCCGGCTTCAGGCCCACCGACGATCCCGCGCTGGAAAGCGGAGAGACCGTCTTCCGGGCCACCCAGGACGGCGGCAACAGCGCGACCTGGCTGGACGAAGGGGGGTACCGCCTGATGCTTTCGGGCCGGATTTCGCCCGACTCCCTGCGCCGGCTGGTTGACCGAGTCCGTTAGTCGGGATTCCCGCCCACCGATGCCGGACCGGGCGGAGGGCTGGGTATATTCCGGCGTTCGTGACCCGGTCATGGGGACCGGATGATCAACGGACAGCTCACCGTACCAGGAGTGATTGCATGAAGCGTCTTTCTACGGCCCTCGTGGCGGCTGGTGCCGCCCTCGTGCTCGGTGCGACCTCGGCCCAGGCCCAGTCCGGCCTCAGCTTCGGTGCCGGCGGCGGTCTGACCCTCCCGCTGGGCGATTTCGGCGACGTGGCCAAGCTCGGCTGGCATGGTCTGGCGACGGTGGGCTACTCGCCGGCGTCGGGCCAGCTCGGCTTCCGCGGCGATTTCTTCTACGGCCAGAACAGCATTGACGAGGACGCAGTCGGCGTGGGCGGCAAGTTCAAGATCGCCGCCGGCATCGGCAACATCGTGTACTCGTTCAAGAGCGCCGGGAGCCTGAAGCCCTACGTGCTCGGCAGCATCGGGTACTTCAACTCCAAGGGTGAGCCGGACACCGGCCCGTCCTCGAGCAGCAACGATGTCGGGTTCGGCGGTGGCATCGGCGCCAACTTCAAGGCCGGCTCCGACGCCAACCTGTTCGTCGAAGGCCGCTACCTGAACGTGGATGGCGACGGATTCATCCCCGTGACCATCGGCCTGCGCTTCTTCACCAAGTAAGCGGCGGGACATTAACGGCGCCGGTGCGGCCCCTGGGTCGCACCGGCGCTGTCATTTCAGCCCGTCGCCGCCCCCAAACCGGCCAGCCGTCCCGTGGCCCAGGCCCAGGCGAAGTTGTGCCCGCCGATGGGCCCGAACGCATCCAGCACCTCCCCGGCAAAGAAAAGGCCCGGCACCCGGCGGCTCTCCAGCGTTCCCGGGTCCACCTCGTTCAGCGCCAGCCCGCCGCCAGTGACCTCTGCCTTCTTGTAGCCCTCGTCCCCGGTCCACGGCAGGGGATAGGCCGAGAGCCGCCGGACCAGCTCCTGCCGGGCGGGCCGGGCGAGCTGGGCCAGCTGCAGCCGGGCCTCCAGGCCCGCCTCCTCGAGCAGCCGTTCCGCCAGCCGGAGGGGCAGCCGCTCCCGCAGGACGCCAAGAACCCCGGCCGCACTCCGCTCCTGGAGCATCCGGTCCCATTCCTCGGCGGACGGCTCCCCCCACTGCACCGTGATGGTTTCCGGGGGACCGCCGGCCAGGCGGGAACGCACGGCCAGGTGGGAGATATCGAGCACCGCTGGACCGCTGTACCCCCGGTGGGTGAACAGGAACCCGCCGGCGGCCTGCACCCGGCGCCGGCCGACCCTGGCCGAGAGGGTGGCCGTGAGCGACACGCCGGCCAGGCCGGCATGCACGGGCGGGTCGGCGACGAGCGGAGTCAGGGCGGGATACGTCGGGTGCACGGTATGGCCGAAGCGCCGGGCGAGATCGAGGCCGAACCCGTCGCTGCCGGTGGCGGGCACCGACAGCCCGCCGGCGGCAATGATCACCCGCGGGGCCGCGATCACCTCCCCGCCCGCGAGGCCGAGGCGGAACCCGCCGTCGTGAGGGTCGAGGCGCACCACGTGCGCGCCCGTCCGGTACTGGACCCCCTGTTCCCGGGCGTGGGAGACCAGGCGGTCGCGGACGTCGCGGGCACGGTTGCTGGCGGGGAACAGCTTCCCGGTTTCAGGCTCGAGGGCGAGTGGAAGGCGGAGGTCGTGCTCGAAGAATTCCCGCTGTGCCGCCTGCGGCCAGCTCTCCAGCAGGCGCCGGAGCAGGTGTGGCGACGAGTCACTGACGAATCGCTCCGGAGCCAGGGCGGAGGGCAGCACGTTGCACCGGCCACCGCCGCTGATCAGGATCTTGCGCCCCCCGTCGGCCGTGCGCTCCAGCAGCAGGACCCGGGTCCCTCGGCCTGCCGCGGCGATGGCCGCCATGAGCCCGGCTGCCCCGGCACCGATGACGGCCAGCGGATCCGCGGGGGAGGTGGGCATGGACGGTGCCTGTGCGAATGGGGCGGAGAGCGGTCGGTTTCGGACGGCCTGCCGGGGCTGTAAGCTAAGGGGCTCCGCGGCACACGGCAGACCGGCGGTGATGCGCCGAACGGCCCGCGGTCGCCTTCCCCTTCCCGAGCCGACGCCGCATGAAGACCATCATCGAGCCGTTCCGCATCAAGTCGGTCGAGCCGATCCGGATGACCACCCCCGCCGACCGGGAGCACCGGCTGCGGGAGGCGAGCTACAACGTCTTCCTGCTCCGTTCGGCGGATGTCCTGATTGACCTCCTGACCGACAGCGGCACCTCGGCGATGAGCTCGGAGCAGTGGGCGGCAGTGATGCGCGGCGACGAGTCCTACGCCGGCAGCCCCTCGTTCTACCGCTTCGAGCAGGCGGTGCAGGACATCTTCGGGTTCCGGTACGTGTTCCCCACCCACCAGGGGCGGGCCGCGGAGCGGATCCTGTTCTCGGTGATGTGCCGCCCGGGCGACGTGGTGCCCAGCAACACCCACTTCGACACCACCCGCGCCAACGTGGAGCACGTCGGCGCCCGCGCGGTGGACCTGGTCATCCCCGAGGGCCGGGAGCCGGGCACGATCCACCCGTTCAAGGGCAACATGGACGTGGCCGCGCTGGAGCGGCTCATCGCCGTGGAGGGGCGGGAGCGGATCCCGCTGTGCATGCTCACGGTGACAAACAACAGCGGCGGCGGGCAGCCGGTCTCGCTGGCCAACATCAAGGCCGTGTCGGCGGTGTGCCGGCAGCACGGGATTCCGCTGTACCTCGATGCCTGCCGGTTCGCGGAGAACGCCTACTTCATCAAGCTGCGGGAGGCGGGCTATGCCGCCCGGAGCCCGCTGGAGATCGCACGGGAGATGTTCTCCCACGCCGACGGCGCCACGATGTCGGCCAAGAAGGATGGGCTGGCGAACATCGGCGGGTTCATCGCCAGCAACGATGCGCAGGTGGCCCAGCAGGAGCGCAACCTGCTGATCCTGACCGAGGGCTTCCCGACCTACGGGGGCCTGGCCGGCCGGGACCTGGAAGCGATCGCGGTGGGACTGTACGAGGCGCTGGCGGAGGACTACCTGCTGTACCGGATCACTTCGACCACCTACCTGGGCCGGCACATCTCGGCGCAGGGCGTGCCGATCGTGCAGCCGCCCGGGGGCCACGCCATCTACATTGACGCGGCCGGCTTCTTCCCGTGGATCCCGCCGCGGGAGCTGCCCGGCCAGGCGCTGGTGGTGGAGCTGTACCGCGAGGCCGGCATCCGTGCCGTGGAGATCGGGACGGTGATGTTCGGGCGGCGGGATCCCGCCACCGGCGAGGAGTCCACCGCCCCCATGGAACTGGTGCGGCTCGCCATTCCCCGGCGGGTGTACACCCAGAGCCACGTGGACTACGTGGTCGAGGCGATCCTGAATGTCTTTGCGCGACGCCAGGCGGTGCGGGGCTACCGCTTCGAGGAACAGGCGCCGGTCCTGCGGCACTTCACCGCCCGGTTCGCGCCGCTGGGCTAGCGACCGTCGCGGCCCCGCCGGCTATTTCCGCCGGTAGAGACCGTCGAACACCGTGGTCCAGGTGAATCCGGCGTCGGGGGAGGTCTCCCACAGCTGGCGCACGGTGCCGTCGGCGTTGCGGAAGAAGGTGAGCCGCTGCGGCACCGGACTCCCGTCCGGGCCGGGCGCCGTGCCGGTGAAGCGCATCCGGTTCTCGGCGTAGCCGCCGGTGAGGTGCAGGAAAGTGCGCTGGTTGTCCACCCAGACCTGGTGCCAGACCTTCCCGGCGGCGTCATAGAAATTGAAGCTCTGGCCGGTTCCGCCGCGCGAGCCGGTCCAGTGCTCGTGGATGAGGCAGCCCTGCTCCTCGATGGTGATGGTGTTGGTCCCGGCCACATTGGTGCCCACCATGACCTCCCAGGTCCCCACCCAGAAATCGAACTGCCGGTGTTCCGCCTGGGGGCATCCGAAGGACGGGGTGCCCTGCGCTGCCAGTGGGGCCACCGCCAGGAGGACCGCGGCCGTTCCAATCCGAACGACTCGTCGAAGCATGGCGAACTCGTGGTGAGGGAATGCTGTTCCTACGGG
>CAZCVG010000002.1:0-26396 GCA_964501735.1 uncultured Gemmatimonadaceae bacterium | reverse complement strand
GAACGACTCGTCGAAGCATGGCGAACTCGTGGTGAGGGAATGCTGTTCCTACGGGTGGACCATCGTCGTGTTTCGGCGGGCGGGGCCAGGCGCATCACGCAGGGCCATGAACAACGCTCCCGCCGCTCCGCTCGCCATCGAGGAACAGATCGTCGGGGATCCCCCCGTCGGCCCAGCCTCCTTCGGTGCCGGCGTCGGAGAGGCAACTCTCCAGCAGCACGGCGAGCATGATCGCTCCCAGGAAGGAATCGGCGCGGCGACCTCCGGGCCCGGCTCAGAACTGGAAGTACAGGAACGGGCTGGGCGTGGCGAAGCGCATCAGGCACACCACCAACAGCAGGGCGAGAGCGGCCGCGGCAAGCTGGCTGCGGGGAGGCTGGATCCGCCACGTGTTGGGGGCGATCCAGGCCACCAGCAGGGATCCGGGCAGGAGCAGGTAGAGCAAGGGAGACGTCACCAGCGCGAGGTTCCCCCCCTCGCCACCGGTCACCCCGAACATGACCTGCAGCAGGCCCGCGGACTCGGCCAGGGACTGGCCCCGGAAGAGCACCCACCCCACCATGACCGCCAGGAACGTGAGCGCGGCTCCGAACCGTCGCTGCCGGGGCACCCAGCCGCGCGCCTGGCAGAGCGCATGGCCGGCCAGCAGGACGCCATGATAGAGTCCCCAGAGGACGAAGGTCCAGGCCGCGCCGTGCCAGAGCCCGCCGAGGAACATCACTACACCGAGGTTCCGCAGGGTCCTGCCCCGCGACCCGCGTGATCCGCCGAGGGGAATGAACAGGTAGTCGCGAATCCAGAAGGAGAGCGACATGTGCCAGCGGCGCCAGAACTCCGAGATGTTTACCGCCTGGTAGGGAGAATCGAAGTTCTGCGGGAACCGGAATCCCAGCAGGAACGCCAATCCCACCGCCATGTCGCTGTAGCCGGAGAAGTCGTAGTAGATCTGGAGCGTGTACCCCAGGGTGGCGAGCCAGGCCTCGCCCGCGTCGAGCCGGGCCGCCTGGCCCCAGAGCGGGTCCACCAGTCCCGCGGCGAGCATATCGGCCACCAGGACCTTCTTCGCCATTCCGACCGTGAAGAACCAGAGGCCCAGGACCCAGGCGGCGGGCTCGGGCCTGGGCTCGAGCCGCTCGAACTGGGGGGCCATGTCGGCGTAGCGCACGATGGGGCCGGCGACCAGGTGCGGGAACATCGCCACGAAGGCCGAGAACTCGAGCAGGCTCCGGGCCGGGGCCAGCCGCCCCCGGTAGATGTCGATGGTGTAGCTGATGGAGTTGAAGGTGTAGAACGAGATCCCGACCGGCAGCACCAGGCGGAGCAGCGGCAGGTCCACCGGCCAGCCGGCCAGCCGGCCGAGTCCTTCAAGGGTGCCCAGGAAGAAATCGAAATACTTGAAGACGCCGAGGATGCCGAGATTGAACGCCAGCAGCAGGGTGAGGAGCACCCGGCGGCGCCGGGGGTCACTGGTCGCGGCGATCGCTCCGCCGGCGAGGTAGTCCGCCGTGGTGGAGACCAGCATCAGCGGGACGAAGCGCCAGTCCCACCACCCGTAGAAGAGGTAGCTGGCGGCCGTCAGGAACCCGAGGCGCGCGCGCGCGCCGGCCACCCGCCACCAGCCGAACAGCACCAGCGGCAGGAAGACAAGGCAGAAGACGTAGCTATTGAATAGCACAACCCTCCGGCCTGCCGGCGATCCGTCCCGCCAGGCGGGCGGCCACAGGAGCGAGGAAGTGGATTGCGTCCACGAACCAGCGAGCCTCCCCCGGGTCCAGGGCGCGGGTCTCCACGTATCGGAGTACGCCTTCCCGCTCCAGGGCGCGGAGCAGGGCCACCGTCTCCTCGGCGCGGGCGTTCCATGTGCTCCCGGCAGCCGCCTCCAGGCTGGGGTGCACCGGCGGGATGAAGGCCGTCACCGCGATGCCGGCCGCGCCGGCCTCCGCGGCAAAGCGCCGGAGCATCTCCACCCGGCCGGGGTCGAGCCCCGGGAAGGCGACATAGCGGTCCAGCACGCCCGGGATGGACCGCCTGATCCGCGCCGAGTCGGGCAGCTGGCCGTGGGCGGCCGCGGCCTCCGCCAGGGGATAGCGCTGCAGGCCGTCAGGCTCGAGGACGGTCTCCGCCGGGGTGGCCGGGGCCGTCGCGGCCCGCCAGAGCGAGCGGCCCGCCGCGCTCACGGCCTGCCACCCCAGGAGATCTCCCGCCAGCCGGGCCGCCCGGCCCTGCCCGCCCCCACCCGGGGCATAGCCGGCCAGGGCCCGGCTTCCGGCAAGCGGGCGATCGACCGCCTCACCCGGCTGCAGCAGCTCGGGTTCCACGCCCACCCAGAACGCCCGGACCGACCCCGGCCGCCGGTCCATGGTGAACCGGGCGATAGCCAGGAGATCGGCGGCGTCAGCGCCGTTCACGGCGAAGTTGAAGGCCGGGAGTCCCGTGAGTCTTGTCAGGCACCCGGGGTCGATGGTCTTGGACCGGGAGGAACCCAGCACCACGAGGGCGGGCGCCGGCTGGCGGGCCAGGAACAGCGCCGCCTTCTGGTCCCGGTCGGCGGTGACCACCGGCGGCAGCCAGCCGGTCCCGAACACGCCGAGGGGGTCCACCACCCGGCTCACCAGGGCCACCAGCCCCGTGGCGAGGATCAGGGTGACGGCGAAGGTCCGGACGAACGGGCCATCCGCCGGGGAAGGCTCGGGCGGTGCGTGGGGATGCGACATGGCGATCAAAGCTATGCGCCACCGGTCCCGGCCGCCTACTATTTGGCATGACCAACCGCCTGGGAGAGTCCGCCTCCGCCTACCTCCGGTCTGCCGCCCACCAGCCCATCGCCTGGTTTCCGTGGGGGGAGGAAGCCTTTACTGCCGCCCGGACCGGGGACCGCCCCATTCTCCTCGACATCGGGGCGGTCTGGTGCCACTGGTGCCACGTGATGGATGGGGAATCCTACGAAGATGCCGGGCTGGCCCGGTTCCTCAACGAGCACTTCGTCTGCATCAAGGTAGACCGGGACGAGCGGCCCGATGTGGACGCCCGCTACCAGCGCGCGGTGCAGGCCCTGGCCGGACAGGGCGGGTGGCCGCTGACCGCCTTCCTTACGCCCGACGGGCAGGTGTTCTACGGGGGCACCTACTTTCCCCCCGACGGCAAGTACGGCCGCCCCGGCTTCCGCACCGTCCTCGAGCAGGTCGTCCGGGTCTGGCGCGACCAGCGCGAGCGGGCGGAGCAACAGGCGCTGACCCTGCGCCGGCTGCTGGCGCCCCACCTGGATGAGTCGGCGGCGGGCACCGCCGATGAAGCGGCCCTGGCGGAGGCCACCCGCCAGGCGGTCCTCCACTATGACCCGCGCCACGGCGGCTTCGGCACCCAGCCGAAGTTCCCCCATCCCGGCGCGGTGAGCTTCCTGCTCACCCGCGCCGCCGATACCGGCAATGCCGAGTGGCGGGACATGGCCGTCCACACCCTCCAGGCGATGGCGCGCGGCGGCATCCACGACCACCTCGGCGGCGGCTTCCACCGCTACAGCGTGGACGAGAAGTGGATCGTGCCGCACTTCGAGAAGATGTCGTACGACAACTCCGAGCTGCTCAAGGCCTACCTGGACGGCTACCTGGCCTCGGGCCAGGCGGAGTTCGCCGGCGTGGCGCGGGGGATCGTGCGCTGGGTGCGGGAGGAACTGGCCCATCCCGAGGGCGGCTACGGCGCCAGCCAGGATGCCGACGTCGGGCTCGAGGATGACGGGGATTACTTCACCTGGACCCGGGAAGAGGCGGCGGCCGCCATCGGCGACGACGCGCTCTTCGAGCTGGCCGCCGGGACCTACGATATCGGCACTGCCGGCGAGATGCACCACAACCCTTCCAAGAACGTGCTGTTCCTGGACCCGTCGGCGACGCCTGACGACAACGACCCCCGGCTGGCGGAGATCCGGCGCCGCCTGCTGGCGGCCCGGAAGGCCCGCCCCGCCCCATTCGTGGACCGGACCAGGTACACCGGCTGGAACGGCATGATGGCGGGCGCCCTGATCCGGGCCGGAGCGGTGCTGGAGGATCCGTGGGCCCTGGACCACGGACTCCGCACGCTGCGGCGGATCCGCGCCGAGCTGCACGATGACCCCGCCGCCCTCCGGCATGCGCCTGACGGTATCGGGGGACTGCTGGACGACCAGGTCCAGGTCGCGATGGCGGCGCTCGACGCCCACGAGGCCACCGGCGAGGCCGAGTGGCTGGACTGGGCCGGGCTGCTGCTGGACCGGGTGTGGCAGGACTACCTCGACGAGGTGGGCGGTGGCTTGTGGGACCAGGTCCGGGACCGGGCCGGCCCCGGGCTGCTCCCCACTCGGCTCAAGCCGATCCAGGACACCCCCACGCCGTCCGCCAACGGGACGGCGGCGGTGGCCCTCGCCCGGCTTGCGGCCCTCACTCAGGCGCCGCGGTGGGGCGAGCGGCACCACGCGCTGGTGGGGGCGTTCGCGGGTGCCGCCGGGGCGCTGGGCGTGTTCGGGGCCACGTTTCTGTCGGCCCTCGACTGGGCGGTGCACCCGCCCACCCATCTGGTCGTGGTCGAAGGACAGGGCGCCGGCGCGGCGGCCCTGGCCGGCGCGATGCATCAGGCGGCCTTGCGCACCTTCGTGCCCCGGCGGGTGGTGCAGCTGGTGCGGTCCACGACGGACGCCCTGCCGCCCGCGGTGGCGGCGATGCGGCCGCCGGGAGGAGCGACGCGCGGCTACCTCTGCGTAGGGACCAGCTGCCGGGCCCCGGCCGATTCCCTGCCGGCCTGGCGAGAGACCCTCCGCGCGGGGTAGTGGCGGGACCAGGCAGGCACCATTGACGAGCCGTGGCCGGGAATCCACCTTCTGCCGGGCCACCCCAGTCAGGCAGGGCCCATGCGCACACTCCGCATCATCGCCACAGGATTGCTCCTGCTCTCGGCGCCGCTCGGTGCCCAGGTGCCCCAGCCGGGCACTCCCGCGGTCGCCGGCACCTATCTCGAGCGCTACCGCGAGGTCATGCAGCTCCGCCCCGCCCGGGAGCAGGCGGCGGAGGTTGCCGACCTGACGCTCCGGCGCGACGCCGGGGAGATTCACCTGGCGCAGGGTCGCCTGTACCTCCTCCCTGAGGTCGGTGGCCGGGTCATCGGCGCCGTCTTCCGCGGCACCGGCACTTTTCGGCTGGATCCCACGCTGGAGATCGAGCGGCAGCGCCTGCGTCTCTTCGGGCTGAAGGCGCCGGTGGAACGCCGGTTCGAGGAGCTGGTCCTGCTCTTCGCCGATGGCACCTTCGCAGAGCTGAGCCGGACCCTGCGCTTCGGGCCAGGGGCCGCTCCGGACGGACTCGGTCGCCGGGTCGAGCAGGCGCTCGACCTGATGGGACACGAGGGCTCGCAGACCCTGGATGCGGACCTGATCCGGCCGTTCCTCAACGGCGAACAGACCGGGTATTTCTACGCCTTCGTGGTCAGCGAGGGGCTGGATCCGCTGGGCTTCGTGGTCAATCCCCACGAGGTGGAGAGCGTCCAGTTGCTGACCCGCGCCAAGGCGCGGGCGGCCCGCTACGGGGAAACGGTCGTGCAGTTCCCGGCCCGGGGCGCCGCTGGCTCGGGCGAGTACCAGGAGCGCCGCCCGGAGGCCCGGATCGGTCACTACGAGATCGCGATTCAGCTGCCGCAGACGGGCACGGGAGAACTGGCGTTCGCCGCGGCGGCCAAGGTGGATATCACCGCCGATACCACGGTCGGACCCTGGCTCGCGTTCAGCGTCTACGCCAGGCTCGAGGTGGACTCAGGCCGGTGGCAGAACGGCGAGCCGGCCATCCTCTACCAGGGAAAGGAAAGCCCATACCTGTGGGTCCGGGCGCCCGGCGTGATGAAGCCCCGGGAGGTGCAGCGGCTGCAGTTGTTTTATCACGGCAACCTGATCGACCGGTTCGGGGACTGGTTCTTCATCCGGTCCTCGATCCGGTGGTACCCCGTGTCGCTGGACGGGCGGACCCGGGCCACCTTCGACTTGACCTTCACCAGTCCGGAGGGATTCCGGCTGGTCAGCGTGGGCCGGCAGGTGGACTCGGCGCCGGCCGGGGGCCACATGCAGCGAACCCGCTGGATCGTGGACCAGCCCATCCGCAATGCCTCCTTCAACATCGGCCTCTTCGAGGAATTCCGGGTCACCGAACCGGACATCCCGCCCATCACCTTGCTCTGGTCCGATCGCATGCACCTCGCCGTGGCGCACGGGGCGGGCGTGCTGCGCGGCAAGAACATGAAGCAGCAGGTCGGCGGCGATATCGCCGCGGCCATGCAGTTCTACCAGCATGTCTTCGGGCCCGCCCCGGTGGACCGGTTCCTCGCCACCGAGATCCCCTGGCTCCATGGGGAGGCCTGGCCGGGGGTCATCGGGCTGTCGTACGTCACGTTCCACCAGACGTCCGAGGAAGGCTTCGACGAGGCCTTTCGGGCCCACGAGGTCGCCCACCAGTGGTTCGGTATCGGTGTGGACTACGCCACCTACCGGGATCGCTGGCTCAGTGAGGGATTGTCCGACTTTGCGGGCATCTGGTTCCTGCAGACCCGCCGGAAGGACAACACCAAGTACTTCGACATGCTCAAGCGCTGGCGCAGCAGCATCATGCTCCGCCGCGACGATCCCCTGCCGATCTGGCTGGGACACCGGGTCGCGACCTCCCGGACCACCGACGACTACAGCGCCATCGTGTACCAGAAGGGGGCGTGGGTGGCGCACATGCTGCGGATCCTCATGCTCGATCTCAAGACCATGAGCGAGGAGCGGTTCACGGCGACCATGCAGGACTTCTATCAGACCTACCGTGGGCGTCGGGCCTCCACCCGGGATCTCCAGCGGATCGTCGAGACCCATGCGGGGCAGCCCATGGACTGGTTCTTCCAGCAATGGATCTACGGCACCGACATCCCGACCTACCGGGTGGCCTGGCGGTCCGACCCCGGCCCCGACGGCACCCACCTGGTGCAGCTGCGGGTGGAGCAGGAGCGGGTCCCCGAGGGATTCCTCGCCTATGTCCCGGTTGCCGTCGATTTGGGGAACAACCAGGTGGCCCGGGTGCGGGTGAAGGTCACCGGCGCTCGCACCGAGCTGACCCTGCCAGCGATGCCGGCCAAGCCCCGCGATGTCCGGTTCAACGACCTCGAGGGTGTGCTGGCAGAGGTCAAGAAGGTGCCCTGGTAGTGGCCCGGCAGCCGTCCTGACACGCCGGCGGCGGGTTCCTTGCCCCCCCGGCTCCCCGCCCGCTATCCTTTTCCCCGCCCTGCCGGGGCGCCCCGCCTGCGGTGCGTCCCGGCCCACGTCCCCAGCCCCGTAAGGCCCATGAAAACCGCCACCATCGAGACCAGCCGCGGGACGATCATCGCGGAGCTGTTCGACACCGAGGCCCCGAAGACCGTGGAGAACTTCAGCAAGCTGGCCAACGAGAAGTTCTACGACGGCACCCGGTTCCACCGGGTCATCAGCAACTTCATGATCCAGGGGGGAGACCCGACCAGCCGGGATCCCAACGACCCGCGGGTCGGCACCGGTGGCCCGGGCTACACCATCAAGTGCGAGACCCACCTCAACACCCACCGGCACATGGCGGGGACGCTCTCCATGGCGCATGCCGGCAAGGACACCGGCGGCAGCCAGTTCTTCATCTGCCACTCACCCCAGCCCCACCTCGACGGCAAGCACACCGTCTTCGGCCAGGTGACCAAGGGCCTGGAGGTGGTGAACGCCATCCGCAAGAACGACGAGATCACCTCCATCCGGGTAGCCTGACCTGATCCTCGACTTCGCGGTCCTGGCCGACTATGCCCTGATTGACCAGCAGGGCAAGCTGTCGGTGCTGGGGCTCTTTCAGCACGTCTGGGTGACCCAGTTCCCCACCGTGCACCCGCGGGCCCATCTGGTGCTCCGGGTGCGCGGCCGTCGCACCGAGATCGGCGAGCACGCCATGCGCATCCGGTTCGTGGACGAACACGGCACCAAGCTGCTGGATGGCGAGGGCAGCGTGCAGTTCGGCGAGCCCCCGGCCGGCGTGGTGGACATCGAGGCCGGGGCGGTCCTGGTCTTCGACCTCCCCCTGCCACGGGCCGGGACGTACGCCTTCGAGATCGGCCTGGACAACGATGTCGAGTACCGGGTCCCGCTGACGGTGGCCCAGGCCCCGGGCACTGGGCCGGAGGGCACCACCCTACATTAAATGGACCACGCAGGGATCATGAACTCCGGGTGAAGACCTTTGCATGATTGTCACCCGCCCGCCCCATCTCGACAAATTTGTCTCCGGCCCGTAGACTAATGGCCATCTCACCGCGGGACCGGGTACGCTTCCATCCGCAGTCCTATTTCCATCGGAGTTTCACTATGCGGCGGTACCACGTTTGGCTGGCCGTCTGCGGCCTGGCTGCCCTCCTGGGTCGCCCGGCATCGCTTCGCGCCCAGGGGTTCAGCGTCAATGAGCACGGCACCTGCGCCATGGGGCGCGCCGGCACGGGAGTGGCGTCGCCCTGCGATGACGGCTCCGCGATGTTCTTCAACCCGGCCGGCATCGCGAACTCGCCCAAGGGGCGGACCCAGATCTCGGTCGGCGGGGTGTTCATCGCCCCGTCCGGCGGTTTCACCCAGGACGCCACCGGGCTCAACTCGGACCTGAACAGCCGGGTCTTCCCGGTGCCGGCGCTGTTCCTGACCCATGGATTCAGCGACCGGTTTGCCGCCGGTGTCGGGGTGTTCGCCCCCTACGGGCTCACCACCGACTGGCCCAAGGATGCCATCGGGCGCTTCAGCTCCTACAAGAGCGTCATCCGGAACATCTACATTCAGCCCACGGTGGCGGCCAAGCTCGGCAAGTACCTCCGGGTGGGTGGCGGGTTCGACATCAACCTCCTGCACCTGGAACTCAACCAGCGGGTGGACCTGTCGGAGCAGAACACCACCACCCCGGGCGTCACCTTCGGCAACCTGGGCATCCCGGCCGGCACCGACTTCGCCGACGCCAAGATCACCGGCAGCAAGACCGGATTCGGGTTCCACGTGGGGGCTACCATCCACCCCACCGAGCGGCTGAGCTTCGGGGTCCGTTATCTCTCCCGCCAGACCATTGACGACATCGACGGCGACGCCGAGTTCACCCAGGTCAACACCGGCATCCTGATTCCCCCCGGCAGCCCGCTCATCGCCGCCCTCGGCGTGCCCGCGGGCACCCCGATGGATGCGGTTTTGGCGCCCCAGTTCCAGACCGGCGGCTCGCTGGTGGACCAGGGCGGCGCCACCGGGGTCCGGCTGCCGGAACAGCTCAGCCTGGGCGTGGCGTTCCAGGCCACCGACCGGCTGAAGCTGCTGTTCGATTACGGCACCCAGAACTGGAAGGTGTGGGACGAGGTGGTGCTGGACTTCGAGGTGCTGGGCCAGACCGTGCTGCCGCAGGAGTTCAAGCGGACCCACGCCTACCGCTTCGGCGGCGAGTACGGCCTCGGCCGGAGCGTGGTGCGGGCCGGGTTCCTGACCCACACCGGTGCGGCGCCCGACGACAACGTGACCTCCACCCTGCCTGAGGGCGGCCGCACCGAGTTCACGGTGGGCTTCGGCACGGGGCTGGGCCGGAGCGGCCACGTGGACCTGGCCTACCAGTACATCGACCAGGCCGACCGCCGGGGCCGCTCCCGTGAGGCGGGCACGCCCAACGACGGGATCTACGAGTTCAAGGCGCACCTCTTCGGTGCCACCTTCACCTGGAACTTCTAAGCGACGGGGACCACCCATCATGTCCGTTACACGTACAGCCGTCGCCCTCCTGGTAGCGCTGCCGCTCCTCGCCAGCTGCCGCAGCGACGACACCCTCAATCCGCCGAACATCAGCGATCCGATGTTCCGGCGTTACGTCTCGCTGGGGAACAGCATCACGGCGGGCTTCCAGTCCGGCGGCATCAACGACAGCACCCAGGTCCGCTCCTACGCCAACCTGCTGGCCATGGCGATGGGCACCGACTTCCAGATGCCGCTGTTCAACGACCACCCGCAGCTCGGCAAGGGCTGCCCGGCGCCGTTCACCAACAACACCACCCAGGCGCGGGTGGGCGGCGGCTCGCCCACGGGCTGCAGCCTGCGCCAGCCCACGCTGAACCTCATCAACAACGTGGCCTTCCCGGGCGCCACGGTGCAGGAGCTGCTGAGCAACTTCGGCTCGCCGCCCTCCTCCACCGACGTCTACAAGCAGTTCATCCTGGGCGGGCGCACCGAGCTGGAGCTGATGCGGCGGCTGGAGCCGACCTTCGTGTCGGTGTTCATCGGGGCCAACGACGTCCTGGGCGCCATCCTCGACCCCAATCCGGGCAACCCGGCGATGGTGACCCCGGTCAACACCTTCACCCAGCAGTACGACTCGGTGCTCGCGGCCATCGAGGCCACCGGGGCCCGGGCGGTCCTGGTGTCGGTCCCCAATGTCACGGTGATCCCGTACGCCTCCTCCGCGGCAATCTGGTCCTGTGTCAAGAACGGCGGCCCCGAGTGCCAGCCGCCGCTCCCGCCCCAGGACCCGACCCTGGCCGGCATCCCCACCTTCACCGTCAACAGCAACTGCTCGGCCCTCAACGGCGGCCTGAACGTCCTGGTGCCGTGGCCGATCGCGCTCACCAAGCTCAACACGGCGATCGGCGGCACGCCGGCCAGCATTGACTGCTCGGTGGACAACGAGGTCGTCACCGCCGCGGAGACCCAGGGCATCGCGACGGCGCTGGCGCAGTACAATGCCCACATCGCCAGTGAGGCGGCCGCCCGGGGCTTCGCCTACTTCGACATCAACCCCGCCCTGAACGCCGCCCTGGACCAGGTCAGGATCCGGTCGTTCCCCGACCTGGCCCCCGCGCTGGGAGGCGGCAGCGTCGGGTTCGGCACCTACTTCTCGCTCGACGGCTTCCACCCGTCGTCGCTGGCCCATCAGGCCATCGCCGACGGCATTGCCGATGCCATCAATTCGTTCTACAGCACCAGCCTTCCCGTGCCGGTCTGCGGCACCGTGACCTGCCCGGCCCCGTAGGCCGGGCCGGCGGGCGGACGCTCGTGCCGCAGGCGGAGGGTGGGACCCCAGGTCCCACCCTTCGCCGTTTCCGGCACCCGACGCGACCGGTCCGGACTCTCACCGCCGGCGGCCCGCAGCAGTAGATTCCGACCGTCCGACCGTCCGACCGCCTGACCGCCCGACCGCCCGACCGCCCCTGCCACCCCCCAACCCGCCCCTCCGTGCCCATGTGGACCCGCGACCGCGCCGTTGCCCTGATGCACGAGTACACTCCGTCCGACGCCCTGCGGAAGCACATGTACGCCGTGGAAGCCGCCATGCGGGCCATGGCCGGCAAGATGGGAGGCGATCCCGACGCCTGGGGGATGGTGGGCCTGCTGCATGACTTCGATTACGAGCGCTACCCCAACCCGGAGCACGCTCCAGACCGCGAGCATCCCGCCGAGGGGGTCCGGGTACTCACCGCCCAGGGGTTCCCCGGGGCGCTGGGCCGGGCGATCCTCGGGCATGCCAACTACACCGGCGTGCCGCGCGACACCCCGCTCGCCCAGGCCCTGTTCGCCGTGGACGAGCTGTGCGGCTTCCTCGTGGCCTGCGCACTGGTGCGTCCGTCCCGGAGCCTGGCGGACCTGGAAGTCGCCTCGGTGAAGAAGAAGCTCAAGGACAAGGGCTTCGCCCGCGGCGTGAGCCGTGAGGACGTCATCCAGGGCGCTGCCGAGCTGGGAGTCCCGCTGGAGGAGCACATCGGGTTCGTGCTGGCCGCCCTCCGGCCGGTGGAGCGCACCCTCGGACTCGGCGGTCCATGAGCGACATCGAAGCGCGAGAGCTGCGCCAGGGTGCGCTGGGCCGGGACCGCGCCATTGACCGGGCCGCACATTCCCGCCCGATTCCCGGCAACCGCGTCGTGCTGCTGCAGGACGGGCCCGAGGTCTACGATGCGATGTTCGACATCATCGCGGGGGCCCGCCGCTTCATCCATTTCGAGAACTACATCATCCACGCCGACCGCACCGGGCGCCGGTTCGCCGACGCGCTGATGGCCCGGGCCCGCGAGGGACTGCCCGTCCGGGTGCTCTACGACTGGCTCGGCTGCCTGGCGACCCCGCGGCGGTACTGGCGCGCCCTGCGCGCGGCGGGCTGCGAGGTGCGCGCCTTCAACCCGTTCCATCCCCTCCGGCCGCTGCGCGCCATCAACCGGGACCATCGCAAGCTGGTCGTGGCCGATGGCACCCACTCCGTGATGGGCGGCCTCTGCATCGGGGATGACTGGGCCGGCGATCCGGCCCGCGGGATCCCCCCCTGGCGGGACACCGGGGTGCTCATCGAGGGGCCCGCCACCACCGCCCTGGACCTCGCGTTTGCCAAGGTCTGGACCCTTGCCGGCGGCAGGCTGCCCGAGGAAGAGCGCGAGGCCGACGCGCCGCCCGCGGGAGACACCGCCATCCGGGTCGTGGCGGGAGAACCCCGGCGCCAGCGCACCTTCCGGGTGCTGGAGTACCTCACCTCGGGCGCGGGCCGGCGGCTCTGGATCGTGGACGCCTACCTGCTGCCCCCCGCCCGGCTGTTCGAGGTCATGACCCTCGCCGCACGGGACGGGGTGGACATCCGGATGCTGGTGCCCAGCGCGAGCGACGTGCCCATCGTCCGCAACCTGACCCAGCTAGGCTACCGGCGGATGCTCCGGGCCGGCATCCGGGTCTTCGAGTGGAACGGCCCCATGATGCACGCCAAGACCACCGTGGCCGACAGCGTCTGGACCCGGGTCGGTACCAGCAACATCAACGCCTCCAGCCTGATCGGAAACTTCGAGCTGGACGTGGTGATCGAGGACCGGGAGCTGGCCATGGCCATGGAACAGCAGTTCCGGCGGGACATTGCGGCGAGCATCGAGGTGGTGCAGCAGCCACGCCGAGCCCCTCGCGCGCTGCAGCGCATGGTCCCCAGCCGCCTGACACCCGTGGAGGGCAGCGACTGCGTGCCCAGACGGCGGTCCGGGCGGGAGTTCAGGAATCGCGCCGTGATCGGGGTGCGCCGGCTGATGAACGCGGCGTTCCGCTCACTGTTCGGCCCGGCCAGCCTGGTCCTGGTGGTGGTGGCCACCCTGTTCCTGCTCTTCCCCAGGGTGATGGGCATCGGGTTCGGGCTCTTCTGCCTGTGGGTGGCCATCGCCGCCGGCATCCAGGCCTGGTGGGAACGGGAGGGCTAGCGGATAGCGCCTCCGCCATCGGCGAGCCAGGCGGCGACGCGGGCGTGGTCCCCCGCCGCACCCAGTGCCTCGAGCCGGGCCAGCGCCGCCTCGGCATCGGCGCGGGCCCCCGCGGTGTTGCCCTCCCGGCGGCGCAGGATCGCCCGCGCCTCCAAGGCCTCGGCCGCGAGCAGGGGGCTGCCGTGCTGCTCGGCCAGGTGGACCGCGCGGTCCAGGGACTGGCCCGCGTCCACGTAGGCTCCGCGCACTGTCTGGGCAACCCCCAGCACCCGCAGGGCGTCCGCTTCTCCCAGCGTATCGGCCAGGGCTGAGTACTGCCGGGCCCCGAACCGGGCACCGGCTTCTGCCACCTCCGGTTCCCCCCGGCGCAGGGCCAGGTCAGCGCGACCGACGTGGGCCATGGCCTGGAGCCGCGTATCCCCCGCCTCGCGGCCGTGCTCGATGGCCCGACGCTCATGGCGGTCGGCCTGAGCGAGGTCTCCAAGATCGCGGTGGGTTATGGCCAGGTTGTGGCAGGTTTCGGCGAGGCCTGCCACGCTGCCGGCCCGCTGGTATGCCGGAATCGCCAGCCGGTAGCGGGTCAGGGCTTCGGCATGCCGGGACTGTACGTTGGCGATCAGCCCCAGGTTGTTGGTCGCCTTGGCAATGCCCAGCGGGTCGTC
Organism: uncultured Gemmatimonadaceae bacterium; assembly: GCA_964501735.1. Classification (GTDB taxonomy): domain Bacteria; phylum Gemmatimonadota; class Gemmatimonadetes; order Gemmatimonadales; family GWC2-71-9; genus JADJOM01. Next base: position 12,510 of record CAZCVG010000002.1, on the reverse strand, counting down.
CGCCGCCCCGGCAAGGGCCAGCGCCTCCTCGAACGCTGCCTGGGCCTGGTCCAGGAATCCCAGTTCGAACTGGGCAGCGCCGAGCATGTTGACAGCGCGGCGATAGAGCTTTGGTTCCCCCCGCCGGATTGATGGCAGCAGGTCCTCCAGCCGGTCCCTGGCCGGGCGCAGCAAGCCCTGGCGCAGCTCGCGCTCGGCAAGGTCCAGCAGGTCAGCGGGGGCCGGGATGGCGGACATGGACGATGCTCAGTAGGCCACAGCGTACCGCGTAAAGCCGGGGATTTCCGCTTCCACCTCGTTTTCCTGCGGACTCAGGACCGACGGCAGCGGAACCCACGGGTCAGCCGGAGTTTCCTGGCCCCAGAGCGCGAAGCCCGCCTCCACCGCTGAGTCGGCTGCGGTGAGCATCCCGTCCCGGTTGAAGTCGTGGTTCGCCTCCAAATACCACATCGTGAGCTGCGCACCACGGTTCGGCGCGAACACCAGGCCCGCGGGCTGGAACTCGACGATCATGGCGCCCGAATCCACGACGGTCAGCGTGATCCGGAGCGAATCGCCCGGAGCGATCGGGGTTCCGTCCGGCCGGGCGACCAGCGAGCGCTTGTCCAGCTTGAGCCGCACCAGCCGGTTCCCGGAATGGGCGCCAGGGTGCGGCAGGAACCGGAGTTCTGCCTCGCGGGTCTGCCCCCGGACCGCCCAGAAGCTCACCTGGCCCGCCGCCAGCGGGGGTGCCGAGTCCGCCACCCGGAGGAAGGTCGGCGTCCCGCTGACGGCGCGGACGCGCAGCGGTGCCTCACTCAGGGTGTCTGCGCCCGTACATCCTGCCACCGCCAGGACACCCAGCACGGCGGTCCGCCACGTTACCGTCATGATCCGGTGCTCCAGTCGAGGTTCCTAATAGGCCACGGCATAGCGGGTAAACCCGGGGATGTCTGCTTCTACTTCCTGCTCCACCGTGTCCACCGAGCTGGCCAGCAGGCCCCAGGGATCACCCGGCTGCTCCTGCCGCCAGATGCTCAGGTCGAGCAGGAGGCTGGTGTCGGCCGCGGACACAATGCCATCGTTGTTGAGGTCCGGATCGGCTTCGCCGAACTTGAGCCACAGCCGGGCCGGCCGGGCCGGGCTGAACACCAGTCCGGCGGGCTGGAACTCGGTGATCAGCCGCAGCGTGTCACTGACACTGAGGGTTATGAGGACCGAGTCCCCCATGGGGAGCGGCTGGCCGAACTGGTCGTTGACCAGCGACCGGCTGTCCACCCTGAAGCGGGCGAACTCCACCGAGTCCGGCTCCCCCGGACGGGGCTGGTACATCAGCCGGACCTCGCGGGACTCCCCGCGCACCGCCCAGAAGCTCTGCACCCGGCCGGCCAGGGGAGGGGCAAGCGGGGCGGGCCGGAGGAAGTGCAGGCCGGCCTCGGTAACTGTCGAATCCAGCGGATTCGGACCGGGACTGGGGGTGGCGGCCCGGTCCGGCCCACAGGCAGTCAGCGCGGCCAGGACGAGGGGCAGGGAAGCACGCATCAGGTCTTCTCCTCAGTGAGGGCCAGGCGCCCGCGACGGGGCGCCAGCAGCCGCATGAGACGGGTCCGGGAGATCCCCAGCCGCCGGGCCGCCTCACTCTTGTTGCCGCCGCACAAGCGGGTCATGGCCGCAGCCGCGCCGCGGGTGATTTCCGCCATCGAGGCCGGGAAGGGCACATCCCCATGCCCGTCCGGAGCCCGGGCCGGATCGAGCCCGAGATCGCCAGCGTCCAGCCGGCCGCTGCCGGCCAGCAGCAGGGCCCGTTCGAGCGTGTTTCGGAGCTCCCGGATATTTCCGGTCCAGGGATGGGAGAGCAGACGCCGCTCGGCCAGCGCGGTCAGGGTTGGCACCGGCACGCCGTATTCCCGGGCAAACCGCTCCAGGAACGCGTGAGTCAGCACCAGGATGTCCCCGCCCCGCTCCCGCAGCGCGGGCAGCCGGACCCGGACCACGTTCAGCCGGTAATAGAGGTCCGTGCGGAATGCCCCGGTCCGCGCAGCCTCCGCCAGGTCCACGTGAGTGGCGGCGATGATCCGGACATCCACCGGCGTGGTGGTGGTCCCCCCAACCCGGCGGATCTCCCGCTGCTCCAGCACGCGGAGCAGCTTGCCCTGCAAGGGCGGCGACAGGTGGCCGATCTCATCAAGGAAGACGGTGCCGCCGTGGGCCACCTCGAACAGCCCAGGCTTGGCGGCGGACGCGTCGGTGAAGGCGCCCCGCTCGTGCCCGAACAGCTCGCTCTCCAGCAGCTGCTCCGGGATGGCGGCGCAGTTGACGTCCACGAACGGGGCGTCCCGGCGCGGGCCGTTGTAATGGATGGCCCGGGCCAGCAGCTCCTTGCCGGTGCCGGTCTCCCCCGAGATCAGCACCGTGACCCCGGGATGGGGAATGACCCGGGCCGCCAGCCCGATGGTTTCCCGCAGGGCGGCGCTCTCGCCGAGGATCCCCTCGAACCGGTACTTGGCCGCCTCCCGCTGCGCGAACCGCGCCGATCCCGCCGCCTGCTGCCGCAATACCACCTGGTCGGCCAGCCATTCCCGCAGCAGGGCCAGGTCCTCCGGCAGGGCGAAGTATTCCCGGGCTCCCTGCAGGATGGCCTGCACTGCGACCCGGTAATCGGGCCGGGCCCCCACCACTGCCGTGCCGCCCGGCAGGCCGGCGGCCTGGTCCAGCACCTCGGTCAGGCGATCCTCCCGCCCCGCCAGGTTGATGACGACCACGCCCCCGGCGTCCCCCGGCGGCACGTCGTCCCGGCAAGACAGTTCCAGCCCGCCCTCCGCCGCCAGTTGCGGCCACAGGGCAGCGAAGGAATCGCTCGCTTCTACGACGGTCAGTCGGACAGGGGCATCAGCCATGAGCGGCACCGGGGAGTGAGCAGGGCATCGTGACCGCTCCCTTGCACGTGCCACGCCCCCTTGCTTCAGCCCCAGGCCCCTCCGTATCTGCCTATACGGTAGCAGCTTAGACCGATGTTCCGATGCGGAACACTGACACAGCTTGACCCGATTCGATACAACTGCCCCGCGCCGATGCACCGCGAGGTCCGGCCAGTGGGCAGGGGCGATCACCACCTCTGGGACACTCCAAGCGTCAGCCGATGTGCATCGTAGGATTCATCAGGGTCGTTGGACGTGCGATTCTCGAAATCGTAGGCCAGGGTGATCTCCGCGCTGTCCCACGGCCGCACCATCCAGCGAAGCTCCGGGTTCAGCCGAAAGTCGCGGCGAAGCTCGGTGCGACCCTCCACGGTGCGGTCGGAGTAGCGCTGCACCCGGTAGGCGAGGTCGAGTTCCAGCTGCTGCCACCGGCCAGGCGCCGATTCGAGGGCCAGTCCCCAGGTCACCCGCTCATAGCGATATCTGGCAGCAGCCGCGGCATTGGTTTCGAGCCGGGCGCCGAGAGTGATGCGGCCCCCCGCCTGGAGGCGCTGGAGGAGTTCCGCTTCGGCGTACCGGTTGGTGGCATTCCGGCCGGCGGCCCCCGGCTCCGGGTAGCGCTTGAGCCTCACGCTCCCCGTGAGCCGAATGGTGGTTCCCTCGGCCAGGCGCAGGTCCAGCCGTTGCCGCACCCGGTACTGGTTGTTCACGTCCCGGTCCTCCGAGGAGCCGCGCAGGCTGGCCGAGACCGCGGTCCCCCAGGTGAATCCACGGGCCAGGCCCAGCGCGAGATCCCCCTCCACCGTGGCGCTGGTGCGCGCGAAGCGAGTGGCCGTGGAGTACCGGTGCACGGCCGTCTCGGCGTCGAGGGTCAGGCGCGGACGCCGGACGCGGTCCTGCACGCGGATGCCCACCGCGGCCACTCCGCCGTACGCCCCGTGCGGGGTGGCCGAGTGCGCGAGGTTGCTCTCATACAGCGCGACCGTGCTCACCCGCAGCTGGATCGGGGGACTGGCTTGCGCCATGGCCGACCCGCCGCCAGCCAGCAACCACGCGGTGACTACCAGCAGGGATCGCATGACGAACGCCCGCCGCAGCGGGCCTCGGTGAGAGCGAGGAGCCGGCCGACCAGATGCGCCCGGCCAGGCAGGCGCCAGGCCAGCCCGACGTGACGAGCCAGGGTGAGCGTGGTGCAGGCGGTCAGCGCTTCCCGGTGATGCGTACCCTGCCGGGCCAGCCACGCCGCCTCGAAGGCCCGGCGTTCCGCCAGGAAGGCCTGCGGATCATGGTGCCGGCGCAGGCCGAGCTCGATGAGGTGGGCGGTGAAGTTGCCAGCGTCGAGCGCCGGATGGCCAAGGCTGCAGAGGTCGAGGTCGAGCAGGCACGTGGCCCGGCCGAGGAGCAGCAGCTGGTCCTGGTAGAAATCGCGGTGCACCGGGACCCGGAGCGTGTCGAGCGGCTGGACCAGACTCTCCGCGACCGCGAGGAGCCGCCCCAGGCGGGGACGCAACTCCGGGCGGGCGCCGCCGAGCAGGGCCAGTGCCTGCGCGAGCACTCGCCGTTCGTCCGCTGCCCCATGCTCCCGGTCGGGCCGTACCTCGACCTGCTGCAGCCGGACCAGCCCCTCGGCCACTTGTGCGGCCGCCGCAGGCCCGTCCCGGGTGCCCAGCTGCGGAACCAGACTGTCACCATCGACCCAGTGCTGCACCCACAGTCCAGCTTCCGGGACCAGCGCCACAGCACCCGGGACGAACACGGCCGAGCCCTGGCGATACCCTGCCACCTCGAGCCGCCGGTGCAGCCGGAAGGTCCGGGCGTCGGCGCCGCGGGCGCGCACTTTCGCCAGCAGCTGGGCCGGCCGCTCCCGATCGAGGCGGACCTGGTACTTGATGAGGGCGCGACGACCCGGCTTGTGCCTGACCAGCGTGACGCGCTCCACCGCCAGCCGTGAGCACGCCAGCGCCGACGCCGCGTACCGCAGGAGCAATCGCCCCATGGCGACCGGCTCCAGGGCGACCTCCAGATGCGGCAGCGCAGGGTCGCTGATGGCGAGGGGCAGCGCCGGGCACGTTGTCATGCCGCGACCTCTCCATCGAGCCCGGCCGCCAGGGCCTCGGCGCGGTCCAGCAGCTGCACCGTGCGGCGCTCCCACTCCGGTTCCCTGTGGCGGAAGGGGTCGGGGCTCAGCCGGAGCAGGCCGATGGCCGTGTAGAGGGCCAGGCGCGCCGGCACCCGCCCGGCGTCGTCCCGGTATCCGTCGAGGAAGGCCGAGACCAGGTGTGTGCCGGTGGCGGGGCCTCCGCGGAGCCGGTCCCGCTCGAGGTGAGCCAGGAAGAGCCCCAGATCCTGGGCCGGATCCGACAGCGCGGCACTGTCCAGGTCAAGCACGCCGGCCCGCTCGCCATCCACCAGCACCTGCTTGGCGTAGAAATCCCCGTGCACCGGCCGGTCCGCGGCCGGCGCCGCCTGCAGCCGGCCGGCGATCCGCTCGGCGAGGGCCACAGCCCCCGCCGCGTGGGCGGGCAGCAGCCAGGCCACACCGGCGGCCGTCGCTCGCAGCCGGTCGGCCTCCCACTGCCGGGTGGTCGGCGTGAGACCGGCCCCGTCCTGCCGGTGGAGCCGCGCCAGCGCCCGTCCGACCGTGTGCAGCATGGCTGGCGTCGCCTCACAACCCGCCAGGGCATCGCTCAGCAGGCGACCCGGCAACCAGCCCTGGCCCAGCAACCGCAACTCGGGCACCTCCACCCGGAGTGGGGCCAGCCGGAGCGGTCCGTCGTCCCGGAAGGCCCGGGCGGCCGCCACGGCCGCGGGGAAGCGACGCGGGGCGTGGAGCTTGAGAACCAGGGGCTGGTCCCCGTCGGCCGGGTCCAGCCGGCCGACCCAGCGGCGCTCCGGCTTGTAGCGAAGCTCGCTGAGCCGCCCCGGGCCCAGCCCGGCGAGCTCGCGGTCTCCAGCCACGATCCGGCTCAGCCCGGGCAGGGCCGCATCGTTTGGGAAGACCCGCAACAGGGTGTCCCCGTCGTGGAGGGCGGCCACCTCGCGGCCGGAGGGCGCCCTGGCGGCGGCCCGACGGAGGTCTCGGGACACCTTGACCCTGTCCGCGGGGCCGAAGCACTTGGCGTAGGCGGACCGGTTCCCGTCCGGCAGCCGAAGCAGGTAGCCGGCGACCGCATTGGTGCCTGGCTTGTATCTGAGATAGCGCAGCTCGGCATCCAGCACCGGAAGGTCGGGCAAGGCGGCACGCAGCGCCGCCCCAATCGCCGGGGCGTCCAGCATCAGACCCAGGGCCGGGAGGGCCGGGTCGCGCCGGAGCAGGTCCCGCTCAGCCGGCGAGAGCATGGGTTCTCCGGACCATGGTGACGCCCGAGCGGTGCATTCGCCATTCCATGTCCAGTGAGGCGGCCAGGCCGGCATCGTGGGTGATGACCAGCATGGTGGTGCCCGCCGCGAGCCGCACGAGGGCTTCGGTGACGGCCCGGGCGTTCTCGGCATCCAGGCCGGTGGTGGGCTCGTCCAGGATGAGGATCGGAGCCCGCCGCAGGGCAGCCCGGGCCAGGGCGATACGCTGGCGCTGGCCTGCCGAGAGGGTCAGGCCCCGCTCGCCGAGGAGCGTGTCGTAGCCCCGGGGCAGGCGCTCGATGAACTCGTGCGCCCGGGCGAGCCGCGCGGCGGCTTCCACCTCGGTGGCGACCGCTCCGGGCCGCCCCAGGGCGATGTTCTCGGCGACGGTCGCATGGAAGAGGATCGTGTCCTGCAGGACGACGCTGACCTGGGCCCGCACCGAGGCCACGGTATACTCGCGCAGGTCCCGTCCGTCGAGCAGGATCCGTCCGGACTGGGGATCCGCGAATCGGAGCACCAGCCCGGCGAGGGTACTCTTCCCCACCCCGGACGGGCCGACGATGGCGATCCGGCTGCCCGCGGGGGCCTCCAGGCTGATGCGGTCCAGCACGGGGGGCCCGGGTTCGTAGCCGAATACCACGTGGTCGAAGCGGATGTGGCCATGCAGCGGCGGCGCGGGAATCGCGCCCGGAAGGTCGCGCACCTCCGGGTCGCGGTCGAACAGTTCCAGGATCCGCTCCCCCGCCGCGGCGGCCCGGGCCAGCCGGCCGGTGTACTTGGCCACGTCCTGCAGCGGCCGGAAACCGCTCTTCAGGTAGCTCAGGAACACCAGCAGTTCGCCCGGCGTCAGCGAGCCCTCCAGCACCAGGCCCGCCCCGGCCGCCAGCACCAGCGCCATGCCCAGCGCCACCAGCAGGTCCACCGACCGCTCCAGCTGGGCCGCCAGTTGCCGCCCGCGGACGTCATCCCCGGCCGTGGCCCGGCTCTCCTGCCCGAAGCTCCGGCCCAGTTGGTGTTCCAGCGACAGCGCCTGCACCACCCTGATCGCCCCCAGCGCCTCGGCCGCCCCGCTGGCCACCCGGCCTTCCCGCTGCCGCTGCTGCCGGGCACTTGCATGAATCCGCGGCGCGAGGCGGCGGGCCACGAGCCAGTACAGGGGAAGGATGACCAGCGCCAGCGCTGCCAGGCGCCACTCCAGCCAGACCATCAGCCCCGCCATCACCACGAGGATGAGCAGGTTGCCGGCCAGCGGAAGCAGGGCGGACACCAGCACTTCCTTGAGCAAATCCACATCCCGGCCCAGGCGCAGCACCAGGTCGCCGCTGCGCTGACCCGAGTGGAAGCCGAGCGACAGGCGGGTGAGGTGCAGGTAGAGCTGCTCTCGCACCTGAGTCAGCAGCCCGTTGCCGGTGCGGGAGAAGCCCAGCGTGCTCCAGTAGGCCGCGAAGGCACGGCTGCCGACCAGCAGCACCAGGGCGACCGCCGCGCCAGCCAGGGCCGTGACCGTCCCCTCTCCCGGCGGGCGGCCCAGGACCTCGTCGAAGACGTACTTGAGCGGCCAGGGCTCGAGAGCCCGGAGTGCCACCTCCGCCAGCAGCGCGGCCACCGCGCCGGCGGCCGTCAGGCGCTGCTCCCGCAGCAGGGGCCAGAAGCGACGCCCGAGGCGGAGCAGGCTGCGGCTCACGCTGCCCGTGGCGGGGCGGCTCATGGCCGGACCACCGGGTCGAGCGACCCCGACGCGGGATGCGCGCTGGCAAGTGCCAGCACCCGGGAGGCGGCCGCGTCCCAGGTATGATGCCGGAGGACCTGAGCGCGCGCGGCGGCCCCCAGCCGGCCACGCAGCCTGGGTTCCATGGCCAGCCGGCGAAGCGCGGCGGCCAGGTCTGCCGAGTCGCCCGGCCGGACCATCAGCGCGGTCTCGCCGTGCGTAAGCAGCGACCGCAGCTGGCCCACCGCACTCGCGACGACCGGGATCCCGGCCGCCATGTACTCGTAGACCTTGAGCGGCGAGAAGTAGAACCCCGCCAGGTCCTCGTAGGGCGCGACCGCGCAATCCATCGCGGCCAGCCAGCCCGGCACCGCCTCCGGCGGCACCGCCCCCACCAGCACCACGCGGTCCGCGACGCCCAGTTCCAGGGCCCGGGTCTCGATCCGTTCGCGCTCGGGCCCATCGCCCACCAGGAGCAGCCGCGCCGCCGGCAGCCACCGGGCCAGGCGGGCGAAGGCCTCGAGCAGCACCGGCAGGCCATGCCAGGGCTTGAGCGTCCCGAGGAAGCCCACCGTGAAGTCGTCCCGACGGGCTGGCTCGGCTGGCTTCACGCGGGCGAAGCGGGCCGGGTCCACCGCGTTGGGCACGACATGGATCCGGGCCGCAGGGGCGCCGAAGCGGACCAGATACTGGCCCACTTCGTCCGATACTGCCGCCAGTACCGCTGCGCACCCGAATACCCTGGCCGCGACCCGTTCGGCGGCGGGGCGGTCAGCCAGTCCGCGGTGCCGGGCCTGCTCATCGATGAGCGGGGCGTTGACTTCCAGCACGGAGGGGATGCCTTCGCGGGCCGCCCAGTCCATCGCCGCGTAGCTCCACAGCGAGTAGCGCTCGTACACCAGATCGAATGGCCCGCGCTCCTGGAGCGCGGGCCGGATCGCATGGTTCACGGCCAGGGCGGTGTGGACCGCGGGCCGGTCCTGGCGTCGGGGCGCCAGGGGCAGGTGGTGGACCGGCAGGCCCGACAGGAGCGCCGGCCGGGCCTCTTCCCCGGGACGCGTGGTGAACAGCTCCACCCGGTGCCCCAGGCGGGTGATGGCGGAGAGCATGGCCTGCACGTGCACCGAGCAGCCCTTGCGCCCGAACACCGGGACCCCGCCGTCAGCCGAGACGTAGGCGATCCGCATCAGGCAACCTCCAGCGTGGCCGGCGGTCCCGGGGCGAAGCTCTCTCGGAGGAGGGCGGCGTTCCGGTGCACATCAAACTCCCGGACCATGAGCCGGCGCGCCGCCTCCGCCAGCCGGATCCGCAGGCTGCGCCCCGCGAGCAGCCGCGCGATCGCGCCGGCCAGGGCGCCAGCGTCCCGCTCCGGCACCAGCAGCCCGGTCTCCTCGTGCCGAACCACTTCCGGAATTCCGGTCACCGGCGTGGCCACACAGGGTGTGCCGAGGGCCATGGCCTCGAGCAGCACGGTGGGGAGGCCGTCGCGGTCGCCGTCGGGACTCACCACGCAGGGGGCGGCGAAGACAGCGGCCCGCCGCAGGTGCTCGACGACCGCACTCCGCGGCTGGGCCCCGAGGCAGTGCACCCGGTGCCCCAGCCCGAGGGCAGCGATCCGCTCCTGGAGCGATGGGGCCAGCGGTCCTGCCCCGAGAAGGTCGCACTGGAAGGCCACGCCACGCCGGGCCAGGAGGTCGCAGGCGTCGATCAGGATCTCGACACCCTTCTTGGGCACCAGCCGGCCCACGAACACCACGCGAGGAGCGCGTTCCCGGGGGCAGGCGAACGGGAACTCGCCCAGGTCGAGCCCGTTGTACACCCGCCGCACCCGGCTCGCTGCCTCACCGCAGGCGGCACGCAACCAGCCGAGGTTGTAGTCGCTCACCGTCATGGCGGCGCGGGCATCCACCAGCTTCCGCCGGAGGTCCTCCTGGACCACGCTCTCGTGGTAAATGTCCTTGGCATGCGCCGTGAAGCTGTAGGGGATCCCGGTCAGCCGGGAGGCGATGCGGGCCACGCTGGTGGCCGAGGTGGCGAAGTGGGCATGGAGGTGACTGAGACCGCGCTCCTGGGCCAGCAGGGCCAGCCGGATGCCCTGATACACGTCCCGGCGCGCCTCATCGCCGAACCGCTGGAGTTCGAGGCGCAGCCCCGGCAAGCGCTGGCCCGCCTCCCCGATCAGGCGATCGGTGGCGCCTTCGGGCAGGGCCTCGCCGGGAATCGCCAGGGAGATGACCGGGGCCCGGACTCGGGCCACCGCCTGCTGGATCACGGGGTCGGTCGGCTCCCGCAGCGCCACGATGTCCAGGGACAGGCCTGCGGCCTCGTGGGCCAGGATCTCGTTGACCACGAAGGTCTCGGAGAACCGCGGGTAGCGCTTGAGCACGTAACCCACCCGCCCCGGCTCAGACCGCGACACGCTGCACCATTCCTTCCTGTGCGTCGGCCGCCACCTGGATCAGGCCCGGGCGCTGGAGCACCTCGGCCGCCAGCCGTGGCAGCCGGGCCACGCCGGCGAAGTCGAGGGGCGCGATCGCTCTCGGGCGCAGCGGCTCGGCCAGCCAGGCACCCACGCGCTCCGCCGTCAGCTCCACCGGCAGCAGCAGGTCTACCAGGCCCATTGCCGCGAGCCGCTCGGCCCGCAGGCGCTGCTCCACCCGGGGCTGGACCCGGGGAACCACCAGCGCGGGCTTCTCGAAGGCCAGCACCTCGGTCACCGAGTTGTACCCGCCCATGGTGACGACCCGCTCCGCGCCCCGGATGAGCGGTGCCGTGTCAGGCAGGAACCGGTGGAGGTGGAGGCCCGGGTCCGAGGCCACCCGGGCGGTGATCTGCTCCAGCGCGGCGGCCGCCATGAAGGGCCCCGCGACGATCACCCCGTCGTGGCCCGGCGGCCGGGGCGTCGCGGCGAACACCTGCGCGAGCCGGTCGCCATCCTGACCGCCACCTACCATGCAGAGCGCGTAGGGCCGGCACGGCAGCGCCACCTCGCGGCCTTCGGCCGCGGCCCACTGGGCCCGCGGATCGAGGTAGCCGGCATAGCGAAGCTTGCGGGCCGCCGCCGGGGGGAGCCCGTACTCCCGCACCGGATCGCAGACCCGGCGGTCACCATATACCCAGATGGCGTCGTAGTAGCGGCGCACCGCAGCCACGGTGCCTTCAGCGGCCCATTCCTGCCGGACGACTTCCGCCGCATCCAGCAGGTCCCGCAGCCCCAGCACACACCGGGTCCCGTGACGTGCCCGGAGGGTCCGCAGCGCCGGCTCGAGTTCCCCCAGCGCGCCACGGGCCACCTTGTCCACCACCAGCAGGTCCGGGGCGAAGGAGTCAAGCACTGCGAGCAGGGCGCGGGCCCGGAGGTCCACCAGCCCCTGAAGCGACACGTCCAGCGCACGGGCGTGATACCGCCCGTCGCCGCCCTTGGCAAAAGCGGGCAGGGTGACCGCCTCGACCCCGGGCGGCAGGGGGTAGGCCGCAGCTTCCCGGGCCCCGAACAGCATGAGAATGGAAGGTGCTGGCTGCAGCCGGGTGAGCGCGTTGGCTACCAGCAGATTCCTGCGCATGTGGCCGAGACCCATTGTGTCGTGCGAGTACAGCGCGATTCTGAGGTGACGCGGAGTCATCGGGGCCTCGGGGTCGAGTAAACAGCGTGGCTGGTGACCGGTCCACGACCGGGCAAGTCACGTGCTGCCCCGGTCCACGGCATCGCTCCGCCGGCTAAGGCCTTGCTCCACAAACGATTGACACCCCCCGGCGCCGCCCCCCTGACCTTCCCTGCCCCCGGATCAATTCGCACCGCCCTGTAGCGCCGCGCTCCAGGCGCTTTCGGAGGCCCGATCGGAACCCTGACCGGTTCGCGTGAATCCGAAGGGTCTGGCTACAATTCCCCCGGCGTGAAAGGCGGGGCCGCCCCGGGGGGCCACCCTTCCGACCCCTCAACGCCCCCGCTCAACGATTTCGGGAGGCTGTGCGTATACCCACTGTGTCCGACACCGAGCTGGCCCGGCGGGCCAGGCTCGGGGACCGGGAGGCCTTCGGGACCCTGGTCGAGCGCCACGCCCCCATGGCCCGGCGCCTTGCCCGGGCGGTCCTCCGGCACCCGGAGGACGCCGACGATGCCGCGCAGGACGCGTTCGTGGCAGCATGGACGTCGCTCGGGCGTTTCGATCCGGCACAGGCGTTCCCGCCTTGGCTTGCCCGGATCGCGCTGAACACCGCGCGGGACCTGGCCCGTCGAAGACGGGTGCGGCAGACCGAGCCGATCCCCATCGCGATGGCCGGCAGCCGTCCCGGCCCCGAGGAGGACGCCGAGCGGCGGGTGACGCGGGAACGGCTGGACGCGGCCCTGGCGGACCTGCCCGAGCGGCAGCGGCTGGCCGTGGTCCTCCATGACGCCGAGGGCTACCGGCACCATGAGATCGCGGAGTTGCTGGAGGTTCCCGAGGGCACGGTGCGATCGGACGTCTTTCAAGGCCGGCGGCGGCTCCGGGCCGCGCTGGCCGAACTGAGAGGAGCTCCGGAATGACCATGGACAACCCGTTCAGCAGCGAGCGGGATGAGCGC
>CAZCVG010000001.1:0-53184 GCA_964501735.1 uncultured Gemmatimonadaceae bacterium | reverse complement strand
CGCGGGCAGGGATAAGACTATAGGGGCGGACAGGCGGACAGGCGGACAGGCGGACGGTCGGACGGTCGGACAGTAAGACGGTAGGACGGGCCGGTCCATGTGTGGTGGCCGGGACCGCCTTTCCCGCCAGTCATTCTCCTGCCCCATCAATCTCCCTTACCAATCCTCCTCCTCATGATCATCACCATCTCCCGCCAATACGGCGCCGGCGGATCCGAGGTCGCCCAGCTGGTCGCAGAGGGGCTGGGGTGGAGCGTGGTGGACAACGAGATCGTGGACCGGGTCGCGGAGCGGGCGGGGTTGTCGGCGGACCTGGTGGCTGCCCAGGACGAGCGCGTCCCGGGGTTCGTCGAGCGCCTGGCCCGGGCCCTGGCCAATGCCTCGCAGGAATACCCGGTCCCCGAGCTGGGCGTGGCTGTGCGGGCCGAGGAGCCCGACGTGGTGCGGTTCACCGAGCTGGTGGTGCGGGAGGTGGCGGCCGAAGGGCGGGTGGTGCTGGTGGGACGGGCGGCGCCGGCGGTGCTGGGGCAGCCGGGGAACGCGCTTCACGTCAAGCTGGTTGCCCCGCGGGACTTCCGCATCCGGCTCGCGATGGACGCCGAGGGGCTGGACGCGGAGACGGCGGAACGCACCATGGACCGCACCGACGCCCACCGGGCCCGCTATCACCGGGAGCATTACGGCCGCGACTGGGACGACCCCTCCCACTTCCACATGGTCCTCAACACCGGGCTCCTGGGCCTGCCCGGCGCTGCCGGGGTCATCGTGACCGAGGCCAGGCGCCGGGGCTGGGGCGCTCAATAGCCGGGAGGGCCACTCTCCCTGGCCTGCGAGTCTCGCTGGCCGTTTCCGTCCCGCCGCCTCACCCCAGCCCCAGCCCCTTCCCGCCCATCGGGTCCTTTCGCTCGGGACGAGCCCTGGTGTAGCCCAGCTCCTCGTTGCGGCTGATCCGCTTGTGGGCGGCAAGGCCCTCGAGGATCAGCTCGCACGCGGCCACCATGGTGGGGCCGTCGTCCCGGGCCGAGAGCTGGCCGGCCACCGCCGCATCCACCAGCCCCGGCACCACGCCGAAGCCCTTGAGGCAGAGGGGCGTGCGCTCGTCGCCCAGCACCTTGAGGGCTCCCCCGCCGTCGAACCAGGCCACGATGCCCTCGAGGCCGATTTCCCCCAGCCGCTCAGTGAGAGTAGCGCCCGCGGCCCGCCGGATGAGGTCCCGCGCGATGGTCTCCCCGCCCTGCAGCTCTCCCTCGTACTCCAGCTCCAGCTTGCCGGTGATGGACGGCAGGGCGGCGTAGACGTCGCTCACTCGCGGTACCACCTCGGACTCGCCGGCGAGCAGGGCCCGCCGCTCGGCGCTCGAGATGGCGTGTTCGAGGACGCTGATCGGGAGCCGCTGGCTCACACCCGAACGCCGGTCCACCCGCTTGTCGGTCCGGGCCTCGAAGGCCACCCGTTCGATCAGCTCCTGGATGAAGTCGGGAACCCGCACCGGCCGGCCGCCCCGCGCGGTCCACGACTCCTGCGCGGTGATGGCCATGCCCAGCTCCACCGTGCGGGGATAGTGGGTGATGAGCTCCGACCCGATCCGATCCTTGAGCGGGGTGATGATCTTGCCCCGCGCGGTGTAGTCCTCGGGATTGGCGGTGAAGGCGAGCAGCACGTCGAGCGGCAGCCGCACCGGGTAGCCTTTGATCTGGACGTCGCCCTCCTGCATGATGTTGAACAGGCCCACCTGGACCTTGCCTGAGAGGTCCGGCAGCTCGTTGATGGTGAAGATGCCGCGGTTGGCGCGGGGCAGGAGCCCGAAGTGCATGGTCAGCTCGTCGGAGAGCAGGTGCCCGCCTCGCGCCGCCTTGATGGGATCCACGTCGCCGATCAGGTCGGCCACGGTGACGTCGGGCGTGGCCAGCTTCTCGATGTAGCGCTGGTCCCGGCCCAGCCAGGCGATCGGGGTGGCGTCACCGGTCTCGCCCAGGCGCTCCCGGGCGTACTTGGAGATCGGCGCGAAGGGATCGTCATTCACCTCGCTCCCGGCCACGATGGGGATGCGCTCGTCCAGGAACCGCACCAGCTGCCGGAGGATGCGGCTCTTGGCCTGCCCCCGGAGGCCGAGCAGGATGAAATGGTGCCGGGCCAGCAGGGCGTTGGTGAGCTGCGGCAGGATGGTGTCCTCGTAGCCCACGATGCCGGGGAAGAGCGGGGCGCCGGCCTCGAGCATCCGGAGCAGGTTGGCGCGGATCTCGTCCCGCACGGTCCGGCCCCGGAGCGGGGCCTCGGACCAGGGTGACTGCCGCAGGTCGCCGAGGGTCTGGGGGAGTCGGGTCATGCTGGAGGATACCATGGTGCGCGGGGACCGGTATACCGGCCGGGGTGGGCCGGGGTGTGATCCAGATCACCGGATTACCCCCGGACGGCCCGCCCCGTTCCCCGCCCGGGCCGGCTCGGCGCTTTGCCCCCTGCCACCGCTTGACAGCCGGAAGCGCCTGACTAACTTGTGCGCGCCTTTTCCCGGGCTCCCTTCCGCCCGGACGGACACGCCGCAGGCCACAATTCACAGTCAGAGGAACCGATGAAGAAGTACCTCGCCCTTGCCGCGATCCTGGTGGTCGCCGCCTGTGGCAAGAAGGAGGAGGCCGCCCCGGCCGCCGACACCACCACCGCGGTTGCCCCGGCCATGACCGACTCCGCCATGCCGGGCATGCAGCACGACACCACGATGGTGCGGGACAGCGCGTCCCACTGAGGCCCGGCGCCGAGTAGCCACTGCCGTAAGCGAAAGGGCCGCCTTCCAGGGCGGCCCTTCTGCGTTCCGGGAGGCTCAACCCGCGGCCGTCTGCCGGTAGGCTTCCTCGAAGGGGAGGTGGACGACGGTCGCGGGATGCCCCCCGGCGACCACCTGGGCGCCCGGCTCAACTTCCCGGCGGAGCAGGGCCAGCCCGAGCAGCCAGCCGGGAACCGCAACCACCGAGCGCACCCGGCCGACCTCGAGCCCGTCCTGATCCACCACCACGCGGTCCACCAGGGCGGGGGGGCCGTCCCAGGCGAGTCCGCGGAGTTCCCGGTTCACGTGTCCCCGGAAGTGCAGCCGGGCCACGGTCTCCTGTCCGGTATAGCAGCCCTTGGTGTAAGACACCCCGCCGATCTCGTCGAACCGCACCTCCTGCACCAGGGTCCGTTCCTGAATCTCGGCCCCCAGCCGGGGCCACCCGGCGAGGATCCGGGCCGCTTCCCGGTCGTCCCCGTCGCCTTCGGGTAGCCCGCTGGTTTCGAGGGCGGCGCCCAGGGCGTCCATCGGACCGGCCAGCAGGGCACGGAACGGGGCACTCGCCGGGGGGCGGGCCAGCTGGAGGTCCCCTGCCACCAGGACCCGGCCCTCCTCCGGCAGCGGGGCCAGCCCGGTCTGGGCGAGCGCTTCCTCGAGGGCCAGGCCATACAGCCAGGCCACGCCGAGTTCACCGGTGCGGTCGGTGACGGCGGCCAGGCGAGGTGGCAGCGACCGGCGGAGCAGTTCCGTGGCCGGCTGCCGGGCGGCGGCCTCCGCCACCAGCAGCAGGCGGCCACCGGTTCGGAGGACCCAGAGGTCCACCACGATGGCCCCCTTGGGGGTGAGCAATGCCCCGAAGACAAGGCTCTCCTCTCCCGCGCGTTCCAGGTCGTTGGTGAGGAGCCCCTGCATGCAGGCGAGGGCACCCGGGCCCTGCACCTCAAACATCGCGGGCTGGTCTCGCACCGCCACCGCGCCCTCCTGAAGGCGGTGGAGCCGGGTGGCATCCAGGGTAGGCACGGCCACGCTCAACGGCTCCAGGGAAGGTCGTCGGGATGCCGTCCCTCGAGCGAGGGCCAGACCAGGTCGGCCCCGGCCAGCTCGTGGGCGGGATGGGACGTACTCACCATGGCGCAGCGGAGTCCCGCCTGATGGGCGGCCTGGAGGCCGGGCAGCGAATCCTCGATGACGACGTACCGCTCCCCCGGCAGGCCGAGCGCCCGGCTGGCCAGGAGGTAGCCCTCGGGATTGGGCTTGCACGCGCTCACGTCCTCGGCCGCGACGATCAGCTCGAAATACCCGGCCAGGTCCGCTTCATCGAGCACCAGGTCAATCTCCCGGCGCAGGGCCCCCGAGACGACCGCCAGCCGGAGCCCGCTGGCGGCGGCGGCCCGGATGAAGTCCGCCGACCCCGGCACCAGCTGCATGGAGGCCCGGATGGCGCGCTCGTAGCGCTCTGCCTTGCGCGCGATAGCCTCCTGGATCCGGGCCGATTCGGTGGAGAGCCCCATCTGGCGGAAGCTGTAGCGGAAACACTCGCGGTCGTCGAACCCGAGGTACTCGCGGTAGTAGCGGTCGCGGTCCAGGTCGTAGCCGTAGGTGGCGAGGGTCTCGATCAGGGCCTCGCAGTGCTGCGGCTCATCGTCCACGATGACGCCGTTGAAATCGAAGAGGATGGCTCGGTCCATGGCGCGGAAGATAGCGGAAGGTGCCCGGTCCGCACCCGGTCAGGGGCCGGGCTGGCCCGGGGCCTCGTACAGGCCACCGGCGGCGTAGGCCTGGTCGAGGAGTTCGACCGGGTGCACCGCCCGGATGGGGAGCCCCGCCGCCAGCAACCCGGCCCCGATCTGCATCAGGCACCCGGGGTTTCCGGTGGCCACCAGTGCGGGGCGCGGCTCGGCCCGGCCGATCTCGGCGATCTTGGCGGAGAGCACCGCCTGCGACATGGCCGGCTCGATGGTCGAGTAGATCCCGGCGGCGCCGCAGCACTGGTCGCTGCCGGGTAGCAGCCGGACCCGGAGCCCGGGAATGGCGCCGAGCACGGTGAGGGGGTCCTCATGGACCCGCTGCGCATGCTGGAGGTGGCAGGGGGCGTCGTAGGCTACCTCCAGTGGGAGCGAGCCGGCCCGGCGCGGGCCGGCCGAGGCGAGGAGTTCGGTCACGTCACGGACCCGGGCGCCCAAGGCCGTTGCGGGGCCCGTGCCCAGGAGGTGGCCGTACTCCTTGAGCATGGCCCCGCATCCCGCGCTGTTGACGACGATGTAGTCCACCGGGTCCGCGAAGGCCGCGAGGTTCTGGAGGGCCAGACGCTCGGCGCCCGGCCGATCGCCGGCATGAGCGTGCAGCGCGCCGCAGCAGGCCTGCCCGGCCACCTCGATGACGATGTAGCCGTTGGCCTCGAGGGTGCGCCGGGTGGCCTGGTGCACATGGCCGAACAGGCCGTCCATCACGCAGCCGCGGAAGAGCGCCACCCGGCCGCGGGATGGCGCCTGGCGGGCAGCGTGCGCCACGGCCCCGGCGGGTGCCGCTTCTCCCGGTGCAGACGCCGCGATCATGCCCACGCCGAAGCCAATGCGACCCCGGCCCGCGCCCCGCCGGGCAAGCCCAAGGTTTCGGAACCACCGGGCCAATGCGAATAGCGGACGCCACAGCCACCGGCGGGAAAAGACCGCGAGCAGCAGGCGGGCCGCCGGCCGGATCCCGCGGGAGCGGGCCAGCAGTTCCCGGGCGGCCTCGAGTCCGCGGCCGTACCCCACACCCGCCGGGCAGACCGGTTCGCAACCCCGGCACCCGAGGCAGGCATCGAGATGCTGCCGGAGCGCAGGATCGTTAGGGCCAGCTTCGCCCCGCCCCAGCGCCCGCATCAGGACGATGCGGCCCCGCGGGCTGTCGGCTTCGTCGCCGGTGGCCAGGTAGGTGGGGCAGGCGGGCAGGCAGAACCCGCAGTGCACGCAGGGATCGAGCGTGCTGAAGTCCACGGACGTGGTCACGCCGGGTCCCGCTCTCCCTCGAGCGCCACGGCGAGATTCCGGCCGGGGTCGAAGGTCTCCCGCAGCCGGTCCACCAGCTGGCCCACTCCTTCCCGGTAGGCGCCGAAGTGGCCGACCTGCCGCCGGAGCGGCCAGGGGGCCCGCTCCAGGGTGAGCGGAATCTCGCGCACCGCCGCCCGCTGCCGCAGCGCGAGCAGCGTGGCCGCGTCGGTGTCACCCGCCCACCGCAGGGCGCCGCTGGCGGCGCCGGCGGAGAGAATGCCGTCGTCGAGCAGCTCGGTGACCAGGTCCAGCGAGTCTTCCACCCCATCGAGCAGCGTCGCCAGCCGGAGCGACACGCTCCCGGCCAGCGGCGCCCGCGCCACCAGGTTCCAGAAGGCGCCGGCTCCCTCGGGCGGGAGCCGCTCCCACGGGATCCCGGTGAGGCCCTCCAGCCCACCGCACTCGGCCTCGACTCCCGCCTCCGTCCCGGTCAGGCGGGCGGCGAGGGACCACTCGGTCCGGGCGGTGAGCCCCGGGGAGAGCAGCTCCAGGACGACGGTGCCCACCCGTGCCTCCAGCACCCGCCGGGCCGCTTCCCACAGGGGGCCACGCTCCCCGCGGGCCACCAGCGTTCGGTCCACCGAAGGCTGGGCCCGGAGCCGCAGGTGAAGCGCCGTGATGATGCCGAACCCCCCGAACCCGCCGGCGTGGAGCTTGGTCAGGTCGTAGCCCGCCACGTTCTTTACCACCCGTCCGCCCGCCTCCACCAGGCGGCCGTCGCCGGTGGCGACGGTGCACCCCAGCACATGATCACGCACCGGCCCGAAGCCGTGGCGCAGCGGGCCGGCGGTGCCGCTGGCCACGACACCGCCGATGGTGCGGTCGGGGCGGCCGGGCGGGTCCAGCGCCAGCCACAGCCGGTGCCGCTCCAGCTCGGCGCGCAGGGCGTCGAGCGGCACTCCGGCGTCCACCGTGGCGACGAGGTCGTCGGGGCTCACCGAGGCGATCCGGGTGAGTCCCCGGGTGGAGACGGCGAGGTCGGCGGGCCCGTCGAGCGGGACCCAGCTGCCCCGGCCCTCGACCCGCACCTTCCAGCCCTCCTGGCCCGCCGCCTGACACACCAGGGCGAGCGCGTCATCGCTCTCCGGGACGGCCCGGGGCAGGCCGCGCGGGTCCTGCTCCACGCCCTCGGCCCCCAGCAGCTGCCGCAGGCGATCGAGGACCACGCTCATGGGACACCCGCCCGCCGCCACTCGCGGCACAGGTGCACCGGCACCACCTTGCCCGGGTTGGCCCGGGCGTCCCGGTCGAAGGCCCGGCGGACCTCGCACATCAGGTCGAGGGTGCCGGCGCTGAAGGCCCGCGGCATGTAATCGCGCTTGTCGCTCCCCACGCCGTGCTCGCCGGTGATGCTGCCGCCGGCGCCGAGGCAGGCCTCCATGATCTCCCGGCTGGCCTGCTCGACCCGCGCGGTCTGGCCCGGAGCCCGGCGGTCGAAGCTGATGCAGGGGTGGAGGTTCCCGTCCCCGGCGTGGAAGACGTTGCTGATCCGGAGGTCCAGGCGGTCCCGGATCTCGGCGATGCGATCGAGGATGTCCGGCAGCACCGACCGGGGCACCACCGCGTCCTGCACCGCCAGGTCCGGCGCGATCCGTCCCAGCGCGCCGAAGGCCTTCTTGCGGCCCTGCCAGAGCCGGGCCCGGTCGGCCGCGGAGGTGGCGCTGCGCAGTTCGCGCGCCCCGTGGCTGCGGAGCAGCCGCTCCACCAGTGCCGCCTCGGCCTCCACCGCCTCGGGGGAGCCATCCAGCTCCACCAGCAGCATGGCGGCCGCGTCGGTCCGGGCGCCGGTGGCATAGATGGATGCCTCCACCGCGCGGATGCAGGACTGGTCCATCATCTCCAGCGCCGCGGGCACGATGCCGGAAGCGATGATCGCGGACACCGCCACGCCCGCCGAGCGGAGCTCGAGGAAGTCGGCGAAGATGGTCCGGACGGCGCGGGGAACCGGTTCCAGCCGCACCGTGATCTCCACCGCGATGCCGAACATCCCCTCGCTGCCGACGAAGAGGCCCACCAGGTCCGGCCCCCACGGCTCGCCGGGCGCCGAGCCCAGGCGCACGGTGCTGCCGTCGGCGAGGACCACCTCGAGCGCGGTGACATGGTTGGTGGTGACACCGTACTTGAGACAGTGGGGGCCGCCGGCGTTCTCGGCCACGTTCCCCCCGATAGTGCAGGCGCTCTGGCTGGAGGGGTCGGGGACGTAGTGCAGGCCGAAGGCGGCCGCCGCCTCCGACAGCCGGGCGTTGATCACGCCCGGCTCCACCCGGGCCCGCCGCCGGGCGGGCTGGATCTCCAGGATGCGGTTCATCCGGGTCAGGGTGACCAGCACGGCCGGCGCTCCTGCCAGGGCGCCGCCGGAGAGGCCGGTACCGGCGCCGCGGGCCACGAAGGGGACCTGCAGCAGGTGCAGCAGCCTGAGCACCCGGGCCACCTCCGCCTTGTTGGCCGGCAGGACCACCAGCCCGGGCTGGGATTCGTGGGTGGGAAGCCCGTCAGCGGCATAGGTGGCCAGTTCCGACGGCCGGTGCCGGACCCAGCGCCCGCCGACGATGCCGCCGAGTGCCGCCACCAGGGCCTGGTTCATCCGTCGGTGACGATATCGTGCCCCGGGTGCCCCTTGCCGTTGGAACGGGCCCGCACGTGCACGGCGGCGTGCCCCCGGGCCAGTTGCAGCAGCGCCGGCAGCGCGCCCGCCAGCATCCGGACCCGCTCCCGGGTAGAGCGAAAGGCGAGCAGCCGTCCCTTGGCCTCGAGGTCCAGCTGCGAGATGGCCGCGACCTGAAAGGTGAACGCCTCGGCGTCCTCGGACCACTCGGGGGCCGGGCCCGGGCTGTCGGCCAGGACGGCCAGGGTGGAGCGGTACTCGGTCGCCAGCTCCCGGAGCTCCTCCAGCTCGGCCGGCAGCGGGGCGGTGCCGGGCCGGTCGGCGAACAGCTCCACGCTCCCCACCAGGTAGGGCGTCCCCTCGTCCAGCAGGTCACGAACCGCGAACCGCTCGCCGCCCACGACCACGATGTTGCTGCGGCCGTCGGGGAGCGGCTGGGTTCCCCGGATCTCCGCCACGCAGCCCACCGTGCCCGGGCCAGGGCTGGCGTCGGCGGTGATGCCGAAGCGGGCGTCCCCCTCGAGGCAGTCCTCGAGCAGCTGGCGATAGCGCGGCTCGAAGATGTGGAGCGGCACGGGCTCGCCCGGGAAGAGCACCAGCTGGAGGGGAAACAGGGGAAGACGGGAGGGCATGGCTGTGAATATAGTGCGACGCAACGAGGGGGAGCCGGGCGCGGGCGCCGGGCTCCCCCTCGGTCGGTGCGGGCGGCCGGCGCTACGCCGCCACCCAGAATCCCTTGAGTCCCTTGACGTCGGGTGACTCGCGCAGCTTCTCGAAGGCCCGCTCGCGGATCTGGCGGATGCGCTCGCGGGTGACGCCGAGCAGCTCGCCGATCTTCTCGAGGGTGAGGGCCTCGCTGCCCTCCTCGAGGCCGTAGTAGAGGTACAGGATCTTGCGCTCGCGGGGGGTGAGATAGCGCTGGAAGATGCGGTCAATGAACTCGCGCATCAGCCGGGCGTCGGTCTTCTCCTCGATGTCGCCGCCCTGGGTGCCGGCGAAGCGCTCGCCCAGGGTGCCGCTGCTCTTGTCGCTCCGCTCCACCGGGGCATCCAGCGAAAGCTCCGCCGAGGTCATGCGCCTGGCGGAGCGGATGTTGTCCACGGAGTCGTTGAGCGCGGTGGCGATCTCCTCGTCGGTCGGCTCCCGGCCCAGTTCCTGGGAGAGGAAGGTCTCGGCCCGCGACATCTTGATGAGGGCCGAGTTCTGGTTGAGCGGGATGCGCACGCTGCGGGTCTGCTCGGCCAGCGCCTTGAGCACCGCCTGCCGGACCCACCACACCGCGTAGGAGATGAACTTGACCCCGTGGTCGGGATCGAACTTCCGCACCGCCTTGAGCAACCCTTCGTTGCCGATGGCGACCAGTTCCGACAGGTCCAGCCCGTGACCCTGGTACTTCTTCACGTAGGAAATGACGAAGCGGAGGTTGGCCGTCACCAGCCGCTCCGCCGCTCGCTCATCCCCCTGCTGGGCCAGCCGCGCCAGCCGCTTCTCCTCGGCCGGGTCGGTGATCATCGGCAGCTTCTGGATGTCCTGGAGGTACTGGTCGAAGGCACCACTGGCGGTGGGACGAAAGAAGGCCTTGGCCCGGCTCTGTTTCAGCGCAGACATGCAAGCTCCGCGTGACGATCGGCTGGTTGTGGCGCTAGGGGCGCGGCCGAGGCAATGGCCGCCGGATGGGTGTGCGAATATAGGACGCCTATAAAAAGTGGTCAAGCAGAAATTGATATCCACATCACAAATCGTTCATTGGCACCCCGTTGCGGGACTTATCCACCGTTCGGAGGCGCCGAACTCACACCTACCTACTGGTAGGCGAGAGTTAAGTCAATGAATAACTTGATGATACGAAGTGTTGAGATGTGCCTTTTGGGGGAAAACCGGCCCGAGGATATGTGGATCAGGACAGCCCCGCCACCGCACTGGCCAGCAGTTCCTCGGTCACCGGGACGGTCCAATCGCCCTCCCCGTCATGCATCGCGCCCAGCCGAACCGGGAGGGCGAGGCGTACGTGGCCCTCCCGGTTCTTCTTGTCCTGGTGCATCGCCTCCAGAACCCGCGCCACGGGCGCGGGGGGGCCAGACTCGGTGGGCAGCCCGAGGGCGTCGAGGACGCCCCGGACCCGTTCAGCCAGGCCACCCGGGGCCAGGCCAAGCCGTTCCGCGATCCGGCACTCCGCGATCAGGCCGAGGCTCACCGCCTCCCCGTGGGGCAGGCGGTAGCCGGAGGCGTGCTCCAGTCCGTGGGCGATGGTATGCCCGGCGTTGAGGATGGCCCGCCGGCCGCCCTCCCGTTCGTCCTCGCTCACCACCGCCGACTTGATCTCCACACTCCGCCGGATCAGGTGGGTCAGGGCCTCGAGGTCACGGGCGAGGAGTGGCCCGGCGTTGGCCTCGATCCAGGAGAAGTAGCTGGCGTCGGCGATCAGCCCGTGCTTGACCGCTTCGGGGAGGCCGGACCGGAAGATCCGGTCGGGGAGGCTGAGCAGCGTGAGGGGGTCGGCCACGACCACGGCCGGCGGGTGAAAGGCGCCGATCAGGTTCTTACCCAGCGGCGTGTCCACCCCGACCTTGCCGCCCACCGACGCGTCGAGCATGGCCAGCAGGGTGGTGGGGATCTGGGCGTGGGGGATCCCGCGCATGAACGTGGCCGCGACGAAGCCGGCGAGGTCGCCCACCACGCCGCCGCCGAGGGCCACGACCCCGGCCTGGCGGTCGAGTCCCAGCGCCAGCATCTCATCGGACAGCCGGATCCAGGTCTCGCGCCGCTTGCTGGCCTCCCCGGCGGGGAAGCTCAGGCGGGCCTCGCAGCGGAGCCGGGCGCGGGCCCCGGATGGCGGGGCGCCGGGCTCCCGCTTCTCCGCGGCGCCCCGGGTCCATTCGTCGTAGTACCGGCCTACGGTGTCGTCGGTGATCAGGACCAGCTTGCGCCGGCCCATGGTCCGGGCCATGAGGTCCGGCAGGTTGAGCAGGCTCCCCGGTTCAACGATGACATCGTACTGGCCCAGCGCGTGGTGAACGGGGATGACGGGCATCGGGTCGGTTCAGGCGGTCGGGGTGAGTGGCGGGCCTTGGCCGAGGGCCTACCAGGTCTCGTCGCGGGCTCCGTCGCGGTGATTGGCCACCCGGGCCAGCGTGAAGAGCAGGTCGGACAGCCGGTTGAGGTAGACCACGAACAGCTCCGGGAGGTCGGCCTCATGGGCCAGGCGCACCACGCTCCGCTCGGCCCGGCGGCAGACGGTCCGGGCGAGGTGGAGGGCGGCGGCCTTGGGGGTGCCGGCCGGAAGGACGAACGCCCGGAGCGGGGGCAGTTCGCGTTCGGCCTCGTCCATCACCCGCTCGAAGGCCGCCACCCGGGACTCGTCGAGCCTCGCCTTCTCCAGCGCCGCCCGCACCTTGCCGGGATCGGGCGTCGCCAGCTGGCCGCCGAGGGCAAAGAGGTCGCGCTGGATGCTCTCGAGGAGGTTGTCCATGAACGGCGCCGGCGGGGTGGCCCGGGCGACGCCGATGGCGCTGTTGAGCTCGTCCACGTCGCCGTAGGCCGCCACCCGGACGTGGTCCTTGGGCACCCGTTCGCCCCCGAACAGGCCGGTTTCGCCGGCGTCACCGGTGCGAGTGTAGATCTTCATGGCGGGAACATAGCCTGCGGCGGGGTCGGCAGCCATCGGCGGCACGGGCCTCGGTGGCCCGGCCGGGGCGGGCGCTAGGCCCGGATCTCGTAGAGGAGGACGTCGTCGATCTCCTCCTCCCAGACGGTGCCGGCCACCCGCATGCCGACCTTCTCGGCCACCCGGCGGGCGGCGGCGTTTTCCGGGGGGATGCTGGCGCAGACGCGGATCACCCCGGGCTGGGCCAGGGCCCAGCTGACCAGCGCGCGGGTGGCCTCCGTCGCGAAGCCGTGTGAGGCGGCGCCAGGGTAGGTGGCGTAGCCGATCATGACGGCGCCGTCGGCGTCGGGCGGCCCGCCGAACCCGATGGCGCCGGTGACCAGGCCCGAGGCCCGCTCGACGGTGAGCCAGGTCCACCAGCCCAGGCTGGCGGGATCCGCGATGAGGCGGTCGCGCACCATGGGCAGGACTTCCTCGGTGAGCGGCGGGGGCCCGAGTGGCGCGGGGAACCGGAAGCCGGTCAGGCGCTCCAGCCGCGGCTGGTCGGCCTCGAGCAGGGCCTGGATCGCCGGGGCCTCGAACGGCGCCAGGAGGAGCCGCTCGGTGCCGAGGCGGAGCGGCTGGGTGCCCGGGGTGGGGTCTAGTCCCGGCACGGGCCCTCCATCTCCGCGGCGGCCACGATGGTGTTGCCCCGGGGCTCCAGGATCACCCACAGCACGCTGCCATCCTCCACATTCACCTGCTCCATCCAGAGGTAATCCCGCCCGAAGGCGAAGCCGCTGACCGGCTCGAGCCGGCGCCAGAACAGCGGCGCCGTCAGGCCGCCATAGGCGCGCACCATGCGGTGGCGGCGGTACTCCAGCAGGGTGGGCCGGAAGACCACCTGCTGCCAGGCCCCGGCGGCGTCCCAGATCATCACCGTGGCGGCCAGCACCTCGGTGCCGCGCGCGGTACGGCGACGCTCGCGCAGCGACACCGCGTGGCGGACCCGCCCGTCGTCGAGCCGGAACGAGAGCACGTCGGCGGCGTCGTCATCCTCCAGGCCGTTGAGGCTCAGGCTGGCGCCGGCGGCGCGGGCCAGGGGGAGGTCCCGCGGGGCGAGCTCCCCGGCCAGCAGCGAGTCCATGGCCCGGGCGGTCCACTCCAGCAGCGAGTCGGTGAGGGCCGGCGCGGGCCCCTCGACCGGCTCCCGGTGCTCGAGCCGCCTGACAACCAGGAAGCTGGCCTCGTCGAGGAACGACCCGGCCACCGGGCCGCGGAGCGACGGCTGGTCGCCGGTGCGGGCCGGCTCCACCACCAGCTCGGCCCGGGTGCCGCGCCAGCCGCACCGGGACCCCCGCAGGGTGAGGGCCCGGAGCCGCACCTGGGTGTGCCCCTGGGGTGACCCCACCATGACCGGCTGGGCCACCAGGGCCGAGTCGTCCACCGGGTCGATGTTGACCGAGAGGCGCCCGCGGGCCGCCAGCCAGGACCAGAGGTCGCCCCGGCGGTCCCGCTCCGGCCGGTAGCGCCGGGCCAGGGCGGCGATGATGGTGGTGTCGCTGGTGACCAGAGTGACCTGGCGGCTGGTGCCCTCGCCCACGAAGCTCCCGTGGATGGCGCCGGTGGAGTCGAGCCGGGCATCGCTGGCGACGGTGGCTTCCACCAATGGGGCCGGCGGGCGGTCGCTGGTCCAGGCATTCCACCCCTGCCCCAGGGCGCCGCAGGCGGCCAGCGGGGCGAGGAGCAGGATGCCACCCAGGGAACGGCGTGATGCCATGGCGGCCTCGAGGGCTGGGGTCCGGGAGGGGCGGGTGGCCGGCGGCCACCGGCGCCCGCGGCGTCAGGGCACGCCTGACAACTGCAGCATCTCTTCCACGTCGGTGAACTTGATGCGGGGCCGGCCCGCGGCCTTGCCCCGGGCCTGCTCGAGCTGGTCCAGCCGCTGCCAGTCGGGCCAGCGCACCACCCGCGTCCCGCGTCCGGCCAGCAGCCGGTCAACCGCCTCCGGGGCCGGGTCGGCCGGCGCGGGCAGGGCGCCGGCGGCCGCGTCCTCCAGCAGCAGGGTGGCCGTCTCCACCGCGTCGGGCTTGTTGGTCCCGATCACCCCGCTCGGCCCGCGCTTGATCCAGCCCACCGCGTACTCGCCCGGCACCACCACCCCGGCCGGCTGCTCGACCCGGCCGCGGTTGCTCGGGATGATGCCACGCCTGGGATCGAACGGCACATCCTGGATCCCGGTGCCGAGGTAGCCGACCGACCGGAACACCAGGCCGGCGGGCAGCCGGGCCGACTCGCCGGTGGGCTCCGCCCGGAGGTCGTCGCCGTTCCCGGGCACCAGCCGGTTGCGGCCCAGCACCAGCTCCTCGACCCGTGCCCCGCCCACCAGCGCGAGGGGGGACTCGAGAAACCGGAGGTGGATGGTCTTGGGCTTTCCCGACGAGGGTCTCGCCGCGAATTCCCGGAGCGTGGCCAGGTTCTTCTCCGCGGTCTTGTCGTCGCCGCCAGCGAGCCGGGCCGCGCTGCCGGCATCCAGTTCGAGATCCTCGGCCCGGACGTGGATGTCGGCGCCGGGCAGCTCGCCCAGTTCCTTCAGCTCGGGGTGGGTGAAGGCCGCCTGCACCGGTCCCCGCCGCCCGATCATGTAGATGTCGCGCACGCCGCTCGTCCGCAAGGCATCCAGGGCGTAGTCGGCGATATCGGTCCGCTCCAGCTCCGCGGGCGTCCGGGCGAGGATGCGCACCACGTCCACCGCCACGTTCCCCATCCCGATCACCGCCACGCCGGCCTGGGTGAGGTCGAAGCCCCGGCCGCGGTAGTCCGGATGTCCGTTGTACCAGCCCACGAAGTCGGTGGCCGGGTGGCTGCCGGGCAGCCCCTCGCCGGGGATGCCCAGGGCCCGGTCGCTCTGGGCGCCGCAGGCATAGATGATGGCGTGGTAGTGCCGGCTGAGCTCGGCCCGGGTCAGGTCGCGGCCGATGAGCACGTTGCCGAAGAACCGGACCCGGGGATCGGCGGCGATGCGCTCGAACACCCGGGTGACCGACTTGATCTTCTGGTGGTCGGGCGCCACTCCGCCGCGCACCAGCCCGAAGGGCGTGGGCAGCCGGTCGAAGAGGTCAATGGTGGCGTCGCCGGCGTGCTTCAGCAGGTGCTCGGCGGCGTAGAAACCGGACGGTCCGGTTCCCACGATCGCTATCCGCAGGGAAAGAAGGCTGGGCATGGCGGGAAGGTAACCAGAGGCCTTCGCGCGCGGTTACCTGGCTGCCACTGCCGCGCCCCGGCCTACTTGGGGCGCCAGAAGAACTCCAGCGCGGCCGCTCCGCCGCGGAAGTGGTCGCTCTCCAGGCCCAGGATGCCGGACTTGGGGAAGTCGATGGTCACCCCCGCCGAGTCGCCGGTCAGGAGCAGGGCGGCGAGTTCGCCCAGCCAGGGCTCGTGCCCGACCAGCGCCACGATGGCCTCGGGCGGCTGGTCGCCCACCGCCTTGGCGAGGGCGCCAAGGTCGGGGGTGTCGGTGAGCGGCGGGCAGGCCACCGGGGGCGGCCCGCCCAGCAGCGCCGCGGTCAGCTCGGCCGTCTGCCAGGCCCGGGTCCAGGGGCTGGCCAGCAGGAGGGTGGGCACCAGTCCGGCCCGGCGCAGGCGCTTCACCGCCCGGCGGTGGCGCTTGGCTCCCTTGGCGGACATCGGCCGGTTGCGGTCGTCGGGCCACGCGGCGGGGTCCCGGTCGCCGGCATCGGCGTGGCGAATGAGGAGGATCTGCATGGCGGCCGCTATCTCCGCGACACGGCCCGCGCCATCGCGACCACGATGCTGTCAATCTGCGCGATGGTGCGGCGCCCGCCGGCGGTCTGGTGGTTGGCCTGCACCGAGAAGGTGAATGTCCGGCCATCGGGAAGGGTGAAGTAGCCCGAGAGGGTGTTCACCCGGGCGATGCTGCCGGTCTTGGCGGCGACCCGTCCCGCCAGCGGCGTGTCGCGGAAGCGGTTGCGGAGCGACCCGGTCTGGCCCGCCTGCGGCAGCCCGGCCGCGAACGTGGCGAACCCCGGATGACCCCGCATGTAGCGGAGCAGCCCGGTGAACGCGAGAGGCGAGACCAGGTTGGCCGCGGAGAGGCCCGATCCATCGGAGAGGGCGAACAGGGTGGAGTCGAGGCCCACCGAGTCAATCAGGAAGCGCCGCTCCACCGCCAGGCCACCGGACCAGCTGCCGTCGCCCCCGAACTGGCGGCCCAGCTGCTTGAGCAGCATGTCGGCGTACCAGTTCTGGCTGGTGTTGAGGATGGGGAAGACCCAGTCGCGGAGCGGCCGGCCGGTGACCTCGGCCAGCGGCGGCGCCTGGCGGGCCGAGAGGTAGCGCAGGGAATCGGTGGTGCTCCGGGTGGTGCCCAGCACCGAGATGCCGGCCTCCGCCAGCGCCTGGCGGAGGGCCCGGGCGGTGAAGAGGCTCGGGTCGGGCATGGCGTAGGACTCGGTGCCGCCCACGTGGTCCAGCGCCACCGTGCCCTCGGCCCACAGCCCGAGGGTGCCTTCCCGGCGGAACATCCGGTCGCCGATGTCGGAGTCCCCGCCGATGTCCACCGTGCGGGTGCGGTTCTCAATGGTGACATCGCCCAGGTCGGGGTCCAGGCTGAGGACCGCCGGGGCGTCCACCGCGGCGCCGGGGCGCCAGGTGATGTCCACGCTGTTGTCGTTGAAGCCCAGGCCCGAGACCGGGGCGGCATACCACCAGTTGAGGTCGTAGGCGTTCCACCCGGAGTGGATCAGTTCGGCGTCGAACCAGCTACCGTCGCCCACCAGGTCACCGCGGATCACCCGGACGCCGGCGTCCCGGAGCCGGCTGGCGAGGAGCCGGAGCCGGGCGGCGGGATCGGCATCGCACACCCCGGGCAGGGTGCTGTCGGTGGCGTAGCAGCGGCGCCCGAAGGTCGGATCCCCCCGCCCATAGAGCACCAGGTCGCCGTGCACCACTCCGTCGGCCACCGGGCCGGCGGCGTAAAGGCTGGTCGGGACGGCCCAGTCGCCGGGCAGGAGCGCGGCGGCGACGGCGCTGACGACCAGCTTGGTGTTGCTGGCCGGGACGAACAGGCGGTCGGCGTTGCGGCCGTAGAGCAGCCGGCCCTGCGGGTCCACCAGGGCGACGCCCCAGAGGGTGCGGTGGAAGGGCGCCGCGTCGAGCAGGGAGTCGAGCTGGCGGACGGCGCTCCGGGGCAGGGCCTGGGCGGGGAGCGGGGCCGGGAGGCCGCCGGCGAGGAGCGCCAGGCCGAGGGTAATCGGCCGGCGGACGCCGGCCAGCCATCTGGTTTTCATCCAGCCCCCATCCGAGAGTGGGAAATGCGTTGACTCTCCCCGCTAACCCCGCCATCCTACAGCACTTGGACCATGTCGTCAATTCTGCCTCCGGGCCCCCGTGGGGGCCCTCCGCCTGTCTGATTTCATGACGCGCCGCGCGCGGCTCTTCGGGCTGCTCATCGCCGCCGCCGTGGCGATGCCGGCTGCCGCACAAGAGAGCGCGCCGGTGGTGCGCGGCCTGGCGTTCGAGGGGAACGAGTCCATTCCCGATTATTCCCTCAGCATCGCCATCGGCACCACCAACTCGAGCTGGTTCGCACGCTCGGGGCTGGTGCGGTGGATCGGCCTGGGGGAGAAGCGGTACTTCGACCCGGTCGAGTTCCGCCGGGACGTGCTGCGCCTGACACTGTTCTACCGGCAGAGCGGGTTTCTCGAGGTGAAAGTGGATACCCTGGTGCGGCGTGCGGGGGAGTCGGTCCACCTGACATTCAGGATCACCGAGGGGGCCCCGGTCCGGGTGACGGCGCTCGCGGTGGGGGGGCTCGACGACATCCCCTCGCGGGGGGACATCCTCGACGCCCTGCCGCTCAAGCTCGGCGCGCCCTTCGACCGGTTCCTGTTCCAGGCCAGCGCCGACACCATCGTCACCCGCCTGCGCGACCGGGGCTACCCCGCGGCCGAGGTCTTCCGCAATTACACGGTGGATCGCGAGGCCCGCACGGCGTC
Organism: uncultured Gemmatimonadaceae bacterium; assembly: GCA_964501735.1. Lineage (GTDB taxonomy): Bacteria > Gemmatimonadota > Gemmatimonadetes > Gemmatimonadales > GWC2-71-9 > JADJOM01. Next base: position 35,183 of record CAZCVG010000001.1, on the reverse strand, counting down.
GGTCTCGCTGGAGGTCGCCCCGGGGGTGGCCGCCCGGTTCGGGGCGGTGCGGGTGGAGGGCGCGGCCGGGGTGGACACCACGTTCATCCGCCAGCTGCTCACGGTGCGCCCCGGGTCCCGGTTCTCCCAGAAGGACATCTTCCAGAGCCAGCGGAAGCTGTACACGACCGAGCTGTTCCGCCTGGCCACGGTCACCATCGACTCCAGCCGCTACGACAGCGACAGCACCGAGGTCCCCATCACGGTGGCGGTGGCCGAGGGGCCGCCCCACCGGATCCGCGCGGGGGTCGGGTTTGCCACCAACGACTGCTTCCGCGGGGTGGGGGGATGGACCGACCGCAACCTGCTGGGGACGGGCCGCCTGCTCGATATCAGCGGCCGGGTGTCCAAGGTCGGCGTGGGCGACCCGCTGGGCTTCGGCCTGGAGAACTCCATCTGTTCCGGCCTCAAGGATGATCCCATCGGGTCGGCGCTGGCCAACTACAACCTGACCGCCGCGGTGCGGCAGCCGCGGTTCTTCACGCCTGACATCACCGGCACGCTCAGCCTGTTCGCGGAGCGCCGGTCGGAGTTCGCGATCTACCGCCGGGAGGAAGTGGGCGTGAGCCTGGGGCTGCGCCGGGAGACGGCGCGGATCGTCCCGGTGACGCTGGCCTACCGGCTCTCCTTCGGCGGCACCGAGGCCAGTCCCGGCACCTTCTGCGCGTTCTTCAACGCCTGCACGCCGGAGGATGCGTCCCGGCTGCGCGAGCGCCGGCTGCTGGGCGTGGTCACGGCCGGCATCAGCTGGCCCCGCTCCAACAACCCGCTCGATCCCTCCCGGGGGCACCTGTACGCCTTCAACCTGAGCCACAGCTCGCGCTACACCGGCTCGGCGGCGCTGCAGACCTTCACCCGAGTGACCGGCGACGCCGCCTGGTACCAGCCGCTGGGGCGCTCGGGGGCGGTGCTCAGCTGGCACCTGCGGGCCGGAGCGATCTTCAGCCCGCGGGTCACCCTCGACAGCGCCAGCGGCAACTTCATTCCGCCGGAGGAGCGGTTCTACGCCGGCGGGGCGAACGATGTCCGGGGCTTCGAGCGCAACGGGCTGGGGCCGGTGGTCTACGTCCTGCGCCGGGACACGCTGACCGCCGCGGACTCGGCCGCGCTGGCCGACGGAACCCTGCGGCCGAGGTTTTCCGCCACGGGGGGCAACACCCTGGCGGTGGGGCAGGTGGAGCTCCGGGTGCCGGCGCCGTTCTGGAAGTCCCGGCTGCGCCTGGCGGCGTTCATTGATGCCGGCACCCTCTATGAGCGCGGCAAGACCGAGTTCGCGCCGGTGCAGGTCCGGGTGACCCCCGGGGTCGGGGTCCGGCTCAACACGCCGCTTGGCCCGGCGCGCCTGGACATCGGCTACAACGGCTACAGCCAGCCGCCGGGCGCCCTGTACCTGCAGCGGGACGACGGCACCCTGCAGCTGGTCCAGACCGACTTCGTGCAGGAGCGGGGCAGCCGGCTGACCTACCACTTCAGCTTCGGGCAGCCGTTCTGATGCGGCGGTTCCTGCTTCGCCTCCTGGTGGCGCTGACCTTCGCCCCCATCCCCGCGGCCCTGGGCACGGGGGCGGCGCTGCTGTACACCGGCGCGGGGAACGCCGCGCTGGGCCGGCTGGCCGGCGGCGAGCTGAGCCGGCTGTTCCGGGGGCAGTTCACGGTGGGCCGTCTGGGGGGCAGCCTGTTCGAGGGGGTGGAGCTGGAGTCGGTGGCCATCCGGGACACCCTGGGCCGGCCGTTCGCCGAGGTGGACCGGCTGCGGGCCCGCTACCTGCTGCCCAACCTGCTGGCCCGCCGGTTCGTCTTCACCAACGTGGAGCTGACGGCGCCGCGGGTGTGGCTCGACCGCCGGGCCGGCGGGCGGTGGAATTACCAGGAGATCTTCCGGCTGGGCGAGGGCGGCGGCGGGGGCGGGACGCCGCCCCTGGTGCTGCTCAGGGACGTGGCGATCACCGGCGGGGAGATCGAGCTGCGCCTGCCCTGGGCCCCGCCCGACGGCCTCGGGCCGCGGGCGCGAGACTCCGCCATCGCGGCGGAACGGGCCCGCCCGGGACGGGTGCTGCTGGCCACCGACGCGGGCTTGCGGCGGGTGATCCAGTTCGACTCGCTGCAGGCGCGCCTGGCGCGGCTCCAGATCAGCTCGCCGGCGCGCGACCCGCTCACCATCGATATCGCCGGCCTCCAGGCCCGGCTCTCCGACCCGGCCCTCACCATCACCGACCTGGCCGCCCACGTCTGGCAGCGCGGGGACAGCCTGGGGTTCACCCTCGAGCGGGGCGCCCTGCCTGACAGCCGGGCCCGGGGCGAGGGCTTCGTGACCTGGCCCCGCGGGCCGCTGCTGTACGACTTCACCCTCTCCTCCCCGCGGGTCAACCTGGCTGACCTGCGCTGGATCTCGCCCGACTTCCCCGCCATGACCGGCCGGGGCGACGTCCGGGCGGAATCGCGCGGCGATGACCTCACCGCCTACGCGCTCACCACCCTCCGCCTCGCCGGCCGGAGCGGCCGGGTCACCGGCGACGTGACCGTGCTGCTCGACCGGGCCCGCGGCCTGGGCGTCGAGGGGATGGCGCTGGAACTCGCCGAGCTCGACCTCGACGTGCCCCGGCCCTACCTCGACACCCTGCCGCTCCGGGGAACCCTCACCGGCCGGGTGAGCGGCGACGGCTTCCTCGACGGGCTCGACCTCAACGCCGACGTCCGGTATCTCGATCGCGACATCCCCGGCGGCGCCGAGACCTGGCTGCGGGTGGCCGGGCACGTGGTGCTGGGCGGGGCCGAGGGCGCCGTGCTCGACACCCTGCAGGTGGACACCGCCGACGTGGACCTGCGGACGGTGCGCCGCCTCGCGCCGGCGGTGGAGCTCCTCGGCCGGCTGCAGCTGCGGGGCGCCCTGCAGGGCCCGTGGCGGCAGGTGCAGTACCGGGGCGCGCTGGCCCACCGCGACGGGGAGCTGCCCGAGAGCCGGGCCAGCGGCAGCGTCGTCCTCGACACCCGCACCGACACCCTGGGCTTCCAGGCCCGGCTGGACGTCGCGCCGCTCGCCTTCGACGGTGTGCGGCGCAGCTACCCGGGGATCCCGGTGCAGGGCACCGTCCGGGGGCAGGTGGAGCTGGCGGGCACGCCCGACAGCTTCTTCACCGCGCTGGACCTCTCGGGCGAGCTGGGCCGCCTGACACTCCGGGGCGGAGTCGGCCCGCGACCGGGCCGGCTCCGGACCGAGGGCCTGACCGCCCGCTTCGAGCGGCTGGACCTGAGCCGCCTCACCGGCCAGGGGCCGGCGACCGCCCTCGATGGCGCCCTCGCCGTGGACGGCGTGTACGACACCACCACCGGCCCCGATGGCACCCTCCGGCTCGACCTCGGCGCGGGCCGGTTCCGGGAGGTCGGCTTCGACACGCTCCACTTCGAGGCCCGGGGCACCGGCGCCGTTGTCACCGTGGATACTCTCTCCCTGGGCTGGCTGGCGGGCCGGCTGGGCGCCAGCGGCTCGGTGGGCTGGCGGACCGAGACCGGGAGCCGGGTCCACGGCACCTTCCTCGCCGAGAGCCTCACCCACTTCGATTCCCTGCTCACCACCTACGCCGGTGCGCCGGACGACACGCTCGAGGCAGCCGAGCCCCTCCGCGGCCGGGCCCGCGGGGAAGTGGATCTCCTCGGCACCCTGCGGGAACCGCGGCTCCTGATGTGGGCCCAGGGGAGCGCGCTCCGCTGGCGGGGCGTGTGGGCGCCGCAGCTGGCGGCGGGCTTCGGGTGGAACCGCGCCGCCCGGCCCGAGATGGGCGGCGCCGTCCGGAGCGACAGCCTGCTGGTGGGGAAGTGGGCCCTCAAGGACCTCAACCTCGTGGCCGGCGGGTACCAGGACTCGCTCCGCTGGCAGGGTGCGGGGACGGTCGGCGAGGGCGCGACCCTCTCGGGCGGCGGCGGCTGGTGGCGGGCGGCCGACTCGAGCCTGCTGCTGGTGGACAGCCTGGTGGCCCTGCTCCCCGAGCATGCCTGGCGGCTGCGCCGGCCGGTGACGGCGGGCCTGGGCACCGGGCGGATCACGCTGCTGCCGGTGGCGCTGGAGGCGGCCGATGGGAGCGGCTCCATCACCCTCCAGGGAACCGTGCCGGGCCGGGACGCCGGCAACCTGGCCGTCAGTGTGGCGGGGCTGAGCCTGCGGGATGTGTACACCCTCCTCCAGCGCGACACCAGCGGCGTGTCCGGGGGCATCCAGGTGGACCTCGTCGTGGGCGGGACCGCGGCGCGGCCCACCCTGCGTGGCACCGGGTCGCTGGCCGATCTCTCCTTCGGCGAGTTCGGGTCGCCGTTCGTGCAGGGCATCGTGGACTATGCCGACCGGCGGCTGGAGGCCAACGTCCTCCTGTGGAAGACCGGGCAGCCGGTGGTGCGGGTCGAGGCCCAGCTGCCGCTGGACCTGGCCCTCAAGGCGGTGCCCGAGCGCCAGGTGGACGGGCCGCTCTTCGTGCGCATCCTGGCCGACAGCACCGACCTCGGCGTGGCCGAGGCCTTCACCCGCAACCTGCGGCGGGTCCGCGGCACCCTGCGGGCCGATGTGACCATCGGCGGCCGGTGGCAGCAGCCCCGGCTGGGTGGAGAGATCCAGGTGCGGGACGCCTTCGCCACGGTGCCGGGGCTGGGGGTGCGGTACGAGAACACCTTCGCGTCGGCCAGGCTCACCGGGGATTCCATCGTGATTGACTCCCTGGTGGCCGGCAGCGGACCGGGCACCATCCGGGTGAACGGCGTGCTCCGGCTCGAGCAGCTCACCCGCCCGGCGCTGGCCCTCACGCTCCGGGCCCGGCGGTTCCGGTTCATTGACGACCGCAGGTTCCTCACGCTCGACGCGTCGGGCACCCTCTCCCTGGCCGGGCCGCTGGTGCGCCCCCGGCTCACCGGCCGTGTCACCGCCGACGAGGGCGACCTCCACTTCGCCGACCTGATCACCAAGCGGATCGTGGACCTGGAGAATCCGGGGGACTCGACCCTCATTGACCTGAACCTGGTGCACACCGAGCGGCTGGGCGCCAACTTCCAGAGCCGGTTCCTCGACTCGCTGGCCATCGACACCCTGCGCATCGAGATGGGCGAGAGCTTCTGGCTGCGTTCCGGCGAGGCCAACATCCAGCTCGACGGCTCGCTCACCGTGGCCAAGGTCCGCGAGCGCTACCGCTACGACGGCACCCTCAATGCGGTGCGCGGCAACTACGCCCTCCGGATCGGCGGGCTGGTCACCCGTGACTTCACCGTGGACCGGGGCACCGTGCGCTACTTCGGCACCCCCGACCTGAACGCCGAGCTCGACATCGAGGCCACCCACACGGTGATCGCCGCGGAGACCAGCGAGGAGATCCCCGTGGTGGCCCGGATCACCGGCACCATGCTGCAGCCCCGGCTGGAGCTTTCCAGCGCCCCGACCGCCAGCCGGCCGGCGCTGTCGCAGACCGAACTGGTGTCGTACCTGATGTTCGGGCGCCCGACGTTCAGCCTGCAGGGGCAGGGGGGGCAGGGCAGCCAGTACGCCGCGGTGCAGGCCGGGCTCTCCTACCTCACCAGCGCCTTCTCCAGCGAGATCCAGCGGGCGCTGATCAGCGATCTCGGAGTGCCGATTGACTTCATTGACATCCGCACCGGCGCGGGCGGCTCAGTCGGCCTGTCGGGGCAGAGCAGTTCCGCGCAGCTGGCCCAGGTGGCCGCCGGGTGGCAGATCGGGCGGCGCTGGTACGTGACCCTGGTGGCGGACCTCTGCACCAACACCCAGCGGTTCTATCCCAACGCCGAGTTCAGGATGACCCGGGAGCTCCGGCTGAAGACCAGCGTCGAGCCCTCGTACTCCTGCCAGGTGGCCCTGAACCAGCCGGCCCTGTCGGTGAACAAGTACCAGGTCGGTCTCGACGTGCTGTGGGAGCGGGAGTACTGATGACCCGCGCCCTGGTCATCACCAACCCCGCCGCCGCCCGCACCCAGGAGCTCAGCATCCGGGCCGTGGTGGAGACCCTGGAGCGGGGGGGCTGGACGGTCGAGCTTCGCGCCACCGGCGGGCCGGGGGATGCGCGGCGCTTCGCCGCCGAGGCGGTGGAGGAGGGACTGGATGTGGTGGGGGTGTTTGGCGGCGATGGCACCACCATGCAGGCCGCCGCCGCCCTGGTGGGGAGCGGCACCGCCCTCGGCGTGATCCCGGGTGGGACCGGCAACCTGCTGGCCGGCAACCTGCGGATTCCGCTGTCCCCCGTCCGCGCCGCTCGGGCCATGCTCCGGAGCAAGCCGATGTCCCTCGACCTCGGCCGGATGCAGCGCGAGGATGGCCCGCACTACTTCGCCGTGGCCTGCGGGGCCGGCTACGATGCCCGGGTGATGGCGGGGACCAGCGCCTCCGAGAAGCACCGCTGGCGCTTCGCCGCCTACATCGCCACCACCCTCCGGCTGATGCCGGAGCTCCGCAGCATCCGCCACCACATCACGGTGGACGGCACCAGCTACGAGGCCGATGCCGCGCTGGTGCTGGTGGCCAACTGCGGAGAGGTCATCCCGCCCCTGGTGCGGCTCCGCCAGGGCATCGCTCCCGATGACGGGCTCCTGGACGTGGTGGTGATCCGGGCCGACGGGCTGCTGGACAGCGTCCGGGCCGTGTGGGAACTCCTGCGGGGCGGCCGGGACGAGCCGCGGTTCGTGCGCTACGCCCGCGGCCGGGTCATCACCGTGGAGACCGAGGTGGAGCAGCCGGTGGAACTCGACGGGGAGCCGCACGGGGTCACCCCCTTCACGGTCGAGGTCATCCCCGATGCGATCCGGGTGCTCGCCCCGGCGGCCCGGGCATGAGCGGGTCCCACGTTACCGCGCTGGGCCGGGTGGCCCACCTGCTGGCGGGGACCGAGGACGCCGCGGGCACCATGGCGGCGGTGGTGGACGAGGGCATCCGGGTCTTCGGCGCCCAGCGGGCGGCGCTGTTCCTGCTGGACGAGCATACCGGCGTGGCCCGGGCCGAGCTGGTCGTGGGGCTGTCGCCGGCCTACCTGGCCGAGGTGCTGGAGCATTATCGCGAGACCCACGCGGCCGGCAGCGCCGTCCGGGGGGAGGCCTACTTCGCCGAGGATGCCCGCACCGATACCACCAGCCCGATCCACCGCGCGGTGCAGGCGGAGGGGTTCGCCGGCGTGGCGGCCCTCCCGCTGAGCTACGGCGGGCGGGTCATGGGGTGGCTGGCCTTCTATCATGACGCACCGAAGGCCTATGCTTCAGGGGAACGCACCCTGGCCCGCGCCTTCGCCGACCTCTCCGCCCTGGCCATCGGCCGCAGCCGCCTCACCGAGACCGTGGTGCGGGTCAAGCAGGAGTGGCAGGCCGCCTTCGACGGCACCGGCAACGGGCTGGCCCTGGTGGACGCGGCGGGCCGGATCGAGCGCGCCAACCGCTTCATGGCCACCATCGCGGGCGTGGAGGTCACCGACCTGCCGGGACTGCCGCTTGAGCGGGTGTTCGCCGGCTGGCCCCGGGCGGGGGACCCGCTGGGCGAGGCCCGGCTCAGCGGCCAGCGCACCAGCCGGTTCCTGGACACCCGGCTGGGGCAGCATGCGGTGCTGAGCGTCACGCCGCGCCGCGACGGCGGGTTCGTCATCGCGGTGGACGACGTGACGCACTACGTTCGGCTCGAGTCCCGCTACAGCCGGCTGGTCGCCACCGCCATGGAGGCCATCCTGCTGACCGACCCGCCGGGGCAGGTGGTGCTGGCCAATCCGGCGGCGGGCGAGCTGTTCGGCCGGCCGCCCGCCGAGCTGGTGGGCCGGCCGCTGAGCGCCCTGCTGCCGGAGGAAGCGCGGGAGCACGCCGGCGAGGGTCCCCGGCGCTACGAGGCCCTCATCCGCCGCCCCGACGGGGTGCGCATTGCGGATGTCTCGGTGGCCGAGCTGGAGGAGCGGGGGACACCGGCCGGGGTGGTGGCGGTCGCCAGGGACGTGACCCGGGAGCGGCTGGCCACCGAGGCGCTGCGGCGCTCGGAACGCCGCTTTCGCGCCCTGTTCAACCGGGCGCCGGTGGCCATCTTCACCCTGGACCGCCACCATCGCTTCCTCTCCGCCAACCGCGCCGCGATCCGGCTGGCCGGGGTGGCCGGGCCGGAGGCGGCGGCCCGCCTCGACAGCTTCGTGGTGCCGGCCGAGTGGGACTACGTCGCGGGCGAGCTGGCCCGCAGCTTCCAGGGCGAGACCCGCGACTTCCTGTTTCATTTCCGCCGGGCCGACGGGGCCCTGCGTCAGGCGGCGGCGGTGATCGTCCCGGTGGAGGAGCGGGGCGGGCTGCGGGCGGTCCTGGGGATCGGCCGGGACGTGACCGAGGAGGTGGAGCTGCGCGAGCGGCTCACCCACTCCGAGAAGATGGCCGCCCTGGGCGCACTGGTGTCGGGCGTGGCCCACGAGCTCAACAACCCGCTGGCCGGGATTGCCGCGATGGCCCAGGCCCTGCGCTTCGATCCCGGGGATGCCGAGGACCTGAGCCGCGGCCTGGAGACGGTGCAGCAGGAGGCGATGCGGGCCGCCCGGATCGTCACCGACCTGCTCACCTTCGCCCGCCAGCGGCCGCTGGAGCGCCGCGACGCCGACCTCAACATGCTGGTGCGCGAGACCTTCGCCACCACGCCGGCGCTGGCGGCGCCGGGCACCATCTGGACCCTGGGGCTGGATCCGACGCTCCCGATGGTCAGCGCCGACCCCGACCAGGTCCGCCAGGTGATCACCAACCTGCTGGTCAACGCGGCCCAGGCCATGGAGCAGGCCGGGCGCCGGGAAGGGCTGGTTCGCACCTGGTCCACGGCGGACTGGGTTGGCTTCGAGGTGCTCGACAGCGGGCCGGGGATCCCCCCGGAGGCGCTGTCGCGCATCTTTGAGCCGTTCTTCACCACCAAGCCGCAGGGCAAGGGCACGGGGCTGGGCCTGTCGCTGTCGCACGGCATCGTCCGGGCGCACGGCGGCGAGATCACCGGCGGCAATCGCGCCGAGGGCGGGGCCCGGTTCGCGCTGCAGCTGCCGCGCGATCCCACCAGGATCGCAAGGAGTCCGCATGCCTGATTCAGTGCTGCTGGTAGACGATGACGAGGGCGTGCTGCGCGCCATCGGCCAGGTGTTCGAGCGGGGCGGGTATGAGGTGGCCCGGGAACTCGATGCCGAATCGGGACTGGCCGCCTACGACCGCCTGCGGCCCGAGGTGGTGGTGCTGGACCTCCGCATGCCGGGCGTGAACGGGCTGGAGGCGCTGGCCCGCTTCCGCGAGCGCAACGCCGCCGTCATCCTGCTCACCGGGCATGCCGACGTGGCCACCGCGGTGCAGGCGATGCAGCTGGGGGCCGAGAACTTCCTCACCAAGCCGGTGGATCTCGACCACCTGCTCGCCGCCGTGGCCCGGGTGGCCGACAAAGTCCGGCTCAAGCGGCTCAACGAGCTGCTCCTGCTCCGGGCGGCGCCGGACGACGCGCTGGAATCGCTGGGTGGCTCGCCCATGATGCGCGAGCTGCTGACCCAGGTCGGGCTGGTGTCGCTGTCGGAGCGCACCGCCGTCCTGATCCGGGGCGAGAGCGGGGTGGGGAAGGGCTGGCTGGCCGGGCTGGTCCACCAGCTGAGCCCGCGGGCCGCCGGCCCCTTCGTCTCGGCCTCCCTCTTCGGCCGCTCGGCGGCCGACCTCGATGCCGACCTGTTCGGGGCCGAGTCGGCCACGGTGGACCAGGCCCGGGAACGGCGCCCCGGGCTGGTGGAGACCGCCGCAGGGGGCTCGCTGTACATCGAGGAGATCGCCGACCTGCCCGCCGAGCTCCAGCCCAAGCTGCTCCGGCTGCTGGAGACCCGCAGCTTCCGCCGGGTCGGCGGCAGCCGCGACCTGAGCGCCGACGTCCGCATCATCGCCGCCACTGCCCACGACCTCGCCGTCCGGGTCGAGGCGGGGGCCTTCCGCGAGGACCTGGCCTACCGCCTCAGCGTGCTGCCGGTGACCCTGCCACCGCTCAGGGAGCGGCCGCGGGAAGACCGCCTGACACTGCTCCTGGCCATCGTCAACCAGCTGCAGCGGCATATTTCCGGCGCCCCCGCCGCGATCGGCCCCGAGGCCCTGGAGCGGCTGCTGGCGCACGGATGGCCGGGAAACGTCCGCGAACTGCGCAACATCCTGGAACGGGCCCTGATCCTGGCCCGGGGACAGCCGGCGGTGGGGATCGAGCACCTGCCGGCCGAGTTCCGCAACCGGCCCGGCCCGGGCGACCGGCGCCACACTCCGATGACCCTGGATGAACTGGAGCGGGCCCACATCGAGCGGACCCTGCGGCACCACGGGGGCAACCGGACCCGCGCCGCGGAGGAGCTGGGCATCTCGCGGGCCACGCTCATCAACAAGATCAAGCGCTATGCCATCGCCGGATAGCGGCGGCCCGGTTTCACGGAAGGAGCTCCCATGAAGATCGAGACCAAGGAAAAAGACGCCATGACCTGCCGCGCCTGCGGCCAGGAGGAGCGGGCGTCGGAGGGCTACCCCTGCCAGGGGTGCGGCACCTTCATCTGCCTCATGTGCACCTTCAAGGGCGTGGTCCTCTGCCGGGAGTGCGCCGCGAAGTGAGCACCACCTCCCTGATCGGGCTGGCCGGCGTGGCGCCAGTGCACCGCGAGCCCAGCCTGCGGAGCGAACAGGTCACCCAGCTGGTGCTGGGAGAAACCGCCAGGGTGGTCGAGACCCAGGGCGAGTGGCGCCGGGTGCGCCTCGACCAGGACCGGTACGAAGGCTGGGTCCACCGGGGCTACGCCCTGGAGACCGACCACGAAATCGCCCGGGCCTGGCGCGACTCCGCTTCCGGGTGGAGCGAGGGGGCGGTGGTGCGGGTGGACGACGGCACCATCGTCCGCCTCCCGGTGCGCGCCCGGGTCGGGCTGGCCCAGCCGCTGGTGGACCTGCCCGACGGCCGCCGGGGCGTGGTGATCGCCGGCGGCGTCACCCCGTTCACCCGGGTGGGCGCCCGGGCCCGCGCCGCCTCCCCCGACCTCTGGGCCCTGCGCACCTTCGCCGGGACCCCGTACCAGTGGGGCGGCCTCACCCCGTGGGGGGTGGATTGCTCGGGCCTGGTCCAGACCACCTTCCTGGCCCGCGACGTCACGCTCCCCCGCGATGCCGCCCAGCAGGTCTCGGCCGGCCATGCCGTGGCCCCCGGTGACCAGCGGCCCGGCGACCTGCTCTTCTTCAGCGAGCGGGGCGAGCGCATCACCCACGTCGCGTTCCAGGGACCCAACGACACCCTGATCCACTCCACCGTCGCCTGCGGCGGGCTGGTCATGGAGCCGTGGGGCCCCGGCAGCCGGGCGATGGTCCTGCGCACCCAGCTGGTGGCGGTCAGGCGGGTGGAATGAACAAGCTCGTGCTCCTCGACATTGACGGCACCATCCTGCTCACCGCGGGGGCGGGCCGGCGCGCCCTCACCGCGGCGCTGGCCGCCGAGCTGGCCGAGCAGTCGGCCTTCGAGCGGGTGCGCTTCGACGGCAAGACCGATCCCCAGATCGTGGGCGAGCTGCTGGTGCTGGCCGGTCACCCCGGCGCGGCCGACCCCTCGTTCATCCAGGACGTCTGCCACCGGTATGTCGGCCTGCTGGAGGAGGAGCTGCGCCAGCCCCGTTCCGTCACCACCATTATGCCCGGCGTGCCCGGCCTGCTGGACGCCCTGGAGGCGAGCACCTCGGTGCTGCTGGGCCTCCTCACCGGCAACATGGCCGCCGGCGCCTCGCTCAAGCTCGGCGCGGCGGGCATCGCGCCGGGCCGGTTCCGGGTGGGGGCCTTCGGCTCCGACTCGCCCCACCGGCCCGACCTGCCGGCCATCGCCGCCCGCCGGGCGCTGCCCTGGTTCGGGCGCGAACCCCGCGGTCATGATGTCGTCATCATCGGCGACACCCCGGCCGACGTCACCTGCGGGCGCGACATCGGCGCCAGGGCCATCGGGGTGGCGACCGGCGCCTACTCCACCTCGGCCCTCGCCGAGGCCGGTGCCCACGCCGTCTTCGCCGACCTGGCCGAGACCGAACGGGTGCTCGAGGCGATCCTTGGCGACTGAACTGGAGCTCAAGACCGTGGTGGCCGACCCCCCCGCGCTCCGGGCCCGCCTGCAGGACGCCGGCGCCAGCCGCGGCTTCCGGGGCATGATGCGGGACCGCCGCCTCGACCGGGCCGGCGCGCTGGCCGAGCGGGACGAAGTACTGCGGGTCCGGAGCTACGAGGCCGCGGCTCCGTCGCCCGGCCGGGCGGTCCTCGCCTGGAAGGGCCCGGTGAGCCTGAGCCCGGAGGGCTACAAGCGCCGGGAGGAGCTGGAGTGCCGGGCCGAGGACGGCGCCGCCATGCTGGCGGTGCTGGAGGCCCTGGGCTACCAGGCGGTGCAGGTGATTGACCGCTACGTGGAGGTGTACGAGCTGTCAGGCACGGCGGTCCGGCTGGAGTGGTACCCGCGCATGGATGTCCTCGCCGAGATCGAGGGCACCCCGGCCGGGATGGAAGCGGTCATCACCCGGCTCGGCCTGGCGCGGGCGGAGTGCCTGCCCGAGGCGCTGTTCGCCTTCACCCTCCGGTACGAGACCCGCACCGGCCGGCCGGCGGTGCTGGCCGAGGCTGACCTCGCCGGCGAGCCGCCCACCTGGAGCACGGCATGACCGGCACCGCGAGGCCATCGCTCATCATCCCGGAGCTGGGGCCGGCCCTGGGCCGGCTGGTGGCCCCACCCCCCGTGTTGCCGGGCTCGGCGCCACCCTGGGTGCCCGTGGACGACCTGCGGATCCTGCTGGTCTCCCAGGTGTTCGATCATGCCGGCGACGCCCGGCGCTGGGCCCGCGAGGGCGACCGCGAGCTGGCCCTGACCACCCTGACGCACACCGCCCTGGAGGAGGTATGGGTCCGCACCGTCCGCGCGGTGGCGGAGCGGGTGGCCCAGCAGGTCAACCTCCGGCTGGCCGCGGCCGCGGCGGAGGCCAGGCTGCCCGCCCGTCATGCGCGGCGGCTCCCGCTGGAGCCCAGTGAGGTGCACGCCATCGCGGCCCGGCTCTCCCAGGGCGACGCCGGCTTCCGTGAGGCGCTGGGGGAACTCGACCGGGCGCTCTCGGCGGCCCGGAGCCAGCGGGCCGCGCCCGACGCGGTGGCCGCCTGGCAGGAGGCCCTGCTCACCCTGGCCCGCCGGCTGGAGGCGGCCTGGCTCGCCCTCGAGGACGCGCTGGCCCGCGAGGGGCGCGAGTGGGACGCCGAGGCCGAGGACCTCCGCCGCTGGCGGCGGGCCGGCTGGCCGCTCACCCTGGTAGGCGTGCTGCTGTTCGGGGCGGCGCTCTACCTCGGCCTGGTGCTGGGTGGCTATGTCCCGGTGCCGGCGCCGCTCCGACCCGCCGTGGAGGCTCTGTGGGCCCGATGGACCTGATCGGCATCGGCATTGACCTGGTGGACATTGCCCGGGTGGAGCGCATGATGGCCCGCCACGGCGACCGCGTCATCGCCCGCTTCCTGACCGGGCGGGAGCGCGAGTACGTGGTGCTCAAGCACCGGCCGGCGATGCACATCGCCGCGCGGATCGCCGCCAAGGAGGCCGCCTACAAGGCGCTGCAGGCCCTGCCCGGGGCCCGGGCGGTGAGCTGGCAGGACATGGAAGTGGAGCGGGAAACCGAGGGCCGGCCGTACCTCACCTTTCATGGCCTGGCCCGGGACCTGGTGCGGCAGCATGGGCCGCTGGTGGTGCACCTGTCGCTGTCCCATTCGGACGCCACCGCCGGCGCGGTGGCGGTGGTGACCCGGACGGTCGCTCCCGCCTGACACCGGGCCGCTAGAGGCCCCGGCGGTTCCGCAACAGGCCCAGGGCCCTGGGAAGCGCCCGGAGCCGGTCCCACCAGCGCGGGGCGAAGGCGAACCGGAGGAAGGCGTCGCGCGCGGCCATGCTCTCCTCGTGGTACCCGAACCACCAGGGCTTCTGCATCCAGTCGAGCCAGTCCTCCCCGACGTACCGCGGCCGGCAGGTCTCCAGCAGGCCGTGCTCCCCATGGGTCCGCCCCAGACCGGACTGCTTCTCGCCGCCGTGCGGCACTTCGGCGATGCCCACGTGGGTGGTGGCATCGTTGACCATGGCGGCGCCCACCTCCAGGCGCCGGGCCAGCGCCCGGCCCCGGGCGCGGTCGCCGGTCCAGACGCTGCCTGACAGGCCGAAGTCGCTGTCGTTGGCGAGGCGCAGCGCATGCTCGGCGTCGTCCGCCGGGACGATGGGCAGGACCGGGCCGAACACCTCTTCCCGCCAGAGCGGCGCGCTGAGCGGCAACTCGGTCACGATGGTGGGCTCGAAGAACGTGGGGCCGAGGTCGGGGCGGCGGCGGCCCCCGGTGCGCACCCGCGCGCCCAGCGCCACAGTCGCCGCCAGCTGGCGCTCGAGTTCCCGCACCTGGGCCTCCCGGATCAGCGGGCCGACGTCACTGCCCGGGACCAGCCCGGGACCCAGCTGCAGCCGCCGCGCCCCGGCCACCAGCAGCTCCACCATCCGCTCGTAGGCCGGGCGCTCGACGATCAGCCGCTTCACCGCCACGCAGGTCTGTCCCCCGTTGGTGAAGCGGGCCCACAGCACCCCGCTGGCCGCCCGCTCGAGATCGGCGTCCGCCAGGACGATGCCGGGGTCGCTGCCCCCCAGTTCGAGGTTGATGGGGATCAGCTGCTCGGCCGCGCGCATCGCCACCTTGCGGCCGGTGGCGACGCTGCCGGTGAAGAAAACCTTGTCAGGCCGGGCGTCGAGCAGGCCCCGGCCGGCGTCGCCGGCGCCGGCGATCACCCGGCAGAGGTCTGGTGGCAGCCCGGCCTCGTGGAGGAGTGAAACCCCCAGGACGGCACACCGGGTGGTGAACTCGCTGGGCTTGAGCAGCACCGCGTTCCCCGCCAGCAGGCCGGCGATGATCTCGCCGAACGGCAGGAGCAGCGGGTAGTTCCAGGGGGAGATGATCCCGATGACACCCATCGGTTCCCAGTGCACACGGCCATGCCGTCCCAGCATGGCGACATTGGCCGGATGCACCCGCCGCGGCCGGAGCACCCGCTCGGCATGAGCCAGGTAGAAGCGGGCCAGGTCGAGGGTGACCGCCACATCGGTCAGCAGCGCCTCGGCTACCGGCTTGCCGTTCTCGCGGCTGACCAGTTCCGCCATCTCCTGCCGCCGGTGATAGAGCAGCTCCTGGAACCGGGCGATCACCCGCCGCCGCGCCCCCAGCGGGCGGCGGGCCCACTCCTGCTGTGCCACCCGGGCCCGGGCCACGAGCAGCGGGATCTCGGCCAGGTCGGTGGCGGGGGTGTCGGCGAACACCTCGCCGGTGGCGGGATCAATCGCGGGGATGGAGGTCATGGGCTGAAAGGTAGCGGCGCGGGTGGCGGCCACTTCCAATTCCGATGGTGGCGCTCTAGTTTATTGTCACCCACAAACACTGGTTGAGAATGGTTCTCATCGCTGCGGCTCCCCTGATCGCCTCGCTGCTAGCCCTCCCGATTGCGGCGCCCCAGGATGACCAGACGGCCACCGTGCGCCGGATCGCGGCGACCACCGCGCTGGCCGCGCAGGAATACAGCCTCGGCGTCAAGGACGGCAAGGTGGTCCTCGCCCCGGAAGTGGACGAGGCGCGGCTCTTCCTGACGGAGGCGCGGCGGAGCGCCGGTCTCCTGCCGCATGAGGCCGGCCGGGATGCCATCGCCAACCTTGACCGGATGCTGGCGATGGTGGCGCGTACCGCGCCGCCGGACAGCCTGACCCTGCTGGCCCGGGAGCTTTCCAGTGCCCTCGCCACCCGCTTCAACGTTTCTCTGGACGAGATCCCGGCCCGGGCGCCGGCCCTGAGCCTGGGCGCCCAGGTGTACCAGACCCAGTGCGCCTCGTGCCACGGCGGGGTGGGGCGTGGCGACGGTCCCGCCGGGCAGGCACTGGACCCCATGCCCGCTGACCTGAGCGACTACCGCGGACTGGCCACCGTTACCCCGCTCGACTTCTACCGCCGGATCACCATCGGCGTGGCCGGCACCGCCATGCCGGCCTACGAGAACCGGCTCACGGCCGAGGAGCGCTGGGCGGTGGCGGTGTATGCGTCAACCCTCCGGCTGCCGGCGCCCCGGGGCGAGGTGCCCGCCGCCCTTCGCGAGTTCGGCAGCACCGCCCGGCTTTCGGATGTGGAGCTGGCCCTGGCCGCCGCACCGGATCTCGATCCAGCCGCAGTGGAGGCCCGGGCCCGGGTCGCCGCGATTCGCACCTTTGCCACCCAGGAGACCGACCATGATGCGGTCGGCCCGGTCTTCGCCCGGGTGCGGGCGCAACTCGACTCGGCGCTGGCGCTGGCCAGCGCCGGCCTGGGCGAGGACGCCAGCAGCACGGCCTTCGATGCCTACATGACCTTCGAGCAGGTGGAGCGCGGGGTGCGGGCCAAGAACCCGGGCCTGGCCAACTCCCTCGAGGCCGGCTTCGCCAACCTGCGCACCCGCGCGGCGGGCGGGGCCACCGCGGCCGAATTGCGGACCCTCCATGTGCGCCTGCTGGGCGACCTCGAGAACGCCGAGCGCACCGTGGGGGACCGGCTCTCGCCGCTCAACCTCTTCCTGCAGTCCTTCGTCCTTCTGCTCCGCGAAGGCCTCGAGGCCATCCTGGTGGTCGGCGCGCTCATGACCTTCCTGGTGCGCACCGGGGCGGGGGAGCGCCGGCGGGACATGCATATCGGGGTGGTGGCCGCCATCGGCGCGAGCCTGCTCACCGCCCTGCTGCTCGAGACCATCTTCCAGGTGAGCCGTGCCCGGCAGGAGGCGCTGGAGGGCGGCGTGATGCTGGTGGCCACGGTGATGCTCTTCTACGTGAGCTACTGGCTGCTCTCCAAGATGGAAGTGGCCAAGTGGAACCGGTTCGTGAAGGGGCGGGTGCAGGACGCCGTGACCAGCGGCTCGGCGCTGGCCCTCGCCTCGGTGGCCTTCCTGGCGGTGTATCGCGAGGGGTTCGAGACCGTGCTGTTCTACAAGGCGCTGTTCCTGGCCAGCGCCGGGTCGGCGCTCCCGGTGGTGGTGGGCATGGTGGTGGGCGGCGCCGTGCTGGCGCTGGTGTACTTCGCGATCAACCGCTGGGGCGTGAAGATTCCGCTCAAGCCCTTCTTCGGGGTCACCAGCGCGTTCCTCTACTACATGGCCTTCGTGTTCGCCGGGAAGGGCATCGCCGAGCTGCAGGAGGGCGGCGTGATCGGCACCACGATCGTCGCCTGGGCGCCCCGGCTCCCGGCCCTCGGCATCTACCCCACCGTGGAGTCGCTCGCGCTCCAGGGTGTGCTGGTCCTCCTGCTGGTGGCGGGGCTGGTCTGGACGTTCGTCATCGAGCCCCGGCGCCTGGAGGTGACCCAGGTGATGGTCCCCGACGCTCCCGAAGCCCGGAGCGCCGAAGCCCAGATCCCGGAAGAGCGTCCCATGCGGGTGGAGCAGGACATGCTGCGCGCGCTCGACCGCATGGACGCCGACCTGGCCCAGCTCCGCGCCGAGGTGGAGCGTCTCAAGAGCCTGCTGTTGCGCAGCACCTCACGGCGGCCGGGAGCCTGATCCGGCGGTCCTTCCCCCGGGCCTCGGCCCGCGGCGCCGACCTGGGGCACTACCCCTGCGGTCACGGTGCGACACCAGTCCCCGGAACGCAAAACGCCGGCTCGAATCGAGCCGGCGTCTTGCAGTGGTGGGGTGACGGACCGCCCCCTGAGTTTAGACGGAGACGAACGGGATGTTCGCTCCACTCTTCTTCGGCCCGCCACTTCCGGTTGGGCACCGTTGTAGTGCCGCACGCCCGGTTAAATAGCAGGCCATGTGCCATAAATCACATTTTCGCAAGTTGTTGATTTGCAGTGCCTTACGTTTTCGTGCCTGCATTTCTTGCCGGATAATTTTGCCGGTGCGGCAATAAATGCCGGCAAAAATTGCCGCTCAACGACATTTCTAGGACGCCGCCGGGCTGCGCGTGAGGTATGGTCCGGGGGCCAGGTTGTCGTCCTCCCGCAGCCGCTGGAGCAGGATGGCTCCGCCCAGGACCAGGCCGATGCTGACCACCTGGGCGATGGTGAGCGGCCCGAAGAAGCGGTCGTCCTTGGCTCGCAGGATCTCGATCAGGAACCGCTCCACCCCGGCGCACAGCAGGTAGATGCCGAAGATCCAGCCGATGGCGCGGGCCTGGAGCCGGAGCCGCCACAGCAGCGCGAACACCCCCAGCATGATGGCCGCCTCGTACAGCTGGGTGGGATGGACCGCCAGCACTGTCGCGGGATCGGTGCCGGCCGGGACGGCGATGCCGAACTGGTGGGTCATCTGCTCGGCGGTGGACGGCGGCAGCCCCTGCGGGAACTTGACGCCCCAGGGCAGGTCGGTGGGGTGGCCGTAGTCATCGTTGACAATGAAGCAGCCGATGCGGCCCAGGGCGTACGCGGCGGCCAGGGCCGGGGCGCAGAGATGGAAGGTCCAGCGGATGGGGACCTTGAGCCGCCAGCCGTTGAGCATCACCGCCAGGAATCCCCCGACGAACCCGCCGTACCAGACCAGCCCGCCGCGGGAGAAGAGGCTGCCGCCGTTCATGGCCCAGTACCAGAGCTTGGCGCCGACGATCCCGCCGATGACGGCGGCGACGGTGATGTCGGCGGCGTACTCCTCGTACAGCCCGCGGCGCCGCAGCTCGAGGGTGATGAGCCAGCCGCCGACGAGGAAGCCCACCATCATCATGATCCCGTAGCCGGTGATCTCGAGGGGGCCGACCTTGACGATGAAGGGATAGATGTTCATCGGGGACTTCCGTGGAGGGTGGCGGAGGTGAGCAGGCCCGGGAAAGGTAGATCGGCCCGGGGTTCGAGGTCGAGCCCGGCGCGCTCCCCCCGGCCCAGCCGGAAGAGCCCCGCCGCGCCGATCATGGCGGCATTGTCGGTATTGAGGCGATTCGAGGCGACCACCACCCGGCTTCCCGGCCCCACCCGTTCGCGGGCGGCGGCCGTGAGGGCGCCGTTGCAGGCGACCCCGCCGCCGAGCACCAGGGTCTGGTACCCCAGGCTCTCGATGGCCGCGGCGGCCTTCTCGACCAGCACCTCGACGACCGCATCCTGGAAGCCCCGCGCCAGGTCGGGGCGGTCACGCTCCAGGTCATCGCTCTGCTGCACCGCACGCAGCACGGCGGTCTTGAGCCCGCTGAACGAGAAGGTGTAGCGGTC
This sequence comes from uncultured Gemmatimonadaceae bacterium, assembly GCA_964501735.1. Taxonomy (GTDB): domain Bacteria; phylum Gemmatimonadota; class Gemmatimonadetes; order Gemmatimonadales; family GWC2-71-9; genus JADJOM01. The sequence continues at coordinate 15,943 of CAZCVG010000001.1, read as the reverse complement.
GGGCCCCGGCACCGCTGTCTCACGCAGCATCGGGCGGGGAAACCGGAACCGCCCGGGGTTGCCTGCCGTGGCCAGGCGCTCGATGGCGGGACCACCGGGATAGCCCAGCCCGAGCAGGGTGCCCACCTTGTCGAACGCCTCGCCGGCGGCGTCGTCGCGGGTGGTGCCCAGCAGCCGGTAGGCGCCCCAGGCCGTGACGTCGAGCAGCAGGGTGTGGCCGCCGCTCACCAGCAGGGCGACGAAGGGCGGCTCCAGCCCGGGGTGCTCCAGCACGGGGGCGAACAGGTGCCCCTCCAGGTGGTGCACGCCGATGAGCGGGATCCCGAGCCGGTAGGCGAGGGTCTTGCCGTAGATCACCCCGACCAGCAGCGCTCCCACCAACCCCGGCCCGGCGGTGACGGCGATGCCGCCGAGTTCCTCGAGGCTCGTGCCGGCATCCTCCAGGGCCCGGTCCACCACCTGCTGGATGGTGACGAGGTGCGCCCGGCTGGCCAGTTCCGGCACCACGCCGCCGAAGACCTGGTGCACGTCCTGGGAGAGGATGACCAGGCTCTTGAGAGTGGGGCGCTCCCCGTCCCGGCCCAGGATGGCCGCGGAGGTCTCGTCGCAGGAGGTCTCGATGGCGAGCAGCATCGGTCAGGGCGATCCCGGCCCGGCGCCGTGGCGCCGGGGTGCCGGCCGGCTCACCGGCCGGGGGGCAGGGTGTCGGCCGGCGCGCGGTCGCTGATCGGGGTGCCGACCACGACGCTGGTGTCGCCGAGGAGCCGGCGGATCAGGGCCACGTTGACGGGGGAGGCCCAGTCGTGGGCGCCGATGACCCGCTTCATGATGATCCCGGTGGTATCCAGGAGGAAGCTCTCGGGCACCCCGGTGGTCTGATAGGCGTTCTGGATGGCGCCGCTGCGGTCGTGGAGCACGTCGAAGGTGAGGCCCAGTCTCTGGGTGAACTGGCGCACCACCTCGGGGCCCTCCTGGTCGATGCTCACGGCCGCGATGCGGAAGCCCAGCGGCCCCAGCGAATCGTACACCCGCTGCATGGCCGGCATCTCGATCTTGCAGGGGATGCACCAGGTCGCCCAGATGTTGATCAGGGTGACGTGGCCCTTGTAGTGATCGCGCAGCCGGACGCTGTCGCCGGTGGCCAGGTCCATCACCCGGAAGTTGGGCGCCTTGCTGCCGGCGGAGACCGCCGCCTTGCCCGGTCCGTACACCACCAGGGCGGCGCCGCCGATCACCAGGCCGGCCAGGACGCTGAGCACCAGGAGCCACTGCTTGGTCATCGGGTCAGGCCCTCTCGCGGCAGCACTGCTGGAGACCGCGGACCGCACCGGCCACGTCAGGCGCCCCGAAGACGGCCGTTCCCGCCACGAAGGTATCCGCCCCCGCCCGCCACGCCGCCGCGATGGTGTCCAGGGTGATGCCCCCATCAACCTCGAGCGTGGCGCGGGCGCCGTGGCGCTCCAGCAGGGCGCGCGCCCGGGCAATCTTGGCCGTGGCCGCGGGGAGGTAGGACTGCCCCCCATAGCCGGGATTGACGCTCATGATCAGCAGCAGGTCCATGTCGGCCAGCACCTCCTCGACCAGGGCCAGCGGGCTCGAGGGATTCAGGGCCAGCCCCGCCGCCATCCCCCGTTCCCGGATCGCAGCGAGGTGCCGCTGCACATGGGTAGTGGCCTCGGGATGGAAGGTGAAAACGTTCACGCCGAGGTCGGCGTACTCGGGAATGAACCGCTCGGGCTCGGCCACCATGAGGTGGACGTCCAGCGGGGCATCGGTGAAGCGGCGGAGGGCGCGGATCAGGGGCGCGCCGAACGTGAGGTTGGGCACGAAGCGGCCATCCATCACGTCCACGTGCAGCCACTCGGCCCCGCCCGCGAGGGCCGCCTCCACCTGTTCGCGCAGGCGGCCGAGGTCGGCGGAGAGCAGGCTGGGGGCGATACGCACGGCCATCGCTAGTCCTTGCGTGTAACGATGAAGTCCACCTTGGTGGTCCGGGCCACCCGGGCCCCGCCGGACGGACGCTGTTCCAGCACCATCCCCTCCACCCGGCCCGGCGCGGTGCGCCCGGTGACCTTCCCGACCGCCAGGCCGAGGACCTCGAGCCGCTCCCGGGCCACCGGCAGCGGCAGCCCGATGACGGTCGGCACGGTAACCTCGGCGGGGCCGCTGCTGATGACAAGGGTGACGGGGGTCCCGACCGGCCGGCCCACCGAGGAGGCCGGACGGGTCTGGATCACGATGCCCGGCTCGGGGGAGGCGGGCAGGGTGTCAATACCGCCGATCTTGAATCCCGCCGCGGCCAGGACCCGCTCCGCCAGCAGCCGCGGAAACCCCGCCACGTCCGGCACCGGGACATCGGGGGGGCCTTCGCTCACGATGATCGCGACCTGGCTGTTGGGCGGCACGACCACCCCCGGCGGGGGATCCTGCCACACCACCGTGCCCTGGGGTGCGCTCACATCGGTCTGCTGGTCCTCCACGCGGACCCGGAAGCCCTGCGCCTCCAGCCTCGTCCGCGCCTCGGTCGCGCCCATGTCGAGCAGCCGGGGCACGGCATGTTCCTTGGAGAAGAGCGGCGCCGGGAACAGCCAGAAAACGTTCACGAGGTAGCCCACCAGGAATGCCGCGATCACCACGGCGACCTGGCGGAGCAGCCGGCGGCCGGCGATGGTGCGGAAGAACCCCGGGCTGCCCGTGGCGCCGCTGGGCCGGCTGAACCTCACGCCGGCCTCCGGCGCAGCCGGGCGGCGAAGGCGCCATCGGTGCCGTGGCGCTGGGGCAGGAGCTGGAGGTCCCCCCGGCCGGTGAGGAGCTCGGCCGGCATCCCGGGCGGGGGATCCCGATGGAAGGCCGGATGCGCGGCAAGGAAGGTGTCCACCTGGTTCTCGTTCTCTTCCGGTTCCAGTGAGCAGGTCGCGTAAACTAACCACCCTCCCGGCCGCACCGCGCCCGCCGCCCCGGCAAGCAGCCCGGCCTGCTGGCCGGCCAGCCGGTCCAGGGCTTCCACCGAGACCTTCCACCGGGCGTCGGGGTGGCGGCCGAAGGTGCCCGTCCCGAGACAGGGGGCGTCGAGCAGGACGAGGTCCACCGCCCGGCACGGCGGGTGTTCCGCCGAAGCGACGACGACATGCTCCCGGCCGCTGCCCGCCCGCTCCACGTTCTGCACCAGCCTGAGGGTCCGGTCCCGGCGCAGTTCGCCGGCCATCACCCGCCGGGCGGCCTGGCCCAGGGCGATGGTCTTTCCCCCCGGCGCGGCACAGGCGTCGTAGGCGATGCCGCCCTCGGGGACCGCGGCGAACCGGGCCACCAGCGCCTGTGCTGCGTCCTGCACCACGAATCCGCCCTGGGCGAAGCCCGGCAGGTCCGCCGGCCGGCTGGCCTCGACGACCAGCCCCGCGTCGAACGGCGCCCGCCGGGAAGCAATGCCCTGCTCCCACAGGGTGCGCTGCAGGTCGGGGAGCGAAGTGCGGGCCGGCTGGAGGATGAGCGCGGGCCGGCTGTTGTTCCACTGCAGGAGGGTCTCGGTCTCGGCGGCGCCGAACTGGTCCAGCCAGCGGCGCACCAGCCACCGCGGGTGGGAGTAGCGGTTGGCGAGATTGCGGGCGAGGTCGCCGCCCGGCGGGGGCGGGGCGGCCCGGCCGCCCAGTCCTCGCAGGAGCGCGTTGGCGAACCGGGCGGCGGCTTCGCCCAGCTCGGCACGGGCCAGCTCCACGGTGGTGGAGACGGCGGCGTGGGCCGGGACCCGGTCGAGGGCGGTGAGCTGGTAGGCCCCCAGCCGCAGCACGTCGCGCAGTTCCGGCTGGACGCTGGTCCAGCCGCGATGGACCAGCGGCCCGAGGCGGGCATCCAGGTCGTGGCGCTGGCGCAGCACGCCGGCGGCCAGCTCGTGCGCCAGCCGCCGGTCGGGCTCGGGCAGGTCCCCCAGGGTCCGGTCCAGGGCCGGCTCGAAGGCTTCGCCGCTCTCGGTGGCCCGCAGCACGCGGTAGGCGGCCAGCCTCGGGGCCAGGCCGGAGGGGGGCGTCGCCGCAGACGGCGCGACAATCCCGGCCCCCGGCCCGGCCTCCCTGTCGGGCGCCGCCCGGCGCGCCTTCTTCACCCCACCATCCCGGTGTCCGGGCTCGACGGCACGGCGACCTCGCGCCGCGGCATGCGGCCGGCCAGGTAGGCGAGCCGGCCCGCCTCCACCGCCAGCCGCATCGCGGTGGCCATGCCCACGGGATCGGCCGCCTCGGCGATGGCGGTGTTCATGAGGATGCCGTCCACGCCCTGCTCCATCGTGATGCAGGCATCCGAGGCGGTGCCCACGCCGGCGTCCACCAGCACCGGCACTGTCAGGCGGCGCTTGATCGTGCGGATGCTGTAGGGATTGAGCAGCCCCAGCCCGCTGCCGATGGGCGAGGCGAGCGGCATCACGGCGGCGGCACCGGCATCCTCCAGCCGGAGCGCGGTGATGAGGTCGTCGTTGGTGTAGGCCATGACCTGGAAGCCCTCCGCCGCGAGGGTGCGGGTGGCGGCGAGCAGCCCCTCGGTGTCGGGGAGCAGGGTCTCCTTGTCCCCGATCACTTCCAGCTTGATGAACTCGTTGAATCCCGCCTCGCGGGCCAGCCGGGCGTAGCGGACCGCCTCCCCGGCGCTGTAGCAGCCAGCGGTGTTGGCCAGCAGGAAGAACCGGCCGGGGTCGAGGTGATGGAGCACGCCCTCCTCTTTGGTGCGGTCCAGGTCCACACGGCGCACCGCGACGGTTACCACCTCCGCCCCGGACGCCGTGATGGCGGCGAGCATCTCCTGGTTGCTGCGGTACTTGCCGGTGCCGACCAGCAGCCGGGAACGGAAGGTCCGGCCGCCGATGCTGAGTGTCGAGTCGTTCATGCGGGGAAGTTAAGCGGGAGGCGTGGGGCGGGGCGACAGGATCCGGTGGGGCGTTGCGGCCGAGGGCCGTTCAGCCGCCGCCCACGAAGTGGACCAGCTCCACCTGGTCCCCCTCCTTGAGGGTTACCTCGCCGAGCCGGGGGCGGCGGATGATCTCGCGGTTCAGCTCCACCACGATCATCCGCGGGTCCAGCCCGAGGTGGGTGAGCAGGTCGGCCACGGTGGCTGGGCCGGGCACCACCCGGGGATCGCCGTTGAGGATCAGGCGCAGGTGGGTCATGCGGCGTCGTCGGTCCAGGGCGCGACGAGGGCCACCGCCGCGGCATAGGCATCGTCGGCGTACCAGAGCGCGGAAATGGCGGCGACGCCCCAGGCGCCCGCCTGCTTCGCCGCGCCGGCCCGGCCGGCGGTGAGTCCGCCGATGGCGATGACCGGCAGGCCCAGCTCCGCCACCTCCTCGACGAAGCCGAGGCCGCGGGCCGGCCGGCCGGGATGGGTGGCGGTGGGGTAGATGTTCCCGGCCATGAGGTAGTCGGCGCCGCCGTCCCGGGCCGCCCGGGCTTCCTCGATAGTATGGACCGAGACGCCGAGCCAGCCGTGCCAGCGCTCACCGAGGGCGCGCCGGACTTCCCCCGGCGCCAGGTCGGCCTGGCCGAGGTGGAGGCCCTGGGTGGCGAGGGCGGCGGCGATGTCGCCGCGGGCGCTCGCGAACACCGCGGCACCCGGCGGCGCGGCAAGGCGCTGGATCCGCGTGGTGCGCTCGACCAGGACCCCCGCCAGGGCGGAGCGGTCGCGCACGTGGATGGCCACCGCGCTCCCCAGCGCGGCGAGGGCCGCGGCCCGCACGGGAAGGTCCTCGTGGGCCAGCACCGCGGCATCGGTCACGGCGTGCAGGCGGGGCAGCGGCCTCATGCGAACCGCTGTCCCACGGCCACGCCCCGGCCCCGGGCCCACTCGCCGGCAGCCATCCGCTTCTTCCCCGCCGGCTGGACCTCGGCCACATCCAGCGCGCCGATGCCGGCCGCGATGCGGAGCACGTCGCCGGCGGCGAGGACGGTCCCCGGTTCCCCACCCGCGTTGGCCGCACGGCCGCCGAACAGCTTGACCTCCTGTCCCTCGAGCGTGGCCCACGCGCCGGGCTCGGGGTCGAAGGCACGCACCACGCGGGCCAGGCGGGCTCCGTCCTTGGCCCAGTCGAGCCGGGTCAGCTCGCGGGTGATCTTGGGCGCGTAGGTGGCCCGGGCGTGGTCCTGCGGGCGGGCCAGCACCTCGCCGGCGGCCAGCATGGTCAGGGCCTCGACCAGGGCCGCGGCGCCCAGCTCGGCCAGCCGCTCGGCCAGTTCGGCGCCGGTCTCGTCGGCGGCGATCTCGGTTTCGATCCGGTGCAGTACCGGGCCGCTGTCGAGGCCCGCTTCCATCTGCATGATGCTCACCCCGGTGGTCTCGAGGCCCTGCAGGATGGCCCACTGGATCGGGGCGGCGCCGCGCAGGGCCGGCAGCATCGAGGCGTGCACGTTGAGCATGCCGCGCCGGGGAATGGCCAGGATCTCCGGCTTGAGGATGTGGCCGTACGCCACCACCACGCCGAGGTCGGCCTCGAGCGCAGCGAGCGCCTCGGCGAACGGGCCCACCGGCCGTTCCGGCTGGAGGACGGGCAGGCCCTCCTCCTGGGCGACCAGCTTCACCGGCGGCGGGACCAGCTGGCTGCGGGAGCGCCCGTGCGGCCGGTCCGGCTGGGTGACCACCGCGGCGACCTCGAAGCCTTCCTCCAGCAGCGCCCGGAGGGAGGGCACGGCGAACTCGGGGGTGCCGAAGAACACCACGCGCATCAGGGGCGCTCGGCCGACGTGGGGCTGACGGGGCGGACGTAGCTGGTGTCGCCGGCGTGCTCCTTGCGCCAGCGGGACAGCATGCGCTGCCGCTTGAGCAGGCTGAGGTGATCCAGGAACAGGATCCCGTCGAGGTGGTCAATCTCGTGCTGCGCGGCCCGGGCGGGCAGGCCGGCGAGTTCCCGGCGGTACGGCTGCCCGTCCGCGTCCAGCGCCTCCAGCACGATCCGGTCGGGACGGGTGACGTCGCCGAAGTAGTCGGGAATGGAGAGGCAGCCCTCCTCGCCGGTCTCCGAGCCGCTGACCTCGAGGATCCTGGGGTTGATCAGCACCAGCTTCTCGCCGTCGGCGTCAATGACCGCGATCCGGCGCGCCACCCCCACCTGGTTGGCGGCCAGGCCGATGCCGCGGGCGGCATACATGGTCTCGAAGAGGTCGTCCACGAAGCGGCGGACCTCGTCGTCCACCGCGGCCACCAGGGCGCTCTCCTCGCGCAGCACCGGTGAGCCCAGCAGGTGGAGGTCCCGGATCGTCATCCGGGCACCCCGGGCGCCGACTGGTCGCCGATCTTCACGATCCGGGCCCGTTCCACCACCACAGTGGCGGTCCCGGTTTCCAGGGTGACCCGGGTGTCCTTCACGTCCTTCACCTTGCCGATCAGGCCGCCGACGGTGGTGACCTCGTCCCCCTTCTTGAGCCCCTTGAGCAGCTCCTCGTGCTTCTTGCGGGCCTGGGACTGCGGCCGGAGGATGAGGAAGTAGAACACCAGCGCGATGGCGCCGATCTGCAGCAGCAGGAGGGTCAGGCCGGCCGACGGGCTGTCGGCCGGGGCCATGAAGGCGAGCAGGGTGAGCGTCACGATTCTCCTCGTTGGTGGTACCGGCCTGACCAGTCGCGGCGGAATGCCTCGAACCGGCCAGCCAGGATCGCGGCGCGGGCCTGTTCGCCGAGCCGGATCAGGAAACGGATGTTGTGAATCGACAGGAGCCTGAGCCCCAGCATCTCCTCCGCCATGAACAGGTGGCGCAGGTAGGCCCGGGGAAAGCGGCGGCAGGTGTCGCAGTCGCAGCCGGGGTCCAGCGGCGCGTCGCTCAGGCGGAGCGCGGCCGACCGCACGTTCACCTTGCCGGTGCTGGTCCAGGCACTCCCGTGGCGGCCGTTCCGGGTGGCGGCGACGCAGTCGAACAGGTCCACGCCCCGCGCGATGCCCTCGAGCAGGTCGTCCGGAAAACCGACCCCCATAAGATAACGCGGCACCGCCGCCGGCAGGTGAGGGCCCAGGTCCTCCAGCACCCGGTGCATCACCGGCTTGGGCTCGCCCACCGAGAGCCCGCCGATGGCCACGCCGGTCCACGGCCCGCGGGCCAGGGTCCCCTCGAGCGAGCGGCGCCGGAGGTCGGCGTGGGTGCCGCCCTGGACGATGGGCCAGAGGGTCTGGCGGCCCGGCCCGCCGCCCGCCTCACACAGCTCGCCATGGCGCCGGCGGCAGCGCTCCAGCCAGCGCAGGGTGCGCTCCATCCCCTCCTCGGCCAGTTCCCAGGTGGCCTGGCCGGGCACCACGTGGTCGAACACCATCGCCACGTCGGCGCCCAGCGCCCACTGGATCTCCATCGCCGACTCGGGCGTGAGGGTGCGGGTCGAGCCGTCAATGTGGCTGACGAACTCCACCCCGCTCTCCGAGATCCGGCGGAGGCCCTCGAGCGAGAAGACCTGGAAGCCACCCGAATCGGTGAGCATCGGCCGGGGCCAGGTGCTGAAGCGGTGCAGCCCGCCCAGGGCCTGCACCACCTGCTCGCCGGGGCGGAGGTGCAGGTGGTAGGTGTTCCCCAGGATGATCTGCGCCCCGGCCGCCTCGACCTCCCCGGGATGGAGCCCGCGGACGGTGCCATGGGTTCCCACCGGCATGAACGCCGGCGTTTCCACCACGCCGTGCGGCAGGGTGAGGGTGCCGGCGCGGGCGGCGCCTTCGGTGGCGTGCAGGGTGAACTCGAACATGGGCTCGGGGCGCGGGGATCAGGCGAGGGGAACGGATAACGCAACCGGTCCGGTCACACCACCACCATGGCGTCGCCGTACGAATAGAACCGGTAGCCGGCCCGCACCGCGTGCCGGTAGGCCTGCATGACCTCGGCGTAGCCGCCGAAGGCGGCCACCAGCATGAGCAGGGTGGAGCGGGGCAGGTGGAAGTTGGTGACCAGCCGGTCCACCACCTGGAAGGCATGGCCGGGGGTGATGAGCAGCCGGGTCTCGCGCCGCCCGGCCACGACCGTTCCGCCCGGGCCGGCGGAGCTCTCCAGCGCCCGCACCACGGTGGTGCCCACCGCCCAGATCCGGCCGCCCCGGCGCCGGGTCTCGGCGATCTCCGCCGCGGCGGCCTCGGGGATCTCGTACCATTCGGGATGCATCGGGTGGCTGGTGGGGTCCTCCACCTCCACCGGCTTGAAGGTGCCGGGGCCCACCTCGAGGTCCAGGCGGGCGATCCGCACGCCCCGGGCCTCGAGCGCCGCCAGCAGCGCGGGGGTGAAGTGGAGCCCCGCGGTGGGCGCCGCCACGCTGCCTTCCCGCTCGGCGTACACCGTCTGGTAACGCTGCTCGTCGGCGGCGGTGGGGGCGCGGTCAATGTAGGGCGGCAGGGGCAGCCGGCCGAAGCGGGCGATGGCCTCCGTGTCAGGCATTCCCACGAAGCGCACCTCCCGGTATCCCCCGTCCAGCAGCGCCACCGTCTCGATGAAGGCGCCGCCGCCCAGGGCCACCCGCTTGCCGGGCCGGAGCGCGCTGCCCGGCTGGCCCATCGCCACCCACCCGCCCCCGGGCGCCGGGTGAAGCAGCAGCACCTCGGCGGGCGCCCCGCTGGGGCGGGTGCCGAGGAAGCGGGCGTGGCGCACCCGGGTGGTGTTGAGGACCAGCAGGTCGCCGGGCGGGACGAGGTCCACCAGGTCGGCGAAGCGCCGGTCGGCGGGCGGGCCGCCCCGGGGCAGGACCAGGAGGCGGCTCTCGCCCCGCGCCGCGGGCGGTTCCTGGGCGATCAGCTCCGGCGGCAGCTGGTAGTCGAAATCCGAGGTGGCAAGCGGCATGGGGGTGCTGCGGATCAGAGCATGGACTCCTGGGCGCCGGCAGGCGGAGTGAAGCCGAAGCGCCGGTAGGCAAGCGGGGTCGCGACCCGCCCGCGCGGGGTCCGCTCCAGGAACCCCTGCTGGATCAGGTACGGCTCGTACACTTCTTCCAATGTGGAGCTGTCCTCGCCCACCGCGATGGCCAGGGTGTTCAGCCCCACCGGCCCGCCGCCGAACTTCTCGATCAGGGTGGTGAGCAGCCGGGCGTCCATGTCGTCCAGGCCGAACTCGTCCACGTTGAGCCGCCCCAGCGCCTCGCGGGCCACCGGCCCGGTGATGGTGCCCGACGCCTTGACCTGGGCATAGTCGCGCACCCGGCGGAGCAGCCGGTTGGCCACCCGCGGCGTGCCCCGGCTGCGCCGGGCGATTTCGCCGGTGCCCTCGTCGTCGGCGGCCACGCCCAGGATCTTGGCCGAGCGGCGGATGATCACCTGGAGATCCTCGGGCGGGTAGAAGTGCAGCCGTTCCACCATGCCGAAGCGGGCCCGCATCGGCGGCGTGAGCAGCCCGAAGCGGGTGGTGGCTCCGATCAGGGTGAACCGCTCGATGGCCATGGGAATGGTCTGGCCGTTGGGACCGTCCGCGATCCGCACGTCCACCCGGAAGTCCTCCATGGCGGGATAGAGGAACTCCTCCAGCACCGGACGGAGCCGGTGGATTTCGTCAATGAAGAGAATGTCCCCCGCCTGCAGCGTGGTGAGCATGCCGACCAGGTCGCCCGGCTTCTCCAGCACCGGCCCGGAGGTGGTGCGGAGCTGGACGCCCATCTCCCGGGCCAGCAGCATCGCCAGGGTGGTCTTCCCCAGGCCGGGCGGGCCGAAGAGGAGCAGGTGGTCCAGCGGGTCCCCCCGGTGCCGGGCCGCGTCAATGGCGATCCGGAGCGAGGTCCTGACCTGGGCCTGCCCGACGAACTCCTCCAGCTGCCCGGGACGGAGCGCCGCGTCGGCGCCGCTCTCCTCGGGCAGCGGCTCGGGCGTGGTGATCTGCAGGCGGGACATCGCGCTGGTCAGGCCCGCAGGGTGGCGTTCCAGCGCACCGGCCGGTCATCCGGCTCGATGGTGTGCCGGGCGTGGCAGTGGACGCAGCGGTCGGTGGTCTGGCCGGTGGTGGCGGCGACCAGGCGGCGGTTGGTGCTGCCGCAGCGGGTGCAGATCCATTCGGCGGTGGTGGCGGCAACGGTCATGCGGCGGACTCCCGTGATAGTGATGCGGTGGACACGGCGGGCGGGCGGCTCACCCTCGCTTGCCGGCCAGCGAGACCAGCGCCGCCCGGATCACCTGGGCGGTGCCGCTGGTGCCGGCCGCGAGGGCCTCGCGGACCGCTTCCTCGGCCAGGGCCGGCGAATACCCGAGGCGGATGAGGGCCTGGGTGGCGTCGTCGGAGGGACTGGCCGGCCCCGCCGGCAGCTCCCCGGGCAGGGCGGAGAAGCGGTCGGCCAGCTCCACGGCCAGTTTCTCGGCCTTCTTGCGGCCGATCCCCGGCACCGACGACAGCGTGGCGAGGTCCCGCTGCTGGATGCTCCGGACCGCCCGCTCCGGCCCCAGGGTGGAGAGCACCGCCAGTGCCAGCCGGGGGCCGAAGCCCGAGGCGGACAGCAGCCGCTGGAACACGGCCCGCTCGCCGGTCCGGTCGAAGCCGTACAGGGCCCAGCCGTCCTCCCGCACCACCAGCTCGGTGTGGAGCCGCACCGCTTCCCCGTTGGGAGGCAGCCGCTCCAGCACGCCGAGCGGCACGGTGACGGCGTAGCCCAGGCCGCTGGCCGTCTCGATGAGCACGGTGTCGCCGTCGCGCTCCCGGAGCACGCCGCTCACCAGGGCGATCATCGGGCGAGCCGCCGGGCGGCCGCGCCGCGGAGGAGATGGGTGAGCGCCACCGCCACGCCGTCGGCGGCATCGGCCGGGGCCGGGGCCTCCCGGAGCCGCAGCAGCTGGGCAACCATGTACCCGACCTGCGGCTTCATCGCCGCCCCGCGCCCGGTCACGGTCTTCTTAATCATGGCCGGGGAATACTCCGCCAGGGTGACGCCGGCGATCTCGCCGGCCAGCAGGATGACCCCGCGGGCATGCCCGAGCACCAGCGTGGTCCGGGCGCTCCGGGCGTGAAAGGCTTCCTCGACGGCGAGGACATCGGGGTGATGACGCTGGAGCAGGGCGGTCACGTCGTCGTGCAGCTGCCGGAGCCGGGTCGCGAGCGGGGTGCGCGGCGCGGGCCGGATGACGCCGCACTCGAGCAGCCGCAAGGCGCCTCGCTCCCCCGCGTCCACCACCCCATAGCCGGTCACCGCGGTGCCCGGGTCAATCCCCAGCACCTTCACAGTCCCGGCCCGGTCAGTCAGGCCTCCGCCAGTTCGTTGGCGTCAATGTCGAAATTGGAGAAGACCTTGGAGACGTCCTCGAGATCCTCGAGCGCCTCCATGAGCTTGAGCATCTGCTCGGCCTGCTTGCCCTCGACCTTCACGGTGGTCTTCGGCACCATGGCGATCTCGGCCGACTCGATCTCCAGCTGCCGGGCCCGCAGGGCGTCCTGCACGGCGTGGAAGCCCCCGACCGTGGTGGCCACCACGTACTGCTCGCCCTCCCGGGCGAAGTCCTCGGCCCCGGCCTCGAGCGCGGCCTCGAGGGTCGCGTCCTCCGGATACCGGGTGGCGTCGAGGAACAGCTGCCCCTTACGGTCGAACATCCAGGCCACCGAATTGGTGGCGCCGAGGTTGCCGCCGTTGCGGCTGAAGGCGTGGCGGATCTCCGCCACCGTCCGGGTGGAGTTGTCGGTGGTGGCCTCGATGATGATCGCCGCCCCGCCCGGCCCGTAGCCTTCGTAGGTCACTTCCTCGTAGACCGTGCCCTCCAGCTCGCCGGTGCCCTTCTTGATGGCCCGCTCGATGTTGTCGGCCGGCATGTTGACGGCCTTGGCCGCGTCAATGGCCGTGCGGAGCCGCGGATTGCCGCCGGGATCGCCGCCGCCCGCCTTGGCGGCCACGGTGATTTCCCGGATGACCTTGGTCCACGAAGCGCCCCGACGGGCGTCGGTGATCGCCTTCTTGCGCTTGATCTGTTTCCATTTGCTATGGCCGGCCATGGGCAACTCCTGCAGGTTCGGGCGGAAGATAAGGCGGGGTCAGGGCGTTGGCCATGCATCCGCCGAGGGCCGCTTGCCACCAGCCCGTCACCCTCGCTACTCTCCCCCGCCTATGCGACGCTTCCTTTTCCTTGCGGCCCTGGCCGGCCTGACCGCCTGCAGCGAACCCAGACCCAAGCCCGACCTGGGCGATCGCCTCGCCAACGTCCCGATCCCTCCCGGCGCCGAGGGACTCGGCCGGGACGACGGGGAGAATGCGGTGCAGCTCCGCTTCCGGACGCCGGTCGGGGTGGAGGAGGTGGCCACCTATTATCGCGAGGCGCTGTCCCGGGCCCCATGGCGGCTGGTCAATGAGTCGAAGATGCCGGACGGGAGCTTCGCCTTCTACGCGGAACAGAATGGCCCGCCGCTGTGGGTCAACGTGAGGCCGGGCGAGGGCTCCGGTACCCTGGTGGACGTGGCCGGCGCCAAGATCAACTGACGCGCCCACGATAGCGGAAATCATCGCGGGGAGCCATCCGGACGGAGGCTCCCCGCTTGCTTTGTGGGTGACTCACCCGGCTGACGGGAGGAGTCCGGCGGCTGGCTGGGCGGGAGACTGGGGCGGCCGGCGGGTGCTCCGGTGCCCGCCGCGGTTCAGCGGTCGGGGTCCAGCATGTCCTCGAACCGGAGCCACTGGCGGTAGAAATAGAGGTCCAGGTACCCGGTCGGTCCGTTGCGGTTCTTCCCGACGATCAGTTCCACCGCGCCCTCCACCCCGACCCCGGGCCGGTACATCTCCTCCCGGTAGAGCGCCAGGACGACATCGGCCACCTGCTTGACCACGCCGCCGCCGCCGAGGTCGTCCAGGGTGGGGCGGGGGTCGAGGCGTCCTGGCCGGAGCCGGGGGAGCTGGGCCACGGCCAGGATGGCCAGTTCCTCGTCCAGGGCCATCTGCTTGAGCCTCCGGGCGGTGGAGGCCAGCGACTGCTCCGGGGTCTCGCCCACGACCAGCGGCTGGACCAGCTGCAGTTCATCAATGACGCAGAGGGCGCGCCGGGGCACGGTGCGGAGCGATTCGTCCAGCTGCCGCGGATCGTGGGGGAGGGGGCGGACGATGAGCGGGAGGTCCCGGAGCCGGATGGCGGCGGCGCCCACCGAGGCGCGGGTCAGCTCGTCGAGGTCGCCCCGGCGGAGCGCGTCTACCGGCAGGCGGGCCTCGAGGGCCAGGGCCCGCTCGAACAGCCGCTCCTCGGACATCTCGCCCGAGAGGTAGAGCACCGGGGTGCCGGCCCGGGCGCTCCGGAGCGCGATGCCGAGGGCCAGGGCGGACTTCCCGGCGCCGACATCTCCCGCCAGCACCACCAGGTCCTGACGCCGGAAGCCGCCGCCGAGCTGCCGGTCTATCGAGGGGAAGCCGGTGACAATGGTTTCCCCGGTGGGGCTGGGCGGCGGTACCGGGCGGCCCGGGTCCCGGGCGTCAATCCGGGCGACAAGGGCCTCCGCGGGGGAGATGGGGCGGTCGGCGGGGCGCATGGAGAGAAAGATAAGGCGGCGGGCGTCACCGGGCCGGGGCGGCGACCCGTTGCCGGGCGCTCCGCCAGGCGAGCTGCATGGCGTCGCCGGCCTCGGCGCCGACGGCGTCGCGGGCCGGGGCGACCAGCGCCGCCAGCGCCAGCGGCACGGCCTCGGGCCGGGCCTCCCGCAGCTGCAGCAGGGCGGCGGCCAGGGCGCGGCGAAGGGGCGGCGGCACCGTGAGGCTGGAGAGCCGGGCCTCGAGCGCCAATAGCCGGCGGCGGGAGGCCCGTTCGCCGAGCGGCGGGTCGAGGAGACAGTCCTGGGCCACCCGCAGGGTGAGCCAGAGCGCGAAGATCCCCTCGCGCCGGGGACCCCGGCCGGCCTTGGGGAGCAGGGTCAGGAGCCCGACGGCCGCGGGGTCCCACCCGGTCACGTGACCCACTCCAGCGTGCGCGCCATGACCTCCTCGGGAAGGATCTCGGTGAGGCAGCGATGATGTCCCAGCGGGCAGCGCGGTCCGCCCTTGCTGCTGCAGGGCCGGCAGGCCAGTTGCCGCTCCAGCACGGTGGCGCGGGCCCGGTAGGGGAAGAAGCCGAACTGCTCCACCGTCGGACCGAACAGCGCCACCACCGGGGTGTGCACCGCGGTGGCGAGGTGCATCGGCCCGCTGTCGCCGGTGACCACCACGCGGGCGCGGCGGATGAGCGCGCCGCTGGCCTGCAGGTCGAGCCGCCCGGCGGCGCTGGCGCCGTGGCGCCCCAGGGCGGCCGCGATCTCGGTGCCCGCCGCCACGTCGGCTGCGCCGCCGATCACCACCACGTGCAGGCCGCGGTCGGTCAGGCCGCGGGCCAGCTTCTTCCAGTGCACCAGCGGCCAGCGCTTGGTGGCGTGCGCCGCCCCCGGGACCAGGCCCACCAGCGGGGCGCCGGGCACCAGGCCCGCCTGCCTGAGCCAGTCCTCGGCGCGCAGCTCGGCGGCGGGACTCACGAACAGCTCGGCCGCCCCGCCATCCGGGGCCGCTTCGAGGGACCGGGCCGCCTCGAAATACCGCTCCGCCACCGGCACCTGTCCCTGATAGGTGTCCTGCCGGGCGTGCAGGAGCAGCTTGCGCTCCCGCCGGCGGGCATCGTACCCGTGCCACGGACCGGGGACCAGGAGGCGCAACACCCGGCTGCGGACGCTGCCATGCAGGTCCAGGTGATGGGTGAAGTCCGCCCGGCGGAGCTGCCTGGCCAGGGCCACGAGCCGGTCGCCCGGGGCCGCGGTGATGACTTCGTTGAGGTGCGGGTTCGCGGAGAGGAGCGGCGCCCAGCACTCCTTGGTGAGTGCGGTGATTGTGGCGGCCGGATGCCGGGTCCGCAAGGCCCGGATCAGCGGCGTCGTGAGCAGGACGTCACCGAGCGAGCTGAAGCGGACCAGCAGGATCCGGGGAGCCGTCATGCGGGAAGTGTAGCAGGATGGCGGGCAGGCCGTCCGGCGGCCGGGCGGGGCCGCGCCCGTCTATACTTCTGCCATGCCCCGTCCCCGCAGCATCCTCTGGGTGGATGACGAAGTCGAGAG